>CAZCDJ010000026.1:2892-17169 GCA_964497655.1 uncultured Oscillospiraceae bacterium | reverse complement strand
CCATGTCCCCATTCTGGGCATGGTGAAGGACGACCGCCACCGCACCCGCGCCCTTATTACACCGGAGGGCCGGGAGATCGGCATTTCCGGCAATCCGGCGGTGTTTGCCCTCATCGGCACCATTCAGGAGGAGACCCACCGCTTTGCCATCGAGTATCAGCGCAGCCTGCGGGGCGAGAAGCTTCGCTCCGCTTTGGAGGACATTCCGGGCGTGGGGGAGAAGCGGCGCGCCCAGCTGCTGGAGACCTTCGGCACGCTGAAGGCCATCAGGGCGGCGTCCTATGAGGAGCTTTGCGCGGCGGTGCCGAAAAACGCCGCCCGCGCCGTGTACGACCACTATCACCAGACGGAGGAGAAACCATGAGAGTCATTACCGGTTCGGCCAGAGGCCGCAGACTGAAGGAGCCGAAAAACTACGATATCCGCCCCACCACGGATATGGTGAAGGAGGCTGTGTTCAACATCATCCAGTGCGACGTGGAGGGCAGGCGAGTGCTGGACCTGTTTGCCGGCACCGGTCAGATGGGCATTGAGGCCCTGAGCCGTGGCGCGGCGGAGGTGGTGTTCACCGACGAGAACCGGGAAGCCGTGGCGCTGGTGCGGGAGAATCTCAAAACCTGCGGCTTCACCGCCCGGGTGGAGCAGACCGAGTCCGTGGCATATCTTGGCAGGGGAGAGCCCTTCGACCTGATCTTCGTTGATCCGCCTTACGATACGGGTCTCATCGACTCTGCCCTCCAAAAAATCCAAAATGTTGACATATTGTCTGACGGTGGTATAATTATTTGCGAAAGTCGCCGAGAAAAGACCATGCCGGAAATGAGCGCGCCCTTTGCCAAGACGCTGGAGCGCTGCTACGGCAAGGTGAAGATTACGGTTTATCAAAAGGGAGCCGCCAAATGAGTATTGCCATCTGCCCCGGAAGCTTTGACCCCATGACGCTGGGTCATCTGAACATCATCCGCCGCACGTCCAGAATTTTTGACCGGGTGGTGGTGCTCATCTCGGTGAACGCGGGAAAAAGGACCCCCATGTTCGATCTGGAGGAACGGAAGGCGATGGCGAGAAAGGTGTGCGAGCGCTTCAGAAATGTTGAGGTGGACGCATACGACGGTCTGCTGGCGGACTACGCCAAGAGCTACCCCGGCAGCGTGATTGTCAAGGGACTCCGGGCCAACATGGATTTTGAAAACGAATTCCAGATGGCGCTTATCAATAAGAAAATGAACCCGGCGCTGGAGACCATGTTCCTGACCTCCAGCGAGAAATATACGTTCCTCAGCTCCTCCATGGTAAAGGAGCTGGCCGGCTATGACGCGGACCTGACCGATTTCATCCCGCGCGAGATTATCGCGCAGGTGGAGGAGAAAGCTCATTTGGGGAGGAAGAACAATGGATAACGGCAGCGATAACGAGGTAATGGAACTCATCGAAATGCTCTATACGATGGTGTCGGAGGCCTGGGGCGTTCCCCTTGGCAACGACAAGTGCATTGTGGAGAGAGAAAAGGTCCTGAGCCTGCTGGAGGAAATCAAAGCAAGGCTGCCGGTGGAGCTGAGCGAGGCCAAGCGCCTTGTCTCCGCGCGGGACGAGTTTATCGGCAACGCCAAGCGGGAGGCTGAGTCCATTCGCCGTCTGGCGGAGGAGAAGGCCCGTGCCATGGTGGAGGAGCAGGAGATCGTGCGCGTCTCCCGCGCCCGGGCAAACGAGCTTGTCACCACCGCGGATAATAAGTCCAGAGAGCTGCGCCGCGTGGCCAACGAGTATGTGGACGACGCCATGCGCCGTACCGAGGAGGCCGTTGCCGCCGCGCTGGACGAGATTCATCAGTATCGGGGCCGTTTTCGCGGCGCCGCCGGACTTGCCACGGGCAGCACCTCTCCCCAGGCCAGACCCCAGCAGATCCAGACCATGACTGAGGAAGATTTCAACTGATTCACAGGTAATATTTTCCGCCCGTCAATTATTGGTAACACTACATATTGTATCAAGGCGCCCGCCGTTTTTCGGTGGGCGCCTTATTTTGTGCTTTCGCTCCTGCGGCAACGGCTCCGATACCAAAAAGTCATTGAATTAACATTGTTTTTTCAGAAAAAAGGGCTTGCAATTTCTTCCTCCGGTCAATATAATGGGAGCACAGAAGTGGGGCAAAGTGGTGGAAAGTGTATCGTTATCCCACGATCTGCAACACGGAGAGCGGGGTGGCGGCACATGACAGGCGAATATCAGCATTCCCTTGACGCCAAGGGCCGCCTTTTCATTCCGGCAAAGCTGCGGGACGAGCTGGGGGAGATGTTTTATGTGACCATCTCCATGGACAAATGCCTGAACGCGTACAGCGCCGAGAGCTGGAAGGAATTCTCCGACAAGGTCAACGCCATGCCCTATGTGAAGCAGCGCAAGATGCGCCCGCTGTACGCCAACGCCGCCAAGTGCGAACTGGACGCCCAGGGCCGCATTCTTCTTCCCCAGAAGCTGAGAGATTACGCCGGGCTCACCAAGAATGTCACCGTGATTGGCAGCAACAACCACGCGGAATTCTGGGATACCGACGCTTATGACCAGGTGTGCTCCGACGAGATGACGCCGGAGAACATCGCCGCCATGATGGAGGAATTTGATTTCTGATGAGCGGCCATGTGTCTGTGCTCCTTGCGGAGTGTATTGAAAACCTGAATATCAAACCCGACGGCGTGTATGTGGACGGCACCATGGGAATGGGCGGCCACAGCGAGGCCATCCTGAGCCGGCTGGGCCCGGACGGACGGCTGATAGCCGTGGACCGGGATCTGGTGGCCATTGAGCGGGCGGGCCAGCGGCTTGCCCGGTACGCGGACAGGCTCACCGTGGTGCACGGAAATTTCCGGGACATCGGCAGTATTCTGGATGAGCAGAAAATTTCCGCCGTGGACGGGATGCTGTTTGATCTGGGCGTTTCCTCGCCCCAGCTGGACGAGTCCGTGCGCGGTTTTTCCTATATGACCGACGCGCCGCTGGATATGCGGATGGACGGGACGGACAAGCTGGACGCCTGGTTCATCGTGAACCACTGGCCGGAGGAGAAGCTCTACCGCATCCTCAGGGACTACGGGGAGGAGCGCTTCGCCAATCGAATCGCGTCCGCAATTGTTAGACGCCGCCAGGACAAGGAGATTGAAACGACCCTTGAGCTGGTGGAGGTGATAAAGAGCGCAATGCCCGCCGCCGCCCTTCGGGAAAAGCAGCACCCGGCAAAGCGCAGCTTTCAGGCGATACGGATCGCCGTCAACGACGAGCTGAGCGCGGTGTCAGAAATGATGGAGACCGCGCCCGACTACCTGAAGGTGGGCGGCAGGCTCGCAGTAATCAGTTTCCACTCTCTTGAAGACAGGATAGTCAAAAACGCCATTCAGGCGCGGGAAAACGGCTGTACCTGCCCGAGAGAGGCCCCGGTCTGCACCTGCGGCTTTGTGCGGACGCTCAAAAGCGTCACAAGGAAGCCGATCACAGCAGCCGGGGAGGAGCTGGAGGCCAACCCGCGCTCCCGCAGTGCGAAGCTACGGGTAGCGCAGCGTGTGTGACCGGGAACACAAGCACTTGTGTTTTTGGTACGGAAAGGTTATAATACAATGGCTGGAAAAAGAACTGCCGGCATAGGCGCCGGCGTGGTGAACGGAAGCATCGCATACGATTTGGGCCGGCCCGATCTGTGGCCGGAATATGACTATGGCCGGGACGTGTCCATTCCGGAGGCGCCGGAGCTGGGCGAGGAGGTTGTTGCGGGTCGTGCCGCGGCCACCGCCCAGGCGATTTCCCCCGTGGCGGCACTGGGCTTTGTCATCGCCGCCGTGCTGCTGGTGTTCTCCCTGTTTGCCCGCATCCAGCTTACCCAGCTCAGCGACGAGTGCGTGGCGCTGGAGAGCAGCCTTGCGGCGCTGAACGACACCAACACCAAGCTTCGCATCTCCTATGAGAGCGAGTTCAACCTGACCGAGATTGAGGATTACGCCGTGGACACGCTGGGCATGGTAAAGCCCCGCAGCAATCAGATCTATTATGTCAGCGGCAGCGTGCAGGATCATGCCGTGGTGCTGGGCGAGGCGGCGGAGGATGTGAGCTTCGCGGACAGGCTGGGCGATTTTCTTTCCTCCTTCACGTCATATTTCCATAAGGGCGCCGAGTAAAATGGAAGCAGGTACGCCCACCGCCATTGCAAGGAGATCAGTATGACCCGGAAAACCAACGGAACCTCTGCCGGAAACGGCCCTAACAGAACAATGATCCGCCGCATGCTTACCCTTTTGGGGGCATGCGGCATAGTTGCATTTATAGTGCTGTCCGCAAAGCTGTACAGCATCCAGATTCTCCACCATGACGAATACGAATCCGCCGCCATTGACCAGCAGGTGCGGGAGACCACCGTGAACGCGGACCGGGGCGCCATCTACGACCGCACCGGCAAAATTCTCGCCATGAGCGCCAGTGTGGACACCGTGTACATCAGCCCCAAGGAGATCGAGATGTATGAGGAGGACCCGGCGCTGATTGCGTCCACGCTGTCCCAGATTCTGGGCGTGGACTACGCGAAAATTCTGGATATGACCCAGGATACCTCCTCCTGGTACAAGGTTGTGGCCCGGAAGGTGGAGGAGGAGAAGGCCTCTCAGGTGCGGGAATTCAAGGAGGAAAACAACCTGAAGGGCGTGAAGCTCCAGGCGGACTCCAAGCGCTATTACCCCTACGGCAGTCTGGCCGCCCATGTGATCGGCTTTGTGGGCACGGATAACTACGGGCTGGCCGGCGTGGAGTCCCGCTATAACGATGAGCTGAGCGGCACCGCCGGAAAAACCGTGCGCTCCACCACCGCCGCCGGCACGGAAATGCTCTACACCAACTTTGAGAATTTCTATGACGCCCAGGACGGGGATGACGTGCAGCTCACCATCGACGCGTCCATTCAGTACTATGTGGAAAAGCACCTCCAGCAGGCGGTGACGGACTACGAGATTCAAAACGGCGCGGCTGCCATTGTCATGGACGTTGACACGGGTGCTATACTTTCTATGGCGTCGCTGGGGAACTTCGACCTGAACGATTACCAGACCATCTCAGCCGAGAGCGAGGCGGCCATCGCCGAGGAGGCCCAGAGCGACGCGGACTACGACCGGCTGTACGGGCTGGCCCAGCAGCTCCAGTGGCGCAACAAGGCTCTGTCGGACACCTATGAGCCCGGCTCCACCTTCAAGATCATCACGCTGGCCATGGCCCTGAACGAGGGCGTTGTGAACGAGAATTCCTCCTTCTATTGCGGGGGCAGCATCTCCGTCACCGGCGACGCGGAGGGCAAGAGCCGAAGCTGCTGGAAAACCACCGGACACGGCTCCCAGACCCTCACCCAGGCCGCCCAGCACTCCTGCAACGTGGCCTTCATCCAGATCGGTCAGCTTGTGGGCGCGGAGAAGTTTTATCAGTACTGCGAGGGCTTCGGCCTGCTCACCCTGAACCAGAACCGGGACTCCACCCCCTCCGCCAAAACCGGCATTGACATGAGCGGCGAGAGCGGCAGCATCTGGTGGAGCCAAAACACCTTTGAGGATCCCCAGAACAAGACCCAGCTGGCGGCGGCCTCCTTTGGGCAGACCTTCACCATCACGCCGCTGCAGCTGATCACCGCGGTGTCCGCCTGTGTGAACGGCGGCGACCTGATGAAGCCCTATGTGGTGAGCAAGATTACCGACGGCGACGGGAACGTGGTGGAGGAGAACGAGCCCACCACCGTACGCAGGGTTCTCAGCGCGGAGACCAGCGCCCAGGTGTGCAAGATTCTGGAGCAGGTGGTGGCGGATCCGGTGGAGGGCACCGGTAAGAACGCCTATGTGGCAGGCTACCGCATCGGAGGTAAGACCGGCACCTCCACAAAGACCACCAAGGAAGTGAATACCGGCACCAAGGAGTATATTGTCTCCTTCCTGGGCTTCGCCCCGGCGGACGATCCCCAGATAGCCATTCTGGTGCTGCTGGATAATCCCAAGCAGCCCAGCAAGGTCTACACCTCCGGCGGCCAGATGGCCGCGCCGGTGGTGGGAAAGATGTTCGCGGACATTCTCCCGTATCTGGGCGTGGAGGCCCAGTATACCCAGACCGAGGAAGCCAACATGGATAAGTCGGTGCCAAATGTGGTAACACTTTCTCTGGAGCAGGCCCAGTCCTCACTGGCGGACGCGGGGCTTGCCTACCGGGTGGTGGGCGGCGGCGGCACGGTGACGGCCCAGCTCCCCAAAGCCAACAGCGTGGTGGCGGCGGGAAGCGAAATCATCCTCTACGCGGACGCGGAGCCGTCGGCGGATTTGGAGGAGATGCTGGATCTTTCCGATTTGCCCTATGATATTGCCCGCCAGCGGCTGTCCTATTACGGACTGTACATTAAGACCTCCAGCTCCATTCTTAACCCCTCCGCCCAGCTTGTCACCGCCCAGAGCATTCCGGCGGGCACCAAGGTGGAGCACGGCACGGTGGTGGATGTGACGCTGGTCACCAACGATTCCAGTATCCTCGGCAGATATTGATCCGGGGAGATAAGGAAGGCTGATATGAAGCTTAAGGAAATTCTGAAGGATGTTGCGGTCAGGGAGCTGCACGCGGAGCCTGACATGGAGATCGGGGACGTGTACTACGATTCCCGCGCGGTGCAGCCCGGGGGTGCGTTTGTGGCCATCCGTGGCTTTGAGTCCGACGGGCACCTCTATATCCCGGCGGCGGCGGAGCGCGGCGCGGCCTGCGTGGTGTGCGAGGAAGTCCCCGCGGCGGACGTTCCCTATGTTCTGGTCGCGGACAGCCGGGAGGCGCTGGCTCTCATGAGCCGGAACTATTTCGGCGATCCTGCGTCGGAGATGACCGTGATCGGCGTCACCGGCACCAACGGCAAGACCACCACCACCTATCTGCTCAAGCGGGTGCTGGAGTATTGTCTGGACGCCAAGGTGGGTCTTGTGGGCACCAACGGCAACATGATCGGCGACGAGGCTCTGCCCACCGAGCGCACCACGCCGGAGTCCTATGAGCTGCAAAAGCTCTTTCGCTCCATGGCGGACGCGGGCTGTACCCATGTGGTGATGGAGGTGTCCTCCCACTCGCTGGTGCTCCACCGGGTGACGGGCATCCGCTTTGCCGTGGGCGCGTTTACCAACCTCACCCAGGATCATCTGGATTTTCACAAAACCATGGAGGAATACGCCGCCGCCAAGGCTCTGCTGTTCGGTATGTGCGCGCGCGGCGCCGTCAATCAGGACGACGAATGGGCGACCTTCCTGATGGAGCGGGCGAAATGCCCTGTGTTCACCTTTTCGGAGAAGCACAACGAGTCCGATCTGGTGGCAAAGGACATTCGCCTCAGCGCCGGCGGCGTGCAGTTCCGCGCCATCCACGGCTCGGAGATTGTGCGGGTGTCTCTGGGCATCCCGGGTCTCTTTTCCGTCTATAACGCGCTGGGCGTGCTCTCCTGCGCCATGCTGCTGGACATTCCGCTTTTTAGCGCCGCCGAGGCGCTGAGCAGCGCCGGCGGGGTAAAGGGCAGGGTGGAGGTGGTGCCCACCGACGGGGACTATACCATTCTCATCGACTATGCCCATACGCCGGACGCCATTGAGAACGTGCTGAAAAGTATGCGGGCTGTGGCCCCCGGCCGGGTGGTGATTCTTTTCGGCTGCGGCGGCGACCGGGACCGCACCAAGCGCCCCATCATGGGCCGCATCGCCGCCGAGAACGCGGATCTGGTGATTGTCACCTCGGATAATCCCCGCACCGAGCAGCCGGAGGACATTGTGGCGGACATCGTGGAGGGGCTGAAGGGCACCCGCACGCAGGTGAAGGTAATTGTGGATCGCCCCGCCGCCATTGAGTGGGCCATCACCAACCACAGGAGCGGAGACGTGATCGTGCTGGCTGGCAAGGGCCACGAGGACTACCAGATTATCGGTCACACCAAGCACCACATGGACGAGCGGGAGATTGTAGCGGAGATACTTGAAAAAAGGAAGATTAACGGAAGATGACTTTGAAACTGATTCTGGCCTTTGTGATTGCTTTTCTGGTGTCCGTGGGCGTTGGCGCGCTGCTGGTGCCCTGGCTGAGAAAGATCAAGGCCGGCCAGTCCATTCGTGAGGACGGGCCAACATGGCATATGTCCAAATCAGGAACTCCCACCATGGGCGGGCTGATGTTCATTGCCGCCTGCGCCGTGGTCTGCCTCACTGTGGGCTTTCAGTCCATGCTGCGGGGCGACTGGGGACACATTATCGTGCTGGTGTTCGCGCTGGGCTTCGGCTCCATCGGCTTTCTGGACGACTATGAGAAGCTGAAAAAGAAACAGAATCTGGGACTGACGGCAAAAAGCAAGTTCCTGCTGCAGCTGTTGGCGTCGCTGGTGTTTATCTATCTGCTGCGGCTGCTGGGCTATGTGTCCACCGGGCTCTATGTGCCGTTTTTCAACGTGACGCTGCACCTGAGCGCGCCGGTGTACTTTATCTTCGCCGCCTTCGCCATTGTGGCCACAGTGAATGCCGTGAACCTGACCGACGGCGTGGACGGCCTTGCCACCGGCACCAGTATCCCGGTGTGCCTGTTTTTCGTGGCCTGCACCTTCCTGTGGGGGGAGAAATACCTGTCTCTCGGCGTGTTCGCCTCCGCCCTGCTGGGGGGACTGATGGGCTTTCTGGTCTATAACTTCAACCCCGCCAAGGTGTTCATGGGCGACACCGGCTCCCTCTTTCTGGGGGGCGCGGTGGCGGGTCTTGCCTTCACCTTTGATATGCCCCTCATTATCCTCATTGTGGGCCTTCTCTATGTGCTGGAGGCGCTGAGCGATGTGATTCAGGTGGTTTATTTCAAGCTGAGCCACGGCAAGCGGGTGTTCAAAATGGCCCCCTTCCACCACCATCTGGAGTTGGGCGGCTGGACAGGGAAGAAGTGGACGGAGCGGCAGCTTTTCGTGCTGTTTACCACCGTGTCCCTTGTCTGCGCGGTGCTGGGCTTCCTGGGCATCTACGGACGCTTCCCCTATTGACGGCCCTTCCGCATCCCATGAAAGGAGTGCTCCCGTATGGAATATGATGATACCCGGTTAGCCGACTATACCGAGGACTCCCGCATCGGGCGCGGCGCGATTGATCTGCCCTTTGCCATCCTCACGCTTTTGCTGCTCACCATCGGCGTAGTCATGGTGCTGTCGGCAAGCTACGCAAGAGCCTATTACAGCACGGCCACCAATCACAAGGCCACCTACTATTTTGTCCGGCAGCTGATTTTTGCCTTGGGCGGCGTGGGCGTCATGTACATCCTCTCCAAATTCCCCATGGGCTTCTACCGGCGCATTTCCCCCCTCATCATGCTGGCGGCTTTGGGGACGCTGCTGGTGGTGCCCATCATCGGCACCCGCATCAACGGCGCCAAGCGCTGGATTAATCTGGGCTTCACCACCTTCCAGCCCTCCGAGATTGCCAAGGTGGCGGTGGTGATGTATTTCGCCATGCTGATCTGTAAGTATAAGGGCAGGATGAAAACCTTTCGCTACGGCATTTTGCCCTTTGGCGTTATTCTGCTGCTGATTTGCGGTCTGCTCATTTTAGAGCCCCACTTCAGCGCCTGTATCATCATCGTGGCCATCGGCGCGGTGATGCTGTATCTGGGCGGCGCCCGGGGCATCTGGTTCGTGGGCGGCTTCGCGGGTGTGGGACTTGCGCTGGGTGTGCTGATGACCTTTTTCCCCTACGCGGTGGACCGCATCAACACCTGGCGGGACCCCTTCAGCGACACCTCCGACGCCGGCTACCAGATTGTCCAGTCCCTGTATGCCATCGGCAGCGGCGGACTGATGGGGCTGGGGCTGGGGCAGGGGAGACAGAAGTATCTGTATCTGCCTGAGGAGCACAACGACTTTATTTTTTCCGTGGTCTGTGAGGAGCTTGGCTTCATCGGGGCCATGGTCATTCTGATTTTGTTCGCGCTGCTCATTGTGCGCGGCTACTGGCTGGCCCTGCATATGCGGGATCGGTACAGCTTCCTTGTCACCGGGGGACTTACCACGCTGCTGGCCATCCAGGTGATATTGAACGTGGCCGTGGTCACCAACCTGATTCCCTGCACCGGTATTTCGCTGCCGTTTTTCTCCTACGGCGGCACGGCGCTGCTGATTCAGCTGGCGGAAATGGGCATCATTCTCAGCGCCTCGCGGGATATCCCCGCGAAGGTGTCGGGATAGACTTCGGAGGAAAACTGACATGAAATTTTTATTTACCTGCGGCGGGACGGCAGGACATATCAATCCCGCCCTTGCCGTGGCGGGGCGGCTGCGTCAGGCGTTGCCGGGCAGTGAGTTTCTGTTCATCGGCGCCCAGGGGCGCATGGAGACGGATCTGGTGCCCCGCGCCGGCTACAACATCAAAACGGTGAAGATCACCAACATCCACCGGAGCCTGCGCCCGGCGGAGCTGCTCCACAATTTGGCGACGCTGAAAAATGTTGCCGTGTCTCTGGGGGAAGCCAGACGCATCATCCGGGAATTTCAGCCGGATGTGGCGGTGGGCACCGGCGGCTATGTGTGCTACCCGGTGCTGAAGGCGGCGTCGGAGCTGCATATCCCCACCGCCGTCCACGAATCCAACGCCGTGCCGGGTCTTACCACAAAGATGCTGGAGAGCTGCGTGGGCGCCATCATGGTGGGCTTTGAGGAGAGCAGGGCGAACTACAAGCACCCGGAACGGGTGGTGGTCACCGGCACGCCGGTGCGAATCGATTTTCTCCACCGGGACGCCGCGGAGGCCAAGCGGATGCTGGGGCTTCCCACGGATCGCCCGCTGGTGGTGTCCCTCTGGGGCAGCCTTGGCGCCAAGCACATGAACGACATCATGGCGGACTTCATCGTCCGGGCCGGCCCCTCGCCCGGGTTCACCCTCATTCATTCCGCCGGCAAGGCGGGCTATGAGGAGATGAACGCACGGCTCTTTACCCAGTGCCCGGAGCACAGGGAACGGGGCATGGACGTGCGGGATTACATCTACGATATGCCGGATGTGATGGCCGCCGCCGATCTGGTGCTGTGCCGGGCCGGGGCCTCCACGCTGGCGGAGCTGACCGCCATGGGCAAGCCGGCGGTGCTGGTGCCCTCTCCCAACGTGACCAACAACCATCAGGAGAAGAATGCCCGGGTGCTGGAGAGCGCCGGCGGCGCGAAGGTGCTGCTGGAGACGGAATTCACCGCGGACTCCCTGCTGGGCGTGGTGTCCGACCTGCTGTCCTCCCCGGAGGAGCTGAAGGCCATGTCCGGCTGCATGAGGCGTCTGGGCGTGCCCGACGCCACCGAGCGCATCGCGGAGCTGGTGCTGGAGCTTGCCGGCGGATAAGCGCCGCTAACAATTTTTGCCCTCGCAGCATAGAATGGCGTGAAAATGCTGTATGGGGGAAAAAGAATGAGCGTTTGGCATATCAACGGCGGAAACAGGCTTTATGGCAGCACCGCCGTCCAGGGGGCGAAAAACGCCGTGCTGCCGGTGATGGCGGCCTGTGTGCTCGCACCCTGTCAGGTGGAGCTGACCAACGTACCCGTGCTGCGGGACGTGAATACCACTATGGCAATTCTGGAGGGGCTTGGCTGCCGGGTGGAACGGGACGGGGATATCGTCCAGATTGACTCCCGCCCCCTCTGTCGCGGCGAGATATCCCACGAGCTGATGCGGGAGATGCGCTCCTCCGTGATTTTCCTGGGCGCGCTGCTGGGCCGCTGCGCCGAGGCGCGGCTCTCCCTGCCGGGGGGCTGCGAGCTGGGGCCCCGTCCCATCGATCTGCACCTGAGCGCCCTGCGGGCGCTGGGGGCGGAGATCACCGAAAGCGGGGGAGACATTGTCTGCCGCGCCCACGGGTTGAAGGGGGCGCACATTGACTTTCCCATGCCAAGCGTGGGCGCCACGGAGAACGCGATCCTGGCAGCCTGCGCCGCGGAGGGGGAGACCGTCATCACCAACGCCGCCCGGGAGCCGGAGATTGAGGATCTGCAGATCTTTCTCCGGGCGCTGGGAGCGGAGATTTCCGGGGCGGGCACGCCCACCGTCCGGGTCAGCGGCTTTCGCCCCCGGGAACGGGCAGGCCACCGGATTATGCCCGACCGGATTGTTTCATCTACATATCTGTGCGCTGCCGCCGCCGCAGGCGGTGAAATCGAGCTGAGAGGTGTGGAACCGAGGCATTTTGACACAGTTTCCCGCTCGCTTTTGCAATGCGGATGTGATATAATTACCACGTCTCGCAGCGTGAGACTGCGGAGCACAGGCCATCTCCGCGCACCGGAGCCGGTGATCACAGCGCCCTATCCGGGCTTTCCCACGGACGCGCAGCCCGTGCTGCTGGCAGCCTGCCTGCGGGCGGAGGGCACCAGCGTGTTTGTGGAGAACATTTTTCAAAATCGCTATCGCTACATTTCCGAGCTGCAGCGCATGGGCGCCCGAGTCCGCACGGAGGACCGGGTGGCCGTGGTCACGGGAATCCCGTCGCTGTACGGCGCGCCCACGGAGGCCACCGACCTGCGTGGCGGGGCCGCGCTGATTGTGGCGGGGCTCTCTGCGGAGGGAGCCACCCTCATCCACGACCCGGGCCGTGTCTGCCGGGGCTATGACCGTTTTGACGAGCGTCTCCGCGCGCTGGGCGCGGACATCGAATTTTTGCCGTAAGGAGCCTTACTTATGCCTGATACCCCGCGGAAAAGACCGCGCAGGAAAAAGAGGGCACGCGGCGCGCTTTTCGCGCCGCTGGCTTTCCTCATTATATGTGCCGCGCTGGTGTTCGCCATGAGCGTGTTCTTCCGGGTCTCCCGCATCACCGTCACCGGGAACGCCCTCTACACGGAGGAGGAGATCACCACCGCCGCGGGCATCGAAAAGGGGGACAACCTGTTTTTCATCAACCGCTTTTCGGCCATCGCGCGGATTCGTGCCCGGCTGCCCTACATAGAAACGGTGTCCATCGAGCGCGCGCTGCCCAACCGGGTAACCATCACGGTGTCGGAGAGCCGCGCCATCGCCTATGTGACGGCGGAGACTGGCTGCTGGGTGATTGACCGGGGCTGCAAGCTGCTGACCCAGGCCACCACCGAGGAAATGGCCTCCCTCATCCGGGTGGACGGCATCACCCCCATCGCGCCCGCCGTGGGCGATCAGGTGGCGGCAGGGGAGGCGGAGGCCGCCAAGGTGACCTATCTCGCCCAGATTTTAGATCAGCTTCAACAGAGGGGCATGGAGGGGGATGTGACCTATATCGACGTCTCCACCTCCGCCAATCCCTCCTTTGATTACCTGCAGCGCTTCACGGTGAAGCTGGGGAGCATGGAGAACACCGAATACAAATTCGGCATCCTGCTCTCGGCTGTTTCCCAGCTCACCCAGGGCGATACCGGAACAATAGACCTTTCCATCGACAAAAGAGCGCATTTCAGTCCCGAATAAGAGAGCTTTGCACAGATATTTACATTTTGGAAACAAAAAATAGTTGACCAGTCGGGGGAAATGTAATAACATGAGTAAAAAGAAAAATCACAGTAACAATACAAGCGGCAGGCCGGCAGCACCGTCCGTACCCGCGAAAGATATCAGGGAGGCAGAAGTAATGTCGTATAAAGCAGAGAGTGGACCCGAGAATGTTGTGACCATCAAGGTAGCCGGTATTGGCGGCGCGGGCAACAATGTTGTCAATCGCATGGTAAAATCAGGCACGCAGGGCGTGGAATTCATTTCGATTAATACGGACAAGCAGGCGCTGGCAGTCTCCAGTGCCGACCTTACGATACAGATCGGCGACAAGCTGACCCATGGACAGGGCGCGGGCTCTGATCCGGAGATGGGCAAAAAGAGCGCCGAGGAGAACCGCAACGAGATCGCCAAGGCTCTTGAGGACGCGGAGATGGTGTTCATCACCGCCGGCATGGGCGGCGGCACCGGCACGGGCGCGGCCCCCATTGTGGCGGAGATCGCCCGGGAGAGCGGCATCCTCACCGTGGGCGTGGTCACCAAGCCCTTTAAGTTTGAGGGCAAGCGCCGCATGGATCAGGCGCTGGCCGGCATCAACTCCCTGCTGGGCAAGGTGGACTCCCTGCTCATCATCCCCAATGACCGCCTGAAATACGCCACCGACCAGAAGGTCACGCTGGCCAACGCCTTTGAAATCGCGGACGATGTGCTGCGTCAGGCTGTCACCAGCATTTCCGACCTGATTAAGAATACCGGCTTCATCAACCTGGATTTTGCCGACGTAACCACC
>CAZCDJ010000026.1:0-2820 GCA_964497655.1 uncultured Oscillospiraceae bacterium | reverse complement strand
GGCGCGCACGGCGTGCTCATCAACATCACCGGCAGCGAGGACATGGGGCTGGAGGATGTGGAGGCTGCCGCCAATCTGGTGCAGGAGGCCGCCCATCCGGACGCCAACATCATCTTCGGTGCCACCTTCGACGATTCGCTGGACGACGAGATCCGCGTCACCGTCATCGCCACCGGCTTTGAAAACGGCGGAGCCAAGCGGGAGGAGACTGTCGCCGCAGCGCAGCCCGCCGCCAGAAGCGAGGGCCTGTTCACCGCCGCCGCCGAGAAGGCGGAGGCTGCCGCCGCTCCTGCCCCCGCGCCCGCCGCGGAGGAGGACCCCTTCGACAGCATTTTTAAGATTTTTAACTCCAAATAAGAACTCATAACTGGTCTCTCTCCCCGGGAGGCCAGTTTTATCAGGGGATATTGTCAAGAAAGTGACGAATCTACCACATGAAGGAGGAATTTCATTGAGCATGCAGTTGACACCCCAGCAGCAGTCTGTGCTGGACGGGGCCCAGGGCGAGGTCATGGCGAAGATCATGAAAACGCTGGTCATGTACGGCGAGACCTTCGGCGCGGAGAAGATGGTGCCGGTCACCAGTGAGTACGGACACACCGTCATCAGCTACGGCATCGGGGCCATGAAGCCGGTGTACGACCTGTACGACAAGCTGATTGAGGCAGGGGCCGTCTCCAAGCAGAAGTTTTCCGCCGACCCGCTGCCGCTGGATAAGAACATCCCCACCAGTCTTTTGCAGGACATCGTGTTCAAGGGCATCATGTACTCCCAGCAGAAGCGCTACGCCCAGCAGATGAACAAGCTGGGGCTCATGGATGAGGACGCGTTCTCCTGCGCCTGCTATCTGGATCAGGTGGGCAACAGGCCCAACAAGGGCGAGGTGCTCAGCTGGGCCGAGTCCAGCGCCGTGGTGTACGCCAACAGCGTGCTGGGCGCCCGCTGCAACCGGAACAGCGGCATTCTGGAGCTGTTCGGCTCCGTGGCCGGCTGCGTGCCCTATTTCGGCTTCCTCACCGACGACGGCCGCAAGGCCGACTGGGTGGTGGAAATCAAAACCACCGGGAAGCCCGAGGCGCAGCTGCTGGGCAGCGCCATCGGCATGAAGGTGCTGGAGCAGGTGCCCTATGTGAAGGGGCTGGATCAGTGGCTGGGCACGGAGATCAACGAGGAAGTGATCGGCTACCTGAAGGACTTTGGCGCAGCCACCGCCAGCAACGGCGCGGTGGGTCTGTACCACATCGACCACCTGACCCCCGAGGCCGTGGAGCAGGGGGAGAGCCTGATCCGGGAGGGCGCGCCCACCTACGTCATCGACGACGCGGAGCTGGAGCGCGTGCGGCAGGGCTATCCCTGCATCTGGAAGGACGAAAACGCGGAGCCGGTGCTCTGCTTCATCGGCTGTCCCCACCTGACGCTGGGTCAGCTGAAGGACTGGGCGCATAAGGTGGACGAGGCGCTGATCGCCAACAGCCGCACCCAGGTGACCGTGCCCACCGTGTTCACCACCACCCCCGGCACCCTGAAGGAGTTTGAGAATACCTTTGAGGCCATGCGGCTGAAGAAGGCCGGCATCATCGTCTCCTATATCTGCCCGCTGATGTACATGAATAACCCGCTGTGCGCCAAGCAGCCGGTGATTACCTGCTCCAACAAGCTGCGTACCTATACCTCCGCCAGATTCTATACGGAAGCGGAGATTCTGCAAAAGATCACGGGAGGTGCGAAGTAATGTCTAAAATCTTCAAGGGCCGCAATATCGTCGCCGGCAGCTGCACCGCCGAGGCTGTGGTGTCCCACAGCGGACTTAACACTCTGGCCAGTATGCAGATGCCCATGATGTTCGGCGACAAGCAGATGAAGTGCGGCGACCAGAACAACCCGGACCTGTATAAGAAGCCCCTCTGCGGCAAGGCGCTGTGCCTGCCTCAGACCATCGGCTCCACCACCGGCGGCATGGTGCTGTTTTGCGTGGGCAGCCACGGCAGACAGCCCGCCTGTATGCTCTTTAGCAAGTCCATTGATTCGCTGGCTGCCTCCGGCGCCATCCTCATCGCCAACTGGACGGACGCGAAGATGCCCGTGGTGGATGAGCTGGGCGACGAGTTCCTCGCCTATATGCACGACGGCATGACCGTCACCGTGGCCGAGGACGGCACCGTCACCGTGGACTGACCCCATACATAAATAAGCTGCCGGGAAATTTCCCGGCAGCTTATTGCGGGCAAAGCGTGGTACAATAGGGACAAATATTCCGGCAAGCGGAAGCAAAGGACGGAGAACCAATGAAAGCTTATGAAAGACTGATTCAATACGCGAAAATAAACACCGTGAGCAGCGACACCGGCGATGCCGCGCCCTCCACGCCCATCCAGTTCGATCTGGCCCGGGTGCTGTGTGAGGAGCTGCGGGCGCTGGGGGTGGAGGACGCCGCCGTGTCCCAGCACTGCTATGTGACCGGGCACATCCCCGCCGCGCCGGGGCACGAGAACGCGCCCTGTCTGGGGCTCATCGCCCACATGGACACCGCGCCGGACTTCTCCGGCGAGAACGTTCACCCGCTGATCCACGAAAACTACGACGGGGGAGACCTGCCCCTGGGCAGCAGCGGCCGTACCCTCAGCGTGAAGATGTTCCCCCATCTGGCGTCGCTGAAGGGCCGCACCCTCATCACCACCGACGGCACCACCCTGCTGGGCGGCGACGATAAAGCCGGCGTGGCAGAAATTTTGGCCGCGGCTGAAGAGCTGCTTGCTTCCGGCAAACCCCATGGCAAGGTGCGCATCTGCTTTACGCCCGATGAAGAGATTGGCCGCGGGC
>CAZCDJ010000025.1:13089-17446 GCA_964497655.1 uncultured Oscillospiraceae bacterium | reverse complement strand
GCCCAGCTTCCGGCGGATCAGCTCCGTGCCGCCCAGCATGTTGCTCCACTGGTCGTCGCCGCCGAACTGCATATTGCAGCCCACGGTCTGGAACATATGGTAGAAGTCGTAGGACTGCATAATCATGTAGTTGAACTCCAGGAAGCTGAGTCCCTTCTCCATGCGCTGCTTGTAGCACTCCGCCCGCAGCATATTGTTCACGCTGAAGCAGGCGCCCACCTCCCGCAGCAGCTGGACATAGTTCAGATCCAGCAGCCAGTCGGCGTTATTGAGCATCATGGCCTTGCCGTCGCCAAACTCGATGAAACGCTCCATCTGCTTCTTGAAGCAGTCGCAGTTGTGCTGAATGGTGTCCACGGTCATCACCTGCCGCAGATCGGTGCGTCCGGAGGGGTCGCCGATCATGCCGGTGCCGCCGCCTATCAGGGCGATGGGCCGGTTGCCCGCCATCTGCAGCCGCTTCATCAGGCACAGCGCCATGAAGTGGCCCACATGCAGACTGTCCGCCGTGGGGTCAAAGCCAATGTAGAAGGTGGCCTTGCCGTTGTTGACCAGCTCTCTGATCTGTTCCTCGTCCGTCACCTGGGCAATCAGGCCTCTGGCCTTCAGTTCCTCGTATATCTGCATCTTTCTTACTCCTTATATCGTTTGATCGGTGTTTTTCTTTTCCCCGTCCATGACAGCAGCCGCAAGCTGCGCGGCGTAGGAGATAAAGTCTCCGCAGTGCTCCTTGCCGCCGTAGGCCACCAGCAGGTCGGCACAGCGCACCGAGCCGAACCGCTCCCTGAACTCCGCGCTGAGCTGCTTTGCCACCGGGGCCATCTTCCCGTCCGGCTTGCCGTTTTCCTCGCCGGCGGCCAGTCCCACGGCCATCAGCGCGCCGGAAATCGCCCCGCACAGCTCCCCGCATCTGGCGCCGCCGCCAAAGCAGCAGGCCGTGAGACGGGCGGTGCGGTCGTCCATCCCCGCCTGAGGCGCGAGGGCGCACAGCACCGCCTGGGCGCAGTTCAGGCACAGGGACTTGTCGTCATGCAGCGCTCTGGCCTTGTCTCCGATCATCATTTTCCTACCTCCGTCTTATATCTGGCAGCGGCGGCGAGCTGTTCGCCGGCGCTTTTCCTCGTGGTCTCGGTAATGTTGTCTCCCCCGTGCATCCGGGCCACCTCGTCGATGCGGCCTTCCCGGTCCAGCGCGGTGACCTGGGTATAGGTGCGGCCGTCCCGCTCGGTCTTAAGGATGCGGAAATGAGTGTCCGCCATGGCGGCGATCTGGGGCAGGTGGGTGACGCACACCACCTGCTTGCGCCGGGAAAGCCGGCACAGCTTCTCCCCCACCCGCTGGGCGGCGATGCCGGAGATGCCCTCGTCGATCTCGTCGAACACCATGGACTGCACGCTGTCCCGCTCACTGAGCACATCCTTCATCACCAGCATGATGCGGCTCAGCTCACCGCCGGAGGCGATGCGGGAGATGCGTCCCGGCTTCTCGCCCGCGTTGGCGGACATGAGAAAGCGCACCTGATCGCAGCCGGTGGAATCAAACCCCGGCTCTCCGGGGACGGGCGTCAGCTCCGCCTCAAAGCGGACGGAGGGCATATTCAGCTCCCGCAGTCCGGTCTGAATGCGTTCCTGCAGCTCCGCAGCCGCAGCCGCCCGCCGGGCGGACAGGGCCTTTGCCGCATTATACGCCGTTTTTTCCTTCTTCGCAAGCGCTGCCGTCAGCTCCTCCCGGCGCTCCTCCGCGCCGGACAGCTCCTCCAGACGGGCCCGGCAGCGGGCAAGCTCCGCGATGAGGCCCGCCTCGTCGGCGGCGTACTTCTTCTCCAGCTTCCGCAGAAAGGCGAGCCGGGTCTCCAGCGCGTCGTACTCCTCCGGGGAGAAGTCCAGACTGTTCCGCAGATCCCGCAGCCGTTCGGCGGCGTCCTCAATGAGAGCGCGTGCCTCGGATAGCTGCCGCGCGGTCTCCCCAAGCTCCGGCGCGTAGGCGGCGGCGGAGACCGTGAAGCTCTCCGCGTCTCCGGTCTTTTCCGCGGCGCTGCCCCGCTCGCCGTACAGCGCGTCGTAGGCGGCGGAAAGAGACTCGGTGAGCTTCTCCGCGTGGCGCAAGAGCTGCACCCGGGCGGTGAGCTGCTCCTCCTCCCCCGCCTTCAGCTCGGCGGCGGAGAGCTCCTCCTCCCGGTATCGGGCTCTCTCCTCCTGTCGGCGCTTCTCCTCCTCGTCCATATCCAGGCTTTTCAGCTCCGCCAGAGCGGCCCGGTAATCGGCGTAGGCGGCGGCGTAGGCGTCCCTGTCCTCCCGCAAACCGCCGAAGCTGTCCAGATAGGTCAGATGGCGGGTTTCATCCATGAGCTGCCGCCCGTCGTTCTGGCCGTGGATGTCCAGCAGGCAGGCTCCCAGCTCCCGAAGCTGGGCCGCCGCCACAGGCTGTCCGTTCACGGTGGCGCTGCTCTTGCCGTCCGCGCTCAAGCGGCGGCGGACAATCACCGTGTCCTCCGCATCCAGATCGTTTTCCCGAAACCAGTCCTCGGTACCGTCGGATGTGAACACCGCGGTGACAGAGGCCCGCTCCGCGCCGTTACGCACCAGCTCCCGGCTGGCCCGTCCGCCCAAAATGGCCTCCAGCGAATCAATGACGATACTTTTGCCCGCGCCGGTCTCGCCGGTGAGGACGCACAGTCCCTCGCCCAGCTCTATGTCGGCCTTCTCTATGACCGCCACATTTTCAATATGGAGTTCGGTCAGCATACCATACCCTCCCCGGAAGCGTCAGAACAGCTCCTTGATCTCCTCGCTGAACAGTTCCGCGCTCTTACTGTCCCGCATCGCCATAAATACCGTATCGTCCCCCGCCACCGTGCCCACCAGCTGGGGAATTTCCATACCGTCCAGCGCGGAGCTGGCGGCCATGGCAAGACCCGGCAGAGTTTTGAGCACGATCAGGTTCTGCGCGGTGTCGCAGCTCACCACGCACTCGCGAAAAATCTTCCGCAGCCGCTCGTCGTGACCGGCGGCGGCGTCCCGCGCTCCGGCAGTGTAGCGGTAGCGCCCGGTGGGCGACAGCTCCTTCACCAGACGCAGCTCCTTGATGTCCCGGGAAAGGGTGGCCTGGGTGCTCCTGACGCCCCGCGCCCCCAGCGCCAGCATCAACTGATTTTGTGTCTCAATCTCCTGCGCGGAGATGATGTCCAGGATCACGTCCTGTCTCGCTGTTTTCATATCTTATGCCTCCCTATATCGAATGTGTCAGCTTATCAGTCGCCGTGTCGTAAAAGCTTCTGAGCCCCGGGTCCGCCACCAGCAGCACATCGGCGCTGCGGCACACCCGCAGCTCATCCCCGCTTTGCAGCGCGATTCCGTCGCTGCCATCCACCGACAGCACGGCCCGGCGGCCCCGCAGGCGCTCCGGCGTGATGAGGATGCGCCGCTCCGGCGACAGCACATAGGACTTTGCCGCCATCACATGGGCGCAGATGGGTGTGACGATCAGATTGGCGGCCTCCGGCTCCACGATGGGGCCGCCGGCGGACATGGAATAGGCGGTGGAGCCGGTGGGGGTGGCTACAATCACGCCGTCGCCGTTGAAGGAGGAGATATCCATCCCGTCGGACTGGACGCGCAGGCCGATGCAGCTCACATCGCTTTTCATCACCGCGTCGTTCAGCGCCCGGTCATGGTAGATGCACTCATCCTCCCGCACCAGCTCCACATCCAGCAGCATCCGCACGCTGGGGCGGTATCTGCCCTCCGCGGCAGCCACCACCTGCGCCACGTCCTCCGGCTCCAGCCCGGCCATAAAGCCCTTGGCTCCCAGATTCACCCCCAGCAGCGGGATGTTCTTGCCCATCACCTCCCGTGCCACATGGAGGAAGGTTCCGTCGCCGCCGAAGGACACCACCATGGAGGCCTCCCGCGCACTTTCGTGGAGGGGCACCATGCGGGAGCCTTGAGGCAGATCCACAAAAACCGGGCTCATGACCACCCGAATCCCCGCGTCGCGCAAAGCGGCGGCGGCCTTCTCCGCCAGCGCCAGACCCCTGTCCCGGTAGGGGTTGGGGCAAAGGACGATCAGCTTATCCATTATTTATCCAGCTCCCCGTGAGAGGCGGCCACAAGGGCCGCCGTATCGAATTGCTGTGCGGCGCACTCCCCCGTGCGGAGATACGCCAGATACTCGATGTTGCCCTCCGGCCCCCGGATGGGCGAATAGGAAAGCCCGGCCACGGTGTAACCCGCCCCCGGCGCGAAGGTGAGAAACTCGTCCAGCACCCGCTGGTGCACGGCTCTGTCCCGCACCACGCCCTTCTTCCCCACATCCTCCCGCCCCGCCTCAAACTGGGGCTTGATGAGGAGATAAAAGG
>CAZCDJ010000025.1:0-13079 GCA_964497655.1 uncultured Oscillospiraceae bacterium | reverse complement strand
TGATGAGGCAGACCACCTGCCCCTCCGCCTTCAGCAGCGGACGCACGGCGGGAAGGATGAGGCGCACGGAGATGAAGGACAGATCCATCACCGCGATATCCATGGCCTCCGGGAACATCTCCGGCGTCAGGTGCCGGGCGTTGGTGCGCTCCATGGAGACCACCCGCTCGTCGCTTCTAAGGCTCCAGGCCAGCTGACCGTAGCCCACGTCCACGGCGTAGACTCTTGCCGCGCCGGCTTTCAGCAGCACGTCGGTGAAGCCGCCGGTGCTGGCTCCGCAGTCGATGCAGGTCTTGCCCGCCGGCTCCACCGGGATCTCCAGCTTGAAGCCGCCCCGGGACACATAGGGGCAGGCGCTGCCCCGAACCTCTATTTTCGCGTCCTCGCCCACGGGCGTGCCCGGCTTGTCCGCCTTCTGACCGTCCACATACACAAGGCCGCTCATGATGGTGGTCTTGGCCCGCTCCCGGCTCTCGCACAGTCCCAGGTCGAACACCCGCTGATCCAGTCTTATCTTACTCATTCATAAGCTCCTTTGCGCTGCGGGCAAGGCTCTCCGCGTCCAGTCCCACCAGCGCGCGAAGCTGCTTTGCGCTGCCCTGGGGCTGAAAGCCCTCACCCAGATTGACGGTGCGGGAGCGGAACAGCACTCTCCCTCCCAGCAGCGAGAGCACCTGCTCCCCCATGCCGCCGGCGGCGCAGACCTCCTCGGCGATCAGCACCCGTCCCGTCCTTGCCACGGAATCCAAAATGGGCGCGGCGTCCAGCGGAGCCAGGCGGGAAATCTTCACCACCTCCGCGGACACGCCGGACTTTTCAAGAATCTCCGCGCACTCCAGCGCGGCGCTCAGGGTAGCCCCATAGGTGACCAGCGTCAGGTCGCCGCCGCCCCGCACCAGGGAGGTGGGCTCCGTCTCGCAGCCACGGTAGCTGCCCTCTCCGCCCCGGGGATAGCGCACCGCCACGGGCCCGGTCTCCTCCAAAACGGCCCGGCGCAGATAGAGCCGCGTCTCCGCGAAGGAAGCGGGTGCGTAGATGGTCATGCCCGGCACGCTGCGCAGATAGGCCACGTCAAAAGCCCCGTGATGGGTGGGGCCGTCCGCCCCCACCAGCCCGGCGCGATCCACGCCCAGCACCAGATGCAAGCCCTGAAGCGCCGTATCGTGAATCAGCATATCGTAGCCCCGCTGCAAAAAGCTGGAATAGATGGCGGCCACGGGGATGAGCCCCTGCTTGGCCATGCCCGCGCTCATGGCAACGGCATGGCCCTCGGCGATGCCCGCGTCCGAAAAGCGCTGGGGGTATTTTTGAGCGAACTCCGCAAGCCCCGTGCCGTCGCACATGGCGGCGGTCACCGCCCGCACCCGTCCGTCGTCCTCCGCCAGCTCGCACATGGCAGTGCCGAACACGTCCGAGTAGGTGCGTCCCCCCTCGCGCAGCACTCCGGTGGCCGGGTCGAAGCTCCCCACGCCGTGGTATTTCTCCGGCTGCTTCTCCGCCCAGGGATAACCCTTTCCCTTCCGGGTGATCACGTGGAGCAGCACGGGGATCCGCATTTCCCGCGCCCAGCGCAGCGCCGCCTCCAGCTCTGGCACGTTATGCCCGTCCACCGGGCCCAGATAGTAGAAGCCCATACAGTCGAACATATTGTCCGGCAGGATGCTATCCTTGATGCCCTCCTTCACCTCGTGGAGGAAGCTGTACAGCCGGGGTACTTTGCCCACCACCGCACGGTAGCGGCGCTTAAACTCAAAATACCCGGGCTTCACCCGCAGCTCGCTGAGGAGCTTTGCCATGCCGCCCACGTTGTGGTCGATGGACATGGCGTTGTCGTTGAGCACCACCACCATGGGCTCACCGGACTGACCCGCGCCGCACAGCCCCTCGTAGGCGAGGCCGCCGGTAAGCGCCCCGTCGCCGATGACGGCAACCACGTCGTAGTGCTCCCCCAGAGCGGTGCGGGCCTTTGCCATGCCCAGCGCCACGCTGACGCTGTTGGACGCGTGACCGGCGATGAACGCGTCCGCCTCACTCTCCTCCGGCTTGGGGAAGCCGGAGATGCCGCCGTACTGCCGCAGGGTGGAAAACCGCTCCCGCCGCCCGGTGAGCAGCTTATGGGTATAGCATTGGTGTCCCACATCGAACACGATGCGGTCGCGCATGGGATCGTAGACTCGGTGCAGCGCCACGGTCAGCTCCACCGCGCCCAGATTGGACGCCAGATGCCCGCCGGTGCGGGACAGGCTGTCTATCAATAATTCCCGAATCTCGCAGCACAGCTTGGGGAGAAGCTCCTCCGGCACGGCGCGCAGATCGAAATTGGAGTCAAGGGTTTCCAGTATGCTCAAATTTATTTCCTCGATTTTCCGTATTCCCAGTAAGGATAACAAAAAGCACCGGGCATTTCAATAGATTGCCGGTGCTTTTTTCACTTTATTCATAAATAAATGAATATTCTGTTAGGGAAGCTCTGATTCAATCAGCGTGTGCGAATTGGCGAGCGGATTTTTCGTCCGGCAAGGCAAAAATCCGCAGGAATACTGACGTATTTCAAGGGTTTTTAACGCAGCCCGGGCGGAAAAGCCGCCGGCAAGGCGTGCGCGTGGATTTGATCAGAGCTCCCTTAGTTTTTTCTGCCGGAGAGGGTATCCGCAAGCTGACCGAGGAACGCGCCGTCCCCCAGAGAAGCGGCCACCTGCTTGGCGGCGGCGGTGAGCGTTTCCACCATCCGCTGGCACTGCTCCGTCCCATACAGGGACATAAAGGTGGTTTTCTTCTCCTGGGCGTCGCTGCCAATGGGCTTGCCCAGCTCCTCCACGGTGGAGAGCACATCCAGCATATCGTCCCGAATCTGGAACGCCGCGCCCAGATACGCGCCGTATTGCAGGGCCAGGTCGATCTTATCCTCCCCCGCCCCCGCAGCCGCCGCGCCCATGGCGCAGGCCGCGCTCAGCAAGCTGCCGGTCTTGCGGGCCTGCAGATCGCTCAGCTCGCTCTCGGTGAGGGTGCGCCCCTCCCAGACCATATCCATATACTGTCCGCCGCAGATGCCGTCCACCCCGGCGGCGCCCGCCAAAAGCTCCAGACATCCGGCCCGGCGCTCCGGGGGCAGCGCGCAGCGGGCGATGGTGCCGAAGGCCTCGGCCTGCAGCGCGTCCCCCGCCAGCGTGGCCGTGCACTCGCCGTACACCTTATGGCAGGTGGGCTTGCCCCGGCGCAGCTCGTCGTTATCCATGCAGGGCAGATCGTCGTGGATGAGCGAATAGGTGTGCAGCATCTCCACGGCGCAGGCCACGGGCAGCGCGGCGCTCACATCCCCGCCGCAGACCCGGCACAGCTCCAGCACCAGCACCGGGCGAATGCGTTTGCCCCCGGCCATCAGGCTGTAATCCATGGCGGAGAGCAGCCCGTCAAAGGGGAAGCCCCGGTTCGCGGGGAAATACGCCCCCAGCGCCGGCTCAATCATCGCCTTATAGTCGGCGTACCGCTGGTCAAAGGTCATATCAGTCCTCAAAGGGCAGCTCCTCCGGCGCACCGTCCGCGCCCTTCCGCAGCTTAACCACCTTCTGCTCCGCCTCGTCCAGCTGCTTCTGGCAGGCGGAGACCAGCGCGGCCCCCTCCTCGAACAGCTTCAGCGACTGGTTCAGGGGCGCATCCCCCTTTTCCAGCGCCGTCACAATCTCGCCCAGACGGGACATGGACTGCTCAAAGGTCTTTGCTTTTTCGGCCATACCGTTACCTCCGTCCCCAAAGGGGCTTATCGTTTTTCTTCCACCCGGCAAGCAAGCGCGCCCTTTTCCAGACGCAGCTCCACCTGGTCGCCCACATCCACGCTGCCGCTGTCCCGGAGGGCCGCGCCCTCTGCCGTCAGGGCAATGGCATAGCCCCGGCCCAGCACCTTCAGGGGACTGAGCGCGTCCAGCTTGGAGCACAGGCGTATGTATTCCGCCCGGCGCCTGGTGACCGTGCCGTCCGCCGCGGCGGCCAGCCGCGTACGCACCCCGTCCAGCTCCATGCGCCGCTGGTCAATAAAACCGGTGGGCGAGAGCAGCACGCGGCGGGAGGACAGATCGCGCAAGGTGGAGCGATATTGGGTCAGCTGCTTGCGTACCGCCTGAGAGAGCCGCACGTCCGCGCCGGAAAGCCCGTCCCGGATGTCGCTCTGGTCAGGCACTGCCAGCTCCGCCGCGTTGGAGGGGGTGGCGGCGCGAAGATCGGCCACATAGTCGGCGATGGTCACGTCCGGCTCATGCCCCACGGCGGAGATCACGGGAATCTGGCTCTCGTAGATGGCACGGGCCACACGCTCGTCGTTGAAGGCCCAAAGATCCTCCATGCTGCCGCCGCCCCGTCCGGTGATGATCAGGTCGGCCACAGCGTATTTGTTGGCATAGCGCAGCGCGCCGGCGATCTCCGGCGGCGCCTCCGTCCCCTGCACCCGCACGGGCAGCAGCAGCACCTTTGCATCCGGCCAGCGGGCGCCCAGCACGCGGATGATGTCGTGCACGGCGGCGCCGGCGGAGGAGGTGATCACCGCGATACGCTTGGGGAAGCGGGGCAGCGGCTTCTTGTGGGCCGCGTCAAAGAGCCCCTCCCGGGAGAGCTTCTCCTTCAGCTGCTCGAAGGCCACCTGCAGGTCGCCCGCCCCCTCGGGGATGAGCGCGTCGCAGTAGAGCTGGTAGCCCCCGTCCCGGGGGTAGACCGTCACTCTGCCGCAGGCGGTGACACCCATGCCGCTTTGGGGCGTGTAGCGCAGCTTGGAGGCGCTGCCCTTGAACATCACACAGCGCAGAGAGCTCTCCGCGTCCTTCAGCGTGAAGTAGTGATGTCCGGAGGGGTAAATCTTATAGTTGGACAGCTCGCCCCGCACGCACACGTTCCCCAGCATGGGGTCCGCGTCCAGCAGAGCCTTAATTCGATTGTTGAGCTCCGTTACGGAGAGAACCTGTTCGTTCATTTACGCGTCGCCTTCAGGGGTCTCCGCCGCTTCGACGGGGACTTCCTCCGCTTCAACGGGGACTTCCTCCGCTTCGACAGGGACGCTCTCCCCCATCTCGCCGCGCATGAAGCCGCCCAGCACACCGTTCACAAAGGAAACGGTCTCCTGGTCGTCATAGCTTTTCACCAGCTCCACCGCCTCATTGATGGCGGCACGCACCGGCGCGTCGTTCAGATAGAGAATCTCGCACATGGCGCAGCGCAGGGCGGCCCGGGCGGTCTTGGAAATGCGCTCCGGCTTCCAGCCTGAGGCGTATTTCAGCAGATAGTCGTCCAGCTCCTGGCTGTGCTCGTTCACGCGGCGCACCAGAACGGAGATATAGTCCTTCTGCGCGCCGTCAATCTTCTGGGCAAAGAGCTTGTCCTCGTCCGTGAGGGTTTCATAGTGCTCGCCCTCAAAGAAATTTTCCAGCAGCTCATCGGTCCCGGCGCCAGTCAGGGACTGGGCATAAATGAGACGGACCGCTATCTCTCTCGCTGCTGTTCTGGTCATTTGTCGAAGGCCACGCCGGAGACGTGGACGTTGACACGGGGCGTGCCCATTCCGGTCATGGATTCCACAGCCGCGCTGACGGACTCCTGCACCTGCTTCGCCACGCTGACCACATTGGCCCCGTAGCGCACCATGATGATGGTATCCACCACCACAACGCCGTCCACAAACTGAACCTTCACGCCCTTAGTGACGGACTTGATGCCCAGCAGCTCCGCCAGCTCCGCGCCCGCGTTGTTGGTGAGGGCGGCAACGCCGTCAATCTCGTTTATGGTGGCGCGCACCATAGCCACCATCACGTCCTCAGACACGTTGATGGTGCCCTTATCTTCCTGACAGGTGATGTAATTCTCAGTCAAATCTGTGACCTCCTTCGGTCGCTTCTTAATCCATATGCTAATCGCTTCGCTCCCCGATTATACGGCGGGAGCAATGTATCAAGATATTATAGCATGGTCCGGCGGGAAAATAAAGCTAAAAAAAGCGGCGGAAACCATGTTTCCGCCGCAAGGTCAATCGGAGACGGTGGGCGACGTGCCGGGCACGGTCGTCTGCGTTACGACTCCGTTCTTAATGGGGATCACCTTAATCTGGGCCGCCTCATAATCCGTCTCGGCGGTGATGGTGTCCGTGATCTGGGCCACCTGCGCCTCGGTAAGTCCCTCCACCGGCGCGGGCACCGCCACGGTGACGCCCTCGGAGGACATATACACCACGCAGTCGGCAAAGTCCTTGGCAATCAGCAGATTTTCCACCTGGGTCTCCTGCATGCTCCAGTGGGCATGGCGGCGATGGCGTCCATGGCAGCGTCGATGGTCTCCTGGGACGCGCTCTCACTGCCCGCCGCCGTCTGCAAAAGGCTCAGCGCCTGATCCCGGGAGGTCTGGCGGGTGAGCCGCGCCTCGGAGAAGTACTCGGACACCTCCGTGGCCTGGTCGGCGTCTCCCTGGGATTCCCCCGCCGCCTCCGCCATATTCTCGTCCTCCGCCTCCACCATGGCGTTGTCCGCCTTGCCCCAGCGGTCATTGAAGGACCAGTTCAGATACACCGCCGCGCACACCAGCAGCAGCACCGCCGCGAGAATGATGTTCCGTTTCGACTTTTTCAATTTCCTGCCTCCGTTTTCATTTTCAAGACTGTTATCCTGTCGCTGCCGCAGCCTGTGTACCGCTCCACCGCCTGAGTCACCGCCAGTCGCACCGCCGCGCTCTCCGCCCCCTCGCACACCACCGCCACGCCCGTTTCCGAGCACAGCACGCTGACGCGCCCCGCGCCGTCAATCCGGCACAGCACCTCCTCCAGCCGATTCTCCCGCTGGCTGGCGGAGGAGGAGGCGCCGGACCCATCCGCGGCGGCGCTCCGTCCGGGCAGCAGAAGCAGCACGACGCCCACAACCAGCACCAGCAAAAGGTATTTATACTTGCTCAGCTTTTTGATTCTTTCGTCCACCTCACCCCTCCTTCCAGCTGATCCGCGCCGCCGGTATGCCCAGCTCCCCCTCTATGTACGCCGTGAGGGACGCGCGCTGCTCCCCGGTGGCGGCGGCGGTGACGGCGGCCTCGTGGGGACACCAGCAGCCGTCGCTCCATACGGCGCGGACGGTGGCGGCGGCATTTTGGATGCCCAGCGCGTCCGCTTTGTCCAATATATATGCCGCGCATTCCCGCTCTATGATTGTTCGATCCAGTCTGTCCCCGGTTTCCTGTCCGGCCCCCGCAGCCATGGCTGCCTCCTCCCGGTAGCGGGTCAGGGAAGCTGCGTAGGCGTCCATGTCAAAGTCCTTCACCGGCGACAGCAGCGCGATGGCCATCACCGCGCCGCAGATGAGCCGCAGCACCCGGCGCACCCGCCCCTCCGGGCACAGAGTCAGCGCCAGCATACACAGCGCCGCCGCGCCGGAGAGGGTCAGAAGCCAGGAGCGCAGAGCGCTCATACATTCACCGCCTTTATGAGAGAGAGGATGGAGAAAAACAACATCAGCGCCCCGCTGCCCACCATGCCCAACATCATGCCGAAGGCGCTGCCCAGCGAGCCGATCAGGCTGCCCAGCCGCTTTTCCGCGAACGCGCCGGAGAGAGCCGCCGCAGCCTTATACAGCAGATACTGCACCCCCAGCCGCAGGAAGGGCACAAGGCAGATGCAGAGGGTGGCCGCAAGCCCGAACACCCCCACCGCGCCCCGCACCATGCCCGCTCCCGCCACCACGGCGGAGGCCGCGTCCGACATGATGCCGCCCACCACCGGCAGCGCCGCGCCCAGCGCGGTCTTTGCGGCCTTGGCGGTGAGCGCGTCGGCGCTGCCCGTGACCACTCCGGTGAGAGTGAGATACAGGGTGAAGGCGGTGACCAGAAGGGTCATAGCGGTGGTGCACAACCATTTAAGCAGGGACGCCGCACTCTCCAGCGCCGGGCTCTCCATGGCCGCGGCAGCCACGGCGGAGGCGATATAGGCGTAGATGAGAGGCAGCACCAGACCCTGGGCGGCGGTGATGAAAATATCCATAAAGAGCGCGGTGGCCGCGTATTTGGCGGCTGCGGAGGTGACGGCTCCCCCCGCCGCCGCTGCCGCCGTCATGCAGGGCAGCAGCGCATGGGAGAAGTCCGAAATCTCCTGCAGCGCGGTCTGCCCGCCGGTGAGGAACACGCCCGCGTCGCCGGCGGCCACCACCGCCACCGCCAGCACGCCCCCCAGCAGCACATAGCGGGGCGCCTCCCCCTCCGCCACGGCGGAGGCCAGTCCGCACAGCAGCGCGATGGCCACGATGGACACGGCACTCCGCGCGCCCCGGGTGAGAATCTCCCCCAGTCTCTCCCGGGCGACCTCCCAGATGCGTGCCAGAAACCCCGGCGTGTCCAGCGTGTCGGACACCCCCGCGTCCCCCAGAATATCTCTGGCGCTGTCCGGCAGAGCCTCCTCCACCCGCGCCCCGCCGTAGTCCTCCGCCTGCCCCGCAAGCTCCGCAGCCAGACAGGGAGTCAACAGCACCGTGACCGCAAAGAGCAGCGCGATCCATTTTTTCATGCCAGCTCCTCCAGCATGGTCAGCAGCGCGCTGAGGAGGGGCAGGGCGGAGAGAAGCGCCGCGAAGGCTCCCGCCAGCTCCACGCCGTCTGCCACCGAGGCGCTGCCCGCGTCCCGGCAGACATCCGCCCCCAGCCGGGCGATGATGCCGATGCCCACGCACTTCATCACCGGCAGCAGCACCGCGCCGGAGAGCCCGGAGAGCTTGCGGGCCCGCTCCACCACCTGCACCAGCGTTTTGCCCGCCCCCAGCGCCACCAGTAAGATAACGCCACAGGCGGCGAGATACACGGCAACGGACATCTCCGGGTTGTGTTTTTTTATCAGCAGCGCGGCAAGAACCGCCGCCACGCCCGCCGCCGCGGCTTTGATCGCAGTCTCCATGGCTAAAAGGAGAACAGGGTCTTGATGAGATTGAACAGGTCGCTGATCTCCTGCACCACCAGCACCAGCACAATCACAAGACTGGTGATGGTGACCATCAGCGCCTGCTCCTCCCGACCGGAGCGGGTGAGGAGAATGTTCAGCACCGCCGCCAAAATCCCCACGGCGGCCACCTTAAAAATGAGGTCTACGTTCATTTTCTTCCTCCCTCAAACCAGCATGACAGCCAGAAGCAGCCCCGCCGCCAGACTGACGCCCGTCCACATCCGACTGCCGCTCACCGCCGCCGACCGGGCCTCCCGCTCCGCCGCCGAGAGCGCGTCCATACACAGCACCAGAGCCGCGTTCTGCTCCGCCGGGCCGTAGCGCCCCAGACTGCGGCCCAGCTCCCCCAGCGTCCGCGCCTCATCGCCGGGCAGGTACAGCGAGTCCACGCATTCGCTCCAAAGCTCGCTGAACTCCCGCTCCCCCAGCTCCCCCAGACGCCGCTCCAGCAGGGCAAAAAAACGCCTTGTCTCCCCGGGGCCTGTCCGTGCCAGCTTCTCCGCAATCTCCGGCATGGGCGTCAGCCGCCCGGTGATCTCCGCCCGCACGGTCTCCAGCGCGGAGATGAGGGCGCGCAGCAGCGCGTCGTGGGCGCGCAGCTCGCCTCCCTTCAGTGAGCCCCACAGGGCACAGGCGGTAATGACCATCACAGCTCCGACAATTTTGTACATCTTACAGATCCTCCGTTTCGTATTCCCTTTGCGTACCGCCGCGCCCTATTACCACGGCCCGGCGAAAAACTCCCAGCTCCAGCAGCGAGCGGTACAGCGGACGGACGCGCAGCTCGTCCACGCTGCGGGCGTGGGCCGTGGCCAACAGAAGCACGCCGCAGCCGGCAGCCAGCGCGGCCACCTCCACATCCTCCGGCGAGGTGATCTCGTCCATGGCAAGCACCTGGGGGGACATGGCCCGCAGCAGCATCAGCGCGGCGGCCCGCTTGGGCGCGCCGGTCATCACATCGGTGCGCGCCCCCACGTCGAACAGCGGCTCCCCCTCCCACACCGCCGCCACCTCGCCCCGCTCGTCGATGAGGGAAACCCGCGTCCCCCCGTCGGAGAGCAGCCGGCACAGCTCCCGCAGCAGAGTGGTCTTGCCGCCTCCCGGCGGGGAGAGCAGCAGCGTATCCCGAAAGCCGCCCCGGGTGAGATAGGGCCACACCCCGTCGGCGCAGCCCGTGGCCTCCCGGGCCACCCGGATGCTCAGGGAGGACAGGCGACGCAGGGACTGCACCTCCCCGCAGCTCACCGCCGCCTCGCCGCACAGTCCCACCCGGCAGCCGCCCCGCACGGTCACATAGCCCGAGGCCACCGAGGTGAGAGCCGTGTGGGCGCTGGCGCGGGTGGCTGTCTCCAGCACCGTGTCCAGCTCCCGGGCAGTGACGGCGGGGGCGAAGGGCAGCTCCCCCTCCGGCAGCAGCACCGACGCGGGTCTCCCCACCCGCAGGCGCAGCTCCTCCGCCCGGGCGCGCTTGTCCGCGCCCAGAGCCATGGCTCTCTCCCGCATCGGCGGCGGCAGCAGCGCCGCGGCCGAGGTAAATCCATCCCATTCCTTCATGTGGACAATCTATTCGCCGCAAAGCTCTGTTATGACGCTCTTGCAACTTCGACAAAAAGGTGCTAAACTATTTACCACATTATTGAATTACCGGAGGTCATCCCATGGATGCTAAGATCATGTACGCAGCGCTTATCTTCGTGGCAGGCTGGTTCTTCTTCTACATATGCCTGCGTCAGCTGATTTACGATTTCACCGTGGGCTATCCGCTCATCAAGAAATTCGGCGACGCCGGCGAGACGATTTTCGCCGCCAAGCCCGCCCGCAACCTGAACACCATCTCCGTGCTGGTGTGGCTGGCGCTCTGTGCCGGACTCTCCTTTGTCATCATCTATTTCTGCCCGCTGTATCTGATGCTCTCCTTCTGGGGCGGCGTACTGCTGGGCGTCATCGTATATGCCACCAAGCTGGGCCCCCGCACCAAGTCCAACTTTGAGGCCTTCTGCCGCACCTATTACCGCTTCATGCCCGACGACGAGCTGCGTACCGCCACCTACAACGTGGATCTGCCCCGGATGCGCGCCGCCCTCCGCGCCCTGAACTGCGACCTGAAATTTGACCTGAAAAAAGACTGAGAATTCACAGATAATTCACAGCGCCCGTGTTGACAATGCAGCATGGGCGCTGTATCATTCGTATTTGTTTCGCACGCTAACCATTCGTATGCAAACTATTTTTGGAGGTACTCATGACGAATTGCTGCAACATGACCCAGGACTCGCCCGCGTGGCGCTTCCGCGCGTTGCATCACGCGCACCGCAGCGCGGTGGACGCGGCGCTGAGCCGCTTTGGCGTGCGGGAATTCGGTCAGCCGTTTATCCTGTTCATGCTGGAGCGAGACGGCGACGGCGCCTACGACGCCCAGCGGGAGATCTCCCAGCGGCTGGGCGTCTCCCCCGCCACCGTCACCGCGTCGCTGAAGTCCCTGGAGAAGCAGGGCTGCATCCGGCGGGTGGTCAGCGAGAGCGACCAGCGCCGCAAGCGCATTGAAATCACCGACACCGGCCGGGACGCGGCCAAAAAATGCCGCATGGCCTTCGACAACGTGGACCACACCATGTACGAGGGCTTTTCCCCCGAGGAGCTGGACACGCTGGACGGCTTCTTCGCGCGGATGATTTCCAATCTTCGCGCCACATACACCGCTGACGGAGGCGATGAGCAATGATAAAAAAACTGTTTCCCTATATCAAAGGCTTTGAGAAGGACGCGATCCTCTCCCCCCTGCTCATTGTGATTGAGGCGGTGTGCGAGCTGTTTTTGCCCCTCTACATGGCCAATATCATTGACATTGGCCTGAACGGCGACGGGGGCATGAGCTACATCTGGAAGGCCGGCGCCATCATGGCCGCGCTCTCCGCCATCAGCCTGCTCACCGGCATCGGCGCGGCAAAAAGTGCCGCCCGGGCGGGGCAGGGCTTCGGTCGGAACCTGAGAGGGGCCATGTTTGCCCAAATCCAAAGCTTCTCCTTCGCGGACATCGACCGTTTTTCCTCCGCCTCCCTCATCACACGGCTGACGAACGACGTGAGCACCATCCAGATGAGCGTGATGCTGGGTCTGCGGATGCTGGTGCGCGCACCGGTGCAGCTGGTGAGCGCGCTGGTGGTTTGCCTTGCCCTGAACGCAAGGCTGACGCTGGTAATCGCGGCGGTCATCCCCCTGATGTCCACCGCCATTTATTTTCTGATGAAGGCGGCCCGCAAGCTGTTTACCGCCATGCAGCAGAAGATCGACGCCCTGAACGACAACGTGCAGGAGGATCTGGTGGCGGTGCGGGTCATCAAAAGCTTTGTGCGGGAAAAATACGAGCGCGAACGGTTCAAAAAGTCCAACGACGAGCTGCGGGACGCCAGCCTTGCCGCCTCCATGCGGATTATCCTCATGAGCCCCATCATGATGCTCAGTATGTACGCCGCGATTCTGGGCGTCATGTGGTTCGGCGGGAAATTTGTGGCCGGCGGCGTGATGCTCACCGGCGAGCTGTATTCCTTCTTCTCCTACATCGCACAGGTGCTGATGAGCGTGCTGATGGTGGCCATGTGCCTGCTGCAGCTCACCCGTGCCGGCGCCTGCGCCAAGCGTGTGGTGGAGGTGCTGGACGCGGAGCCGGACATCGCCGACAGACCGGGCTGCGACAGCACGCCCCTGCCGGAGCGCAGCGGACGGGTGGAATTCCGGGGCGTGAACTTCAAGTACCGCTCCGGCACCGGCGACGATGTGCTGCGGGACATTGATCTGACCATAGAGCCGGGGCAGTTTGTGGGCCTGATCGGCGGCACAGGCACCGGCAAATCCACGCTAATTAACCTGATTCCCCGCTTTTACGACGTGACCGGCGGCGGGGTGCTGGTGGACGGCAGGGACGTGCGGGACTGGCCGCTGGAGGCGCTGCGGGCGCGCATCGGCATGGTGCTGCAAAATAACGTGCTGCACAGCGGCACGGTGCGGGAAAACCTTCTGTGGGGCAAACCCGACGCCACCGAGGAGGAGATGATCGCCGCCGCGAAAAACGCCCAGGCCTACGACTTCATTATGGCCATGCCCCAGGGCTTTGACACCCACATCGAGCAGGGCGGCACCAA
>CAZCDJ010000024.1:1995-18114 GCA_964497655.1 uncultured Oscillospiraceae bacterium | reverse complement strand
AGCGCTCTGCCAAAAGGCAGAGCGCTATTTTTAGAAATCCTCCAAGCGGCGGGAGCCGCCTTTTTTCAGGTAGGCGTCCATCACCAGACTTGCCGCCACAAGCACGGCGGTGACCAGCAGCAGGTAGGAGTTGGCGGAGATCAGCTCCCTCAGCTTGAAGATGTAGAGCAAGGCGGGCAGCGCCACAATGCCCATGGTGGCGAACATGGTGATCACCACGCTGGCACTCTGCTTTACCACAGCCATCTCGTTGATGAAGTCGAACTTGGGGAAATGCAGATTGACCACCACCCCCAGATACGCGCAGCAGTAGTTCAGCGCCACAGGGGCCAGAATCGCGCAGACGGCGGTGAGCAGCTGCAGCCGCAGCGCCGCGGCGGCCACCACACCCGCCAGCAGCACCGGGGGAATGGAAATCAGCAGATGGCAGTTCACCTTGGCCATCAGAATCTGATAGCTGCTCACCGGCATGGAGCGCACCACCCAGAGAGTTCTCCCCTCCAGCGACACGCTGGGGGCGGAGACGATTTGGGTGGAGCTGAGGGCGCACAGCACAAGCGCAAGCGCCGCGCCCAGATAGCCGGACAGCCCGGGGATGGCGGCGATCAGCGCGTTCACCTTGCCCAGCTCAATGATCAGCGCCACCGCGCCCACAATGCAGAAGATGCCGCCAAGAGAGGCGTTCATCACATACATCCCGTTGGAGAAGAAGTGGCGCACCTCCCGCCCCAGCAGGGCGGCGTTCACGCCGGAGACCTTCATGGCCCGCTCCCGGTACTTGATCTTAGCCGCGCCCCGGTTCATGGTGGTGACCCGGAGGAAGCTGACCGACAAGATTATGTAAACCAGCGCAAAGGGCAGCACACAGCAGGCGAGGAAGCCCAGAAGGGCGGCAAGGTTGCCGTCCGCGACGGCGGCGCCAAAGGCCCAGGCGGGGTAGATGGAGCGATGCACGGCCTCGGCAATCTGCGCGCCGTTTTGCACCAGCGTGGTCAGGTAGCTGTTCATGTTATAAAACAGGTAGAAGTACCCGCCCAAAAACAGCAGGGAGAATGCGGTGGACACCAGCGTCTTGTTCCGCATCCGGTTGGTGAGCACCGCCAGCAGCCAGCCCAGCACGCTGGAGAAGGTAAGGCAGATGAGGTTGAGGAACAGCGCGCACACCAGGAAGGTAACCACGCCCCGCAGCGTCGCGCCGTACCGGGCAATCCACACCGCGCCCACGGGGGCCAGCACCAGCACCTCAAAGGCGAGGTTGAGAATCAGCAGCATGAGCATACGGCTGCCCAAAATATAGGCGGGCGGGATGGGCATGGAAAGCAGCAGATCATTATCCGTGGAGCTGAAAAGCTGCTGCTGGGCGGTGAACACGCTGCCGATGAAGCACAGGGCAAAGGCCATGATGCCCGCCAGCGCGAAATACAGCCAGCCGTAGCCCGCCTCCGCCAAAGGCAGAAGGGACTGGAACAGGCCGCCGAACATGAAGCCAAAGCAGCCAAGGATGTAAATTACGAACAGGCCGATGAGGATTTTGAACACCGGGGAGCGCTTTTTCTGGCTCTTGCTGCCCCGGAACCACATGGCCATCAGCGCCTGCAGGCGCGAGCGGATCAGTGCGCCGACCATTATTGTTCCCCCTCCAGCTCAAGGAACACCTGCTCCAGCGAGCCGTCGCCCTTGACCTCCTCCATGCTGCCGGTGCGGACAAGCTTGCCCTGCTTGATGATGGCCACCCGGTCGCACAGCTTCTCCGCCACCTCCAGAACGTGGGTGGAGAAGAAGATGGCCCCGCCCATGTCGCAGATCTCCCGCATAATGGTCTTGAGCTTATGGGTGGCGATGGGGTCAAGCCCCACGAAGGGCTCGTCCATGATCACCAGCCTGGGCTGGTGGAGCAGCGCCGCGATTACCGCCAGCTTCTGCTTCATGCCGTGGGAATAGGCGCTGATGGGCTGGGCCAGGTCGCTTGTCAGCTCGAACATCTCCGCGTATTTGCGGATGCGCTCCTCCCGGGCGGCCTGGGGCACGCCGTAAATATCCGCCACAAAGTTCAGATACTTCACGCCGGACATGAAATCATAGAGATCCGGGTTGTCGGGGATATACGCCATCTCCCGTTTGCAGCCCAGAGGGTCCTCCTTGATGGACTTGCCGGCAATATAAATCTCCCCCTGCTCAAAGCCCAGGATGCCGCAGCAGGCCTTGATGGTGGTGGTCTTGCCCGCGCCGTTGTGGCCGATGAAGCCGTAGATCTGCCCCGCCTCAATGTGCAGGCTCAGGTCGTCCACGGCCTTCTTTTCGCCGTAAAGCTTGGTAAGATGTTCAATTCTAAGCATTGCTTTCACTCCTTATCCGATTGAATACGCCCTCGGTCTCCTCCGGCGTCTCCGCGTTGAAAATATAGGTAACGTCCCCCGCCGTAAGGGCGATGAACGGACTTTCCCGGGGATCCAGACAGAGGCGGCATTTGCCGTATCCGTCCACGGTGAAGTGTCCCTCCTTCAGGCCGTCCATGCCCGTGCCGTTGGTGCGGTAGGTATCCGGCAGCTCCGCTAAAAGCTCCGCGCGCTCCACCTGGTCGAAGTCCACGGTGAACTGCCGCGTCAGGTGCACCACCTCCACGGCGTTGTCCGTCAGCTCGATGCGCCGGGGGGAGAACTCCACACCCATCATCCACACACCAAAAAACGGCATGGCGGCGACGATCAGCGCGCAAAAACCCATGATGATCTTGCCTGCGGGCTTGGCCAGATTGAAGGACATATTCATGTCTGTGCGGTCGTTCACCGTCAGGTGGAAATCGTTGGGGTTGTTGTAGAAGATGCCCCAGATCCAGTGCTCGTCCTCGTCGATGTAGTCGTCGTTGGATACGTCCGTGAGCTTCTCCTGCGCCCGGCGCAGACCCATCTCCGTCCACACGCACAGCCGCAGCAGCACAAAGGTGTAGACGATGATGACAATCAGCTGCCCCAGCTCGCTGCGGCGGGTGAGAAACGCCGCCAGCCCGCAGAGGGAGGTGCACCAGGCGATGGAAATCCACGCCCGACCCCAGGCCGCCCGGCGCACGTTGGTGAGCGCCGTGTTCACCGAGCTGTCGTCCCCCGCCACGTCCGTACGCAGACGGAAGATGATGGGGTAAATCACCCAGCTGAGCAGCACCATGGCGGCAAAGCTCAGCCCCAAAACCAGCCACGCGCTCATGCCCCGCTCGCCGGCATACACGGTGAGAGCCAGCACCACCGGCACAAGGCTCACCACCAGCGGCGGAATGAACCACCAGGCGCTCAGTTGCCGCCGGGGCGCGGTCGCCGTCGTTATGTCAACCGTTGTCACCTGAGCGCTGCGGCGGGGATACCATTCCCGCTGCCGCTTCAGCGCCTTCAGGCGCAGGTGGGTTCGCACATAGAGCACATAGGGCGCCACGATTACGATGATGATCCAGACCATGTACCAGGTGAGCTGCACGCTGAACCAGGGCACGAAAAACATGGGCGCGCACAGCAGGCACAAGGGCACGGTCAATCCCCACAGCTTCTTGCGGAAGGACGCGCACAGCGCCTCCACCTCGTCATCGTAGCGGGCGGAGAAGGGCAGCGTCACGCCAAGGATGATGTTCTTTTTCGGCTTCGTCTCATTGGACAGCAGCGCGGCCATCACGACAATCACCGGCAGCATCACCACCACCATGATCACGGAAAACCATTTATCGCTCACACGCCGTCCCCCCCTTCGCTTACAAGGCGCTTGCAGGTGGAGAGAAACTGCTCCTGGGTCATGCCGGAGAGCTTCGCCTCGGAGATGATGACCCGCAGCGCCTGCTCTGACGCAAGGGACAGCTCCGGCACGGCGGAGTCCCCCGCCGTCTGTGCCACCACCGTGCCGCCCCTGCGGTCGGCGGTGATGTAGCCCTCCTGCTTCAACAGGGCGTAGGCCTTATTCACGGTCATCATGTTCACGCCGGCCTCGTCCGCCAGCGTCCGGATGGCGGGCAGCTTCTCGCCGCACTTCAGCTGGCCGGAGGCGATGCCCACCACGATCTGGTTGCGTATCTGCTGATAAATCGGCGTATCGCCGGAAAAATCAAGATCAAGCAGCACCTATTCGCCCCCTTTCTTGTATTAGTGATAGTAATACAAGCAATGCACATTGTCAAGAAAAAGATGAAAAAGAGACCGGGCGGGAACCCCCGGCGGGGGCAGTTACGTTTGCCTAACTTTAGTTTGGATTTCAAATTGTTGTGGCGCTTTTGTGGCGCATATGATACAATAAACGTTAATGCTTTTGCAAAATCAATCCGAGGTGATCCCATTGATCAAACTGCTCTCCCGCCTGTTTATTAAGGATAGAGACAACATCGGCAACGAGAAGGTGCGCCGCGCTTACGGGATACTCTGCTCTCTTGTGGGCATTTTTCTGAACCTGTGCCTGTTCGTGGGCAAGTACGCCGCCGGGGCCCTCTCCGGCTCCATCGCCATCACCGCCGACGCCTTCAACAACCTGTCGGACGCCGGCTCCTCCGTCATCACCCTGCTGGGCTTCCGGCTGGCCGCCGCCAAGGCGGACTACGAGCACCCCTTTGGTCACGGACGAATCGAGTACCTGTCCGGCGTGGCGGTGAGCATCATCATCGTGGTGGTGGGCTTTGAGCTGGGACGGGACTCCATCTCAAAGATTCTCTCCCCCGTGCCCATCGACAGCGGCTGGCTGCCCATGGTGATCCTCTGCGCCTCCATTCTTGTGAAGTTTTATATGTTCACCTATAACCGCAGCGTGGGGAAAAAGCTGGCCTCCCCCGGCATGGCCGCCACCGCCATGGACAGCATCTCCGACTGCGCCGCCACCTCCGTGGTGCTGCTCTGCATGATTATCTCCCGGGTGTGGGGCGTGAACGTGGACGGCTGGGGCGGCGCCGCCGTTTCCCTGTTCATTGTTTACAGCGGCTTCAAGGCCGCCAAGGAGACCCTCTCCCCCCTGCTGGGCAACCCGCCCGAGCCGGAATTTGTGCAGTCCATTGAGAACATCGTCATGTCCCACAGCGAGGTGGTGAATATGCACGATCTGGTGGTGCACGACTACGGCCCCGGTCGGGTGATGATCTCCCTCCACGCCGAGGTGCCCGGCAGCGGCGACATCTACGCCCTGCACGACACCATCGACACCATTGAATATGAGCTGCGGGAAAAGCTGGGCTGCATGGCCGTGATCCACATGGACCCCATCAGCACCGACGACAACAAGGTGAACGAGATGCGCCGCGCCGTCGCCGCAGCAGCAAGGGCAATCGACGGGCGTATCACCGTTCACGACTTCCGCATCGTGGACGGCCCCACCCACACCAACATCATCTTTGACGCGGTGGTGCCCAACGATCTGCAATACGAGGACGACGAAATTAAGGCGCAGCTGGAAAAGAGCGTCCACGCCCTGTGGGACAACTGCCACCCGAAAATCAATATTGACCGCCCCTACCTGTAAGCCACAACCCGCCGCCGGAAAACCCGGCGGCGGTTTCTCTTGACAAAGCGGCTCCGCTGCGTTATATTCACTGTATTAGTACTGATAATACAGTATTGGGGTGAGAATATGATCTCTTTGAATTTCAGAGACCCCCGGCCCATCTACGAGCAGGTGAAGGACTCCCTTCGCCGTCTGATCGTATCGGGGGCGCTGCCGCCGGAGGAAAAGCTGCCCAGCGTGCGGGAGCTGGCAAGCGAGCTTGCCATCAATCCCAACACCATCCAGCGCGCCTACCGGGAGCTGGAGGGCGAGGGCTACATCTGCTCCGTGCCCGGCAAGGGTAGCTTCGCCTGCCAGCGGGCGGGCGTGGACGAGCAGCGAAAGGCCGCTCTTTTCAAAAGCTTTGACGAAACGGTGACGGAGCTGCGATATCTCGGCGTATCAGACGCCGAGCTCACGGAGCGCATTTCCACCAGGGGAGGCGAGCACAAATGATAGAAGTGAAAAACGTAGTCAAAAGCTTTGACCGATTCCGTGCGCTGGACGGGCTGAGTCTCAGCGTGCCCCAGGGCGCGGTGTACGGTCTGGTGGGACCCAACGGCGCAGGCAAGTCCACCATCATCCGCCACATCACCGGCATCTACCGGCAGGACAGCGGGGAGGTGCTGGTATGCGGGGAGCCGGTATTTGAAAACCCCGCCGTGAAGGAGCGGATTGCCAGCATCCCGGACGACGTGTTCTACTTTCCCCAGGCGTCCACGCTGGACATGATGCGCTTCTACCGGGGCGTGTGCCCCCGATTCGACACCCAGCGCTTTGAAAAGCTGCGGGAGGTGTTCCCCATTGACCCCAAGCAGCCCATGCGCCGCCTGTCCAAGGGGATGCAGAAGCAGGCCGCCTTCTGGCTGGCCATCTCCATGCGCCCCGAGGTGCTGGTACTGGACGAGCCGGTGGACGGACTTGACCCGGTGATGCGCCGCCAGGTGTGGAGCATCGTGATGCAGGATGTGGCGGAGCACGGCACAACGGTGCTGGTGTCCAGTCACAACCTGCGGGAGCTGGAGGACGTGTGCGACCGGGTGGGTATCATCGACAAGGGGCGTCTGCTGCTGGAGCGCAGCCTCACCGAGCTGCAGGAAAACATCGTCAAGATTCAGGTGGCGCTGCCCGACGGGGTGGAGCTGCCCTCCTCTTTGAACATTCTGCACCAGAGCGGGCAGGGCAAGCTGAAAACCCTGATCGTCCGGGGCAGAGTCGACGTGACGGAGAACATCCTTGCCACAACGCAGCCCCTCTTTATGGACGCGGTGCCCCTGACCCTTGAGGAGATCTTCATTTACGAACTGGGAGGTGAGTCCGGCTATGCGGTCAAAGACATCATTCTTTAATGCCACGCTGTTCCGCAAGACCGTCCGCCGCTTTTGGCCCCTGTGGTGCGCCTATGCCCTGTGCTGGCTGGCGGCAATGCCCCTTACCCTCGGCGGCAGCCTGAGCAACTATCTTACCCTGGGTGAGGATTACACCCAGCGCATCACCTATCTTCTGCGGGCGCAGCCCCTGCAAAACGCCGGAGTCATCGCCGTCGTCTTTACCCTTGTGATGGGCTGCGTGGCAGCCATGGCCGTGTACAGCTACCTATACTCTCACCGGAACGTGAGCGCCTACGCCCTGCTGCCCGTGCGGCGGGAATGCGTGTTTACCACCGTGACGCTGGCCGGGCTGCTGCCCGTGCTGGTTATCCACGTGCTGGTGTTCCTTGTTACCCTGCTCACCGAAGTCGCGCTGGGCGCGGTGTACGTCCCGGCGCTGTTTACCTGGCTGGCAGCCGTGACGCTGATGTACCTGTTCTTCTTCGGCTTCGCCGCCTTCTGCGCCCAGCTCACCGGCAATCTGGTGGCGCTGCCGCTGCTGTACGTGGTGCTGAACTTCACCGCCTTTGTGGTGGTCTACATCGTGAGCAACCTGCTCAATGCGTTCGTGTTCGGCTACTCCGGCTCCACGCCCCAGGCGCTGGACTATCTGTCCCCCGCCGCGGCCATGCTCGCCCATTGCGGCATTCAGACCGTGTATATCGCCGACTCCCTGGGCGGCACCGGGGTCATGGAATCCGGCTCATATGTATACAACGGCATGGGGCTGCTGATCGCCTTCGCCGTGCTGGGCGTGGCGTTCACCGTGGCCGCGCTGCTCTCGAACCGGCGCAGACGCATGGAATCCGCCGGGGACGTGGTGGCCGTGGGCTGGCTGCGTCCGGTGTTCAAGTACTGTATGGCACTGGGCTGCGCCCTGTGCATCGGCACACTTCTGTACAGCCTGATCTACTCCGGCAACATGACCGGCGTCACCGGCGCGGCGGCGCTGTCCCTCTGTATGCTGGTTGGCTGCTTCATCGGCTACTTCGTCGCCCAAATGCTCACCGGCAAGACCTTCTCCGTATTCCGGGGCGGACGAAACTGGCTGGGCTTCGCCATCGCCTGCGCCCTCTCCGTGGGCTTCGTCTTTTCCTGCGAGTTCGACCTGTGGGGCTATGAGCGCAGCCTGCCGGATGAGAGCCGCGTGACCTCCGTGACCATCAGCACCAACGGCGACAGCGTCACCCTCACCGAGCGGGAGCACATCATCGAGGCCATCCGAATCCACGGCGAGATCGTGGACAACAAGGACTATCACGAGACCAAGGACGGACAGTACTCCTCCTGGCTCAGCCTGACCTATCAGTATGCGGACGGCGAGACCTTCGTGCGCAGCTATCCCGTGCAGAGCGACGGGACGGGTGAGCTGCTGGAGCTGCAGAGCCTCATCAACACCGACGAGGCCGTAGCCAGCCGCAAGGCCACCCCCGTGGACATCACCTCCGAGAATATCTACTACGCCTATCTGGACTACACCGTGCTTGTCGAGGACGGTGTGGAGACCAAAACCATGGAGTTGACCGCCCAGGAGGCCGCCCAGCTCTACCACGACTGCATCCTGCCCGATATCGCGCAGGGCGGTCTGGGCCGCATCTGGCTTATCACCGACGACAGCTACTACAATGATGTCTATAACGCCTCCATCCAGATCAATTACTACGAGCCCGGCCCGGAAAATCAGCAGAGCGAACGGGCAAGCTACTATTTCACCACCACGCCCACGGTGAAGTCCACCCGCACCAATGAATGGCTGCTGGCCCACGGGGTGGAGCTATATCCCATTAAAGACTTCTACCAGGGTGTGGAGGGGGCTGTCCCGGCCACGGAGGCGGTTCACGGCAAATAACATCGGGCAGCTTATACGATAACGAAAACGCGCGCGGGGCAACTCGCGCGCGTTCATAATTTTCTTTCGTTTCGTTAAAATAATGTTGTGTTTTTGTTCATTATCATGTCATAAGTCTGTTTTAGGATAGACCCGTAAACAAGAAACGGAGGCAGAGGCTATGTACCCGTATGATGATAACAACAACGAAAACAAGATCCCCGACCCCACCCCCAACACCTGGTACAGCAAGACCGGCGAGGATGCCGGCGTGCCGGCTCAGGAGCCCCGTGAGGGCAGCGAATCCCACGGTGTTCCTCCCGAAGCCGCCAGAACCACCTGGAAGGACGCGGACTACACCCCCCAGTCGGACAGCACCGCGCCCCCCCGCTACTTCGTGCCGGAGGATAAGCCCATCAAGGAAAAGAAGCCCCGGGAAAAGGGCAATCATTCCTTTGCCGGCGTGGCGGCTCTGTGCCTCACCTGTGCCATTTTGGGCGGCGTGGCCGGCGGCGCGGTGTACGGCGGCATCGTGAAGGACTCCGGCACGGGCAATACCCCCGTGATTACCACCTCCACCGTGACCCCCTCCCCCACCTCGGCCAGTCAGCTTGCCAGCGGCACGGCACTCTCCGGCGCGGACATTTACGCCATGGCCTGTGAGCAGGTGGTGGGCATCCAGACGGAGATCACCACCAACTACTTCGGCATGACCACCTCCGGCAGCGTCAGCGGCAGCGGCTTTGTCATCACCGCCGACGGTTATATTCTCACCAACTACCATGTGGTCTCCAGCGCCTACACCGGCGGCTACCAGCCTCAGGTGATGCTCCACGACGGCACCAGCTATCCCGCCACCATTGTGGGCTTCGACAGCGACAACGACGTGGCGGTGCTGAAGATTGACGCGGAGGGTCTCACCCCCGTCACCATAGGCAACAGCGACTCCCTGCGCGTGGGCGACACCGTGTACGCCGTGGGCAATCCTCTGGGTGAGCTGGCCTACTCCATGTCCACCGGCAGCGTCTCCGGCACCGACCGGGTCATCACCACCGACGAGTCCACCAGCATCAACATGTTCCAGATTGACGCCGCGGTGAACTCCGGCAACTCCGGCGGTCCCGTGTACAACACGCTGGGTCAGGTGATCGGCATTGTCACCGCCAAATACGGCAGCAGCTCCAGTGGCTTTGGAAGCAGCAGCAGCTCCAGCGTGGAGGGTCTCGGCTTTGCCATTCCCATCAACGACGCGGTGGACATCGCCAACGACATTATGACCAACGGCTATGTCACCGGCAAGGCCTTTATGGGCATTCAGAGTCAGACCATCGACGCCAGCGCCGCCCAGTACTACAACATGCCCCAGGGCGCTTATATCGCCTCCGTGACCGCCGGCTCCGCCGCCGAACAGGCCGGGCTGAAGCTGGGCGACATCATCACTGGGCTGGACGGTGTGGAAGTGACCTCCAAGGACGATCTGTCCGCCGCCGTCAAAACCCATAAGGCCGGCGAAACCGTGGACATGAGCGTGTGGCGCAGCGGCGAGACCCTGACCCTCACCATCACCTTCGACGAGAAGCAGCCCAGCTCCACCGAGACCACCACCCCCCAGACCGACGGTCAGCAGCAACAGCAGCAGGAGAATCCCTTCGGCTTCAACTACGGCTGGTAAGCTGCGACCGCCAGCACCACGTCCCGTCCCTCCCACGGGAGCTTTCAGATAGCAGCTTTTCCTCTCTCTTTTCCCCCATTGAACGCGAGACGCCCGCCGGCAAAGCCGGCGGGCGTTTTGTATGTGCTTTCTTACAGCCCGAAGAAGTCGCTGATCTGACCGAAGAGAACAATGATCATGCCCACGGGAACGATGAACTTGAAGCCCAGCTCGAAGAAGGAGTAGCCCCAGAACTTGTGGCCGCTCTCCTCGCACTCCTTGACCAAAATCATCTCCCGATCCCGGTTCTTCCAGTTGGGCATGAGCTTCCAGCCAATCAGCAGGCTCATGACCATGGCGCCCAGCGGCATAAGGATGCCCTCGGAAATCAGGTCGTACAGATCCAGCCAGCAGTCGTTCCAGGTGGCGTAAGCTCCCTCGCTGAGCCCAAACAGCTCAAAGGGCGTGGGGAAGGAGGCGCCGTTGGCAATGCCGTAGCCGATGCCGTCGAACACCACCGGCAGACCCAGCACAAGAATCACCGCGGCAAAGGCCAGCGTGACCATCTTGCGGGCCGGCTTTTTGTTCTGGGCAAGACGCTTGTCGATCACATATGTAGTGCAGACCTCCAGCAGAGAGATGGAGGAGGTGATGGCGGCGATGAACACCAGGAAGTAGAACAGGAAGCCCACAAGGTTGCCCACAAAGCCGCCCATGTTGTGGAACACGGTCTGCATGGAGACGAACAGCAGTCCGGGGCCGGCGCTGTATTCCACGCCGAAGGCCGCGCAGGCGGGAAGCACCACCATGGCCGCCAGAAGCGCGGCGGAGGTGTCCGCGATGGGGATCAGCATGGAGTTCTTTTGCAGATTTTCCTTCTTGCTCAGGTAGGAGCCATAGGTGATCATAGCCCCCATGCCCAGGGAGAGCGAGAAGAACATCTGCCCGGCAGCGGTTTTGATGACGCCCAGGAAGTTGGTCTTGAGAGGCTCAAGGTTGGGAGCCCACATGAACTTGTAGCCCTCCACAGCCCCGGGCTGGCAGGCCACATAAATGATAAGTCCAATGAGGATGGCAAACAGCGCGGGCATGGCGATCGTGGTGAATTTCTCAATTCCGCTCTGAATTCCGCCCATGACGATGACCATGTTGATGATTGTGAACGCCAGATAGCCAAGCAGCATCTCGCTGGGATTGGAACGGATGAACGCCCAGAACTCCAGGCCCTGTCCGGAGAAACCGTCCGCTCCAAACATCTGCATCAGGAAGCCGAAGCAATAGCGGCACACGATGCCGCCCAACACGTTGTAGAAGCCCAGAATGATGAAGCCGGAGGCCACGCCCATGTAGCCCACCCATTTGTACTTCTTGGACAGCGCCGTATAAGCGCCCACCACTCCAAGTCCTGTCTTTCGTCCAATGACCAGCTCACCCAGCATGACCACGAACCCAATGAACACCACCAGCAGAAGATAGACCACGACAAATGCGAAGCCACCGTTCATTCCGCATTTGTAAGGGAAGCCCCAGATATTGCCTAACCCAATGGCCGAGCCGATGGCCGCCATAAGGAACCCGAAGTTTGTTCCCCATGAACCGCGATTGTTCTGTTCCATTTTTTCCCCTCCACATTAAATTGTCCGGCGAGAGCGTTCCTCTCAAGATGCCCCGTCCGTGTCAGGAAAACATCCCTGATGAGGTCAATGTACACTATTCAAAGTCCCTTTGCAAGTATGAACTTTCGATGAACGGCTCTTTCGCGTTTTTATGTGCGAAATTTTATGTTTTGCCCTATTTTATTCCTACCCCTTTGTGCAATTCTATGCAATGTGAATAAATTTGTCCTCTCTTGAGCATATTCCGGCCAAATTGAGCTTATGCATATTTTCATGTTTATGCAAAATTTTTGTTCCTTAACGACCTCTTAGCGGAGACAAAAAAACGCCCGCCGGCATAGCCGGCGGGCGCAAACTCTGTATCGAATTAGAACAGCTTCAGACCGAAGAAATCCACGATCTGTCCGAACAGGACGAACACCATGATGATGGGCACCACATACTTGAAGCAGACCTCGAAGTACTTGCGGCCCTTGAACTTGTGGCCGGACTGCTCGCACTCGTCGATGATGGTCTGGGGCTTGAAGTTCCAGCCGATGAGCAAGCTCATCACCAGCGCGCCCAGCGGCATCAGAATGCCCTCGGACACCATGTCGTAGATATCCAGCCAGCAGTCGTTCCACATGGCGTAGCCCGCGCCGCCCAGCTCAAATCCCAGCAGCTCGAAGGGTGCCTTGATGACGGCGCCGGTGCTGCCCAGCGCGTCCAGCGCCACGGGCAGGCCCACCACGAAGATGACCAGCGCGTACAGGCAGGTGACCTTCTTGCGCTGAGGCTCCTTGCCCTTGTCTATGTTCTTGTCGATCTGGTAGGCGGTGACCACCTCAAGCAGAGAGATGGAGGAGGTGATGGCGGCGATGAACACCAGGAAGTAGAACATAAAGCCCACGAAGTTACCGAAGGAGCCCATGTTGATGAACACCTGCTGCATGGAGACGAACACCAGTCCGGGGCCCTTGCCGAAGTCCACGCCGAAGGCGGCGCAGGCGGGCATAACGGCCATGCCGGCCATAATGGCGATCAGAGTGTCCGCCACGGGGATGATGATGGAGTTGCGCTGCAGATTCTCCTTCTTGTTCAGGTAGGAGCCGTAGGTGATCATGCAGCCCATGCCAAGGGACAGAGAGAAGAACATCTGTCCGGCGGCGGTTTTCAGCACCGTCAGGAAGTTGCCCCCCTGGAAGGCCGAGAGGTCCGGCTTGAACATGAAGGCGTAGCCGGCGGCAGCGCCGGGCTGGAACGCCACATAGATGATGACGAACAGCAGAATGAAGAACAGCGCGGGCATCGCAATCTTGGAAAAGCTCTCAATGCCCTTCTCAATGCCGCCCATGACGATGATGATGTTAATAATCATGAACACCGCGTAGAAGAACAGCATTCCGCCATAATCGTACAGCAGGAAGCCGAAGAAACCGGTGCCCTGAGCAGCAAAGCCGTCCAGTCCCAGAAGCTGCAGCAGGAAGCCGAACATATAGCGCATGACCATGCCGCCCAGCACACTGTAAAACGACAGGATCAGGAAGCCGGAGACCACGCCCATCATGCCGACCCACTTGTGCTTTTTCGCGAAGGCTGCGTAGGCGCCCACAGCGCCCTTTCCGGTTTTGCGGCCCAGGGCCAGCTCACCAAGCATGACCACCACACCGACCAGAACCACCAGAACGAGATAGACCAGCAGGAATGCGAAGCCGCCGTTCTTGCCCATCTTGTAGGGGAAGCCCCAGATGTTGCCCAGACCCACGGCGGAGCCGACGGCCGCCATCAGAAAGCCGAAGTTACTGCCCCAGGAGCCACGTTTGTTTTGTTCCATATAGTTCCCTCCATATAAAATTGTCCGTCGGGAGCGTTCCTCTCAAGAACTCCCGTCCGCGCCAGGAAAACAATCCTGATAAAAATAATGTACACTATTAACGACTTCTTTGCAAGTGTGAACTTTCAATGAACGGCACTTTAACAGTTTTATGTAATAAAATTAATAAAACCTCCTATTATATCCATTCCGCTTTGTGCACTTTCATGCCTTGTGAAGAAATTGTCACACGCGCTTTTGCGATTGCACTTGATTTTATCCGCCATTCCTGTATAATTGGTGTGTTTGTTTTTGGCAAACCAGAACGTTTTTTAGGAGGAACCCCTGTATGACATACCAGATGGATATCGCCGGTCTGAAGCGCGACCTTCCTCTTTGCAAGGTCGGCCCCGACCTGTACATCGGCGCGTTCGTCATGTTCGGCGATGTGGAGCTTACCGTCCACTGCGCCAGAGAGCTGCTCAGGCGCGCCCCGGAATACGATTATCTGATTGCACCCGAGGCAAAAGCCATCCCCCTGCTGTACGAAATGGCCCGGCAGAGCGGCGCCGCCAAGTACTTCCTGGCCCGCAAGGGCGCGAAGGCCTACATGAGCGGCACCTTTGAGGTGGAGGTACGCAGCATCACCACCATGCACATTCAGCAGCTTGTGATCGACACCGCCGACGCGGAGCTGATTCGGGGCAAGCGGATGCTCATCATCGACGACGTGATCTCCACCGGCGAGAGCCTGCACGCCATGGAGGAGCTGGTGACCAAGGCCGGCGGCATCATTGCTGGCAAAATGGCGGTGCTGGCGGAGGGGGACGCGCAGAAGCGCCCCGACATCATCACCCTGGCCCCCCTGCCCCTCTTTAACGGGGACGGGAAGGTTAAGTAAGCACATGAAAAATGTCCCGGTCAGGCAACGCCTGACCGGGACAACTTGATACGACTTATCTCAGGTCTCTGAAAAAGTCCGACAGCAGCCTTCGGCACTCCTCCCCCAGCACGCCGCCGTACACGGCGGGCCGATGCCCATAGCGCTCCTCAAACAAATTGAGCACGCTGCCGCAGGAGCCGCTGTACTGCTCCTTCGCGCCGTAGACCACCGTGGAGATCCGGGAATTGATGACCGCGCCCGCGCACATGGGGCAGGGCTCCAGCGTGACAAACAGGGCGCAGCCGCTGAGATTCCAGCTCCCCCGGGCAGCGCAGGCCATGCGGATGGCCTCCACCTCCGCGTGGGCGCAGGCATCCGGCCCCTCCTCCCGGCGGTTGCGGCCGCTGCCGATCACCGCGCCGCTCTCGTCCGTCACCACGCAGCCCACCGGCACCTCGCCCCGTCGCCCCGCCTCCTCGGCTAAGGACAGCGCGGCGCGCATATACTTTTCATGTTCCAAAATCCATCACTCCGGAGTGTAATATGCTATCTATTTTACTCATCGGCGTCGGTCTGTCAATGGATGCATTCGCGGTTTCCGTGACAAACGGCCTGACCCTGAAAAATTTCCGCTGGAAGCACGCGGTGCTTATGGGCCTCTACTTCGGCGGCTTCCAGTTCCTGATGCCCGTCATCGGCTATGTGCTGGGCAGCACGGTGAGCGGCTATGTAAACGCCTACGCCCCCTACATCAGCTTCTTCCTGCTGGCCTTCATCGGCGGCAAGATGCTCGTTGAGGCGCTGAAGAAGAAGTGCGACCAGGAGGACTGCTCCGGCATGGAGCGGCTGTCCCACGGCCGACTGCTGGTGATGGCCGTGGCCACCAGCATCGACGCGCTGGCGGTGGGCGTATCCTTCGCCCTCACCCCGCCGGACATGAACTTTCTGGCGGCCTGCGGTCTGATCGGCTGCACCACCTTTGTCATCAGCGCCCTGGGGGCCACTCTGGGCAGCCGTATCCCCGGCGTGAACGGCAAAACCGCCGAGATCGTGGGCGGCGTGGTGCTGCTTGGCATCGGCGTGAAGCTGCTGCTGGAGGGCATCCTGTAACAAAATCCTCAGTAAAATACAGCCGGACAACTGTCCGGCTGTATTTTTTACGGTTGGGTTTCGGTCGATGCCGGCGCAGCCGAGCTTACTTCAGCGCGGCGGTGATAATGGACATCTGATAGACCTCCTCCGCGTCGCAGCCCCGGGAAAGATCGTTGATGGGGGCGTTCAGCCCCTGCAGGATGGGGCCATAGGCCGCGAAGCCGCCCAGACGCTGGGCGATCTTATAGCCGATGTTGCCGGACTGAATCTCCGGGAAGATGAAGGTGTTGGCGTAGCCCGCCACCTTGCTGCCGGGGAACTTCAGCTGCCCCACCACGGGGGACACGGCGGCGTCGAACTGCATCTCGCCGTCCACGGCGTACTGGGGAAT
>CAZCDJ010000024.1:0-1985 GCA_964497655.1 uncultured Oscillospiraceae bacterium | reverse complement strand
CTTCTCGCAGGCGTTGCGGGCCAGATCCACGTTGTCGCCCTTTCCGCTGCCGCGGGTGGAATAGCTGAGGAAGGCCACCTTGGGGTCGATGCCGAAGCGGGCGGCGGTCTTGGCGGTCTCCACGCCAACCTCCGCCAGCTTGTCAGCGGCGGAGAAGGTCACCGCTCCGCTCGCCTTGTCCACATCGTCCTGATAGTCGATGTTAATGGCACAGTCGCCCATGCACAGGCTCTCGTCGCCCCGCACCATGATGAAGCAGGAGCTGACCAGATGAGCGCCGGGCTTGGTCTTAATGAGCTGCAGGGCGGGACGCACGGTGTCGGCGGTGGAATAGGTGGCGCCGCCCAGCAGGCAGTCCGCCACGCCCATCTTCACCAGCATGGTACCGAAATAGTTGCTCTTTTTCAGGGCGGCGGCGCAGTCCTCGGCGGACATCTTGCCCTTACGCAGCTCCACCATCTTGTCCACCATACCGCCGAAGCCCTCATAGGTCTCCGGGTCGATAATCTCAAGGCCCTCAATATCAAAGCCACCCTTGGCGGCGGCGGCCTTCACGGCCTCCGCGTTGCCCACCAGCACGGGCGTGAGAAAGCCGTCCTTCTTCAGACGGGCCGCGCTGGCCAGAATGCGGGCATCCTCACCCTCGGTGTAGACGATCTTACGGTGATCCCGCTTGAGTATCTCAATCAGATTTTCAAACATGTGTAAAGCCTCCATACCTTTTTGGGGCGGTTTCCCGCCTTTGTATTCACAATTAATCACTTTATCACCACATCCCCATTTTTGCAACAAATATGTGTTTACAAACAGACCACTTATACGCTATAATACTCTGCGTTATCATTGCTGGAGGTTAGATTATGGAATGTATGTTTTCCCAGGTCATGTCGGCGCTTCGACACGCGCGGGGACTGAGTCAGCGCACGGCCGCCGCCGATCTGGGTATCAGTCAGGCTCTTTTGAGCCACTATGAAAATGGCGCCCGGGAGCCGGGCCTGAGCTTTGTTATGAAGGCCTGCGATTACTACGGCGTAAGCGCCGACTATATGCTGGGCCGCACCGACCGCGCCGTGAGCTGCGCGGGCCGGGATGAGATACGCGCCTTTGCCGCGCAGCTGCGTGGCATGGCAGAGCAAGCCGAAACGTATGCGGAGGGACGCGCCGAATGATTCCACAGGATCACATCAGAAATTTCTCCATTATCGCCCACATCGACCATGGCAAGAGCACCCTCAGCGACCGGCTGATTGAAAAGTGCGGCGCGGTGCAGCAGCGGGAGATGTCCAACCAGATTCTGGACAACATGGAGCTGGAGCGGGAACGGGGCATCACCATCAAGGCCAGAGCCGTGGGACTTACCTACCGGCAGGAGGGCGAGGCGTACACGCTGAACCTGATCGACACGCCGGGCCATGTGGACTTCAACTATGAGGTGAGCCGCTCTCTGGCAGCCTGCGAGGGCGCGGTGCTTATTGTGGACGCCACCCAGGGGGTGGAAGCCCAAACCCTTGCCAACACCTATCTGGCGGTAAATCACGATCTGGAAATCCTGCCGGTCATCAACAAGATTGATCTGGCCAGCGCCGACCCCAAGCACACCAAGGAGCAGATTGAGGACATCATCGGCATTCCCGCCATGGATGCGCCGGAGATCTCCGCCAAGAACGGCATCAACATTGACGCGGTGCTCGCCGACATCGTGAAGAACGTGCCGCCGCCCAAGGGCGACGCGGACGCTCCTTTGAGCGCGCTGGTGTTCGACAGCCAGTACGACTCCTTCCGGGGCGTGATTGTGCTGGTTCGCATTATGGACGGTCGCCTCCGCAGGGAGATGGAGATCACCTTCATGGGCACCAACGCGGACTACAAGGTGGTGGAGGTGGGCCATATGCGCCCCATTGGTCTGGAGCCCTGCGAGGAGCTCTCCGCCGGGGATGTGGGCTACTTTACCGCCAGCATCAAGGACGTGGAGGACACCCGCGTGG
>CAZCDJ010000023.1:0-18243 GCA_964497655.1 uncultured Oscillospiraceae bacterium | reverse complement strand
CCGGGTTCTTCGACAGACTAAAGACCGAAGCGTAAGCTTCGGTCTTTTCCTTATGCGTCCTCCTCCGAGGGGTTGCCACGCAGCAGCAGGGAGATGCACCAGATCGCGGCGAGGCCCACCAGCGTATAGACCACGCGGCTGATGGTGGCGGTCTGCCCGCCGAACAGCCAGGCGACAATGTCAAAACGGAACAGGCCGATGCTGCCCCAGTTGATGCCGCCGATGATACACAGAGCCAGAGCGATCTTATCCAGTATCATGCTTGTATTCCTCCTATTTCCGGGCTTTCTTCGGGTATAGCTTGCCCCCAAACGCCGATATTATGCCTGTGACAAAAGTAGTGCCGGTGCGACATTCTTCGCTCTTGCAAAGGCGCACCCGATGGGGTATTCTCTTGGTACAGCTTATCCAATTGGCCCGTGAGACACGGACCCGGCTCATATCTTTATCCCACAACCCTGTCTTTGGCGGACCGATTTTTTCGGTCCGCCCCTTTTTCGCCTGTTTGTGCACAAGATGTAGCGTATCATCATGTTAACAGAACCTACATCTTGCTTACAAAGGAGAATTACTATGCTTGCCGTACTGACCAAGCCAAGGACCGTAAGAGCCGGGGTGATTGAGCTGCCCGTGGACGAGATAGACCCGAACCCCACCCAACCCCGCCGCCGCTTCGACGACGACGCCATTGGGGAGCTCTCGTGCAGCATCGCCGAATACGGGGTGCTGAACCCGCTGATCGTGCGGCTCCACTACGGGCGCTATGTGCTCATCTCCGGGGAGCGGCGGCTGAGAGCCGCCAAACGGGCCGGGCTGCGCTGCGTGCCCTGCATGGTGCTGGATGCGGACATGGAGCGCTCCGCCCTGCTGGCCATGGTGGAGAACATCCAGCGGGAGGATCTGGACTTTATCGACGAGGCCCAGGGCATTGCCAACCTGATTCGGCTGTTTGATATGTCCCAGGAGGAGGCGGCACGGCGACTGGGGAAATCCCAGAGCGCGGTGGCCAACAAGCTGCGGCTGCTGCGCCTGCCCGCAGACGTGCTGGCCGCCCTGCGGGAGCAGGGACTCACCGAGCGCCATGGCCGGGCGCTGCTGCGTCTTTCCACTCCGGAGGAGCAGCGTGCCGCCCTTGCCCGCATCGTCGCCCAGAACCTGAACGTGGCTCAGACCGACGCCTACATAGACGCGCTGCTGGAAAAGAAGGAGCTGGAGCAGGAGAAGGAGAAGGGCAAGGCCCGAAAGTCCTTTATTCTCAAGGATGTGCGGGTGTTCCTGAACACCATCACCCGCAGCATTGAGATGATGAAGCAGGGCGGCATTGCCGCAGGCATGAAGCGCACGGAGACGGACGAGGCGCTGATTGTCACCATCAGCATCCCCAAAAGCACGGACACGCCGGGGTAAACGGCACGAAAAGGGCGACGCCAAAGGCGTCGCCCTTACTGTCTGTCAAAATAACTGACCTTTCCGTAACCATTTTCCGGGCTGTGAAGGCCTATACATTTTTGCAGCCGCGTGATAAGATGAAAAAAACGAAAATGAGGTGAGGATGATGCGTTGTCCCTGGTGCGGAGCAAGCCCGGTCACGATACGGGGAAACACATGGGAGTGCGGCTTTTGCGGCGATACCGGCATTTTGCGGGCAGATCAGCTTCCGCAGGTTACTGTCACGCTGACCGTCAACCAAGAGGAAGCCAACTCCCAAGCGGAGGAGCGATGCGCCGCCCCCTCGCCACAAAAGGCCCAGGCGCCCAAAGCGCGCCGCCGGGGCAAGGGCTGGCTTGTGGCGATTTTGCTGGTGCTCCTTGCAATCGGCGCAGCCTGTTTCTATCTGCTCGTCCGGTACGATGCGGCGAGAACCAATCTGATGGCAGGCGAATTTTCCGCTGCCGAGGCGAAGCTTGAGGGCATTCCCTCCTTCTTCCGTGACCGGGAGGCGCTCTCCGGGTATGCACACTCCTGTGTGCTGGCGGAGCGGGATACAGTGGAAGATCTAACCCTTGCGAAGGCCATCCTGCAAGGCCTCTCCCATAGCTACGACGGTGAGTTTGCCGCGTCCATCTCAGCAAGACTGGCAGCTGTCACCGCCCGCCTGGACGCGCTGCGCTCTCAGCAAGCCGCCCCCTGACACCGGGAAGATCGCCCGCTCACCGGAGGCCCAGCTGCTCCACCAGCGATTGCAGCTGCCACGCGGATTGGGCGCACTCCTTGATATCCCCGTCCGCATACGCGGCGGCATCCTCCAGCGTGACAGTGTACTCCCGCGCGGCGCCGCCCACCTGATACTCCCATGTGACATAGCCCAGATTGCCCACGGCGGCCATCATTATGCAGGCGTCGGCGGTCATGGTATCCCGCGCGGCGCGCTCACCGGCCTGGGAGATCTCCGTTTCCAGCAACAGCGTCCATCCGTAGGGCTCCGCGGAGGTTTGCAGCTCATTGGTATATGGGCCGAACTGGTCGGATATGCCCAGGATGGACGCGATTTCGCTGTTAGACGACATATCTCCCACAAAGGGATTTGCCGCCCGAAACAGCCGCGCCGCCCGGCTGCTGATTTCCACGCCATTCTCCCAGACAATCAGATCGCCCACGCGCACCTGCCCCACGTCGCTGCCCGCGGTGTAGGAGGCCGTGAAATCGCCGTGATTAAAGAATGCCTTCGGCGCAGTATAGACCTTCACCTGCACCATCCCGTTGCTGTCGGAGAAGGTCACGCGGGAGATGCCCAGCCCGCTTGCGGCAAGTCTGGCGGTCAGCTTCACATCGCTGCCCTCCACCGTAACATCCATAAGCACATCCGTGGCAGTTGCATCATTGCCCACATAGAAAATGCGCAGGGACAGCAGCGCCATGCCGATCAGCATCAGGGCAATGCCCAGCAGGAGAGACCGCCGGGTGCTGCGGCGGCGCACCTTTTTAAGATAGTCCACCTCCGGGGCAGGCGGCTCCTTATCTGTCTCCGGCTCCCGCATCCGACGCAGAGCCTCCGCGCAGTCGGGGCAAGCCCCCAGGTGCTCCTCAATGGCCTTTCGGGTGATATCACTGCACAGTCCGTCCGCATAGGACGGCAGCAGGTCGCGCACAATGGCGCAGTCAAGCTTCTCATTCATCTGATTTCAGCTCCCCTTTCAGCTTTTCACGTCCCCGGTAGTAGGTGACCCGGGCCCAGTTTTCCGTGCGAGACAGGATGTCCCCAATCTCCCGGAAGCTGAGGCCACCCAGCAGCCGCAGGTACATGACCTCCCGCGTATCCCCCGCAAGAGAGTGCATCGCACGCAGCAGCTCCACCTGTCCCAAGGCGCGCAGCGTCTCCGTTTCCGCAGAAGCCGCAGTGTCCGTCAGCTCGTCCAGCTCCGTGGTCAGCGGGTGCTTGCGCCGGTACACCGCCAGCGAGTTTTTCGCGATGGCACACAGCCAGGTGGTCATTTTGCAGCTGCCGTCGAAGCGGTCGATGCTTTTCACGGCCTGATAAAAGGTCTCCTGCGTCAGCTCCTCGGCCGTGTCCGCGTCGTGGGTGAGGGAAAGAAGGTAGCGATAGATGGTCTTGGAATGCTCGCGGTAAATTTCGTCCATGGACATCATTGACGCCCCCCTCCTTTCTCGTTGGTCATCTATTCATGCTGAAACGGAGTGATTCGTTACAGCTTATGTGCAAATTTTTTTGGTCGTCCCTCTCGCGATCTCGCTTTGGGGAAAAGCAATTTTCTGACTGTCTGAACCCGCAACGCCAAAGAAACCCGTTGACAAACTAACACCGTTAGTTTTATAATGGCAAACAGCGTTTGTTTCCGCGAGGAGGAAGCATTTTATATGGGCTCAAAAGGGCTAACGAAGGAACTGATTGTTGCTGAGGCCGTTGCACTGATTCGTGAGAACCAGCGACCGGAGCTATCTCTCCACGAGCTGGCGCGAAGATTAGGCATAAAGGCGCCGTCTCTATACAATCACATAAAAAGCACGAAGGAATTACAGCAAGCCGTGTTTCAATGTGCGATTGACGAGTTTGTGTCCAATCAAAAATCTGCTACGGAAGGCAAGCACAGAGATGAGGCTGTAAGAGCCTTTGCAACTGCTTACTTCTCTTTTGCCGCGGAAAACAAAGGCCTGTATAAGCTGATTATGACCATGCCGTCTGAAGAGGACGACATACAAAAAGAAATGGCAGTTCCATTATTAAGCTTAGTTGTTTCAATGCTATCAGAATACAGCTTGCCCGATGAATCCATCGCACATTGGCAGCGGGTTTTTCGTGCGATTCTTCACGGCTTTATCTCCCAAGAGCTCATGGGGTATTTTTACTATTACGAAGATATTGATTTGAAGAAAAGTCAAGACATTGCCGTGCAATGCTTTATTGACGGAATTCATTCGCAAACAGATTCTCATTTCTGACACGTTTCTTATTTAAGCGCTCAACATGAAAATACGTTTCATCTGATTCATGAAATATAGAGGGGGAAAGAAATTGAAGCACATGGAAAAACTTGGCAGGAGACTTCTGTTCTATTTTGGCGGATTAATCATTATGACATTAGGCGTGGCTATTTCGGTAAAATCTGATTTGGGCGTAACACCGATTAGTTCGATACCATATACCATGACTGTTGTAACCGGAATAGATTTAGGGGTTGCAACAATCATTTTTTCTGTTTTTGTTGTACTTCTTCAAATACTATTACTGCGAAAGCAATATAATCCTGTGAATCTTTTGCAGATTCCCATAGGTATTTTGTTCGGCGCATTTTTAACGGCCGGCGGGAAACTGATGGTGCTTTTTCCTGACCCATCCGGCTTTGCAACAAAGTTTATCTTCATGTTGATCAGCACGTTTTTTGTTGCACTCGGTGTTTTTCTATATGTTCCCACCGGATTTGTTCCGTTGGCTCCGGAGGGCTTTTTGCTCGCTGCCTCAAAGATCACAAAGCTGAAATTTGCCACGGTGAAAGTGATTTGTGATGTGGCTATGGTGGTTATTTCATTCGTAACCTGCCTGATTTTCACTCATTCTCCCGGCAGCGTTGGTATCGGAACCGTGGTTGCGGCAGTTCTTGTTGGCACGGAAGTAAAAGTGATGACAAAATACTGGGGTCAGGCACGAAATGATCTGCTGGGAGCCACTGACGAATCGGAAGAAGAACGCCCCGCACCCGAAATTCTGTCGTCAATCTGAAAAGAGTAGGATTTCCTCTCAAGTCACGGCGCACCACCGGGTCGCTTTGTCAGGCTTCACAGCATTGCGCGTCTCTATTGCAACGCCAGCCAGGTGGAACTCCACACGGCTGGCGTTGCAGGCACTTGGCCCGCTCCACCCGTATGCCGTTGAGCAGGTCGCAAAAGGTCTTGCCCGTGTACCGGTTCAAGAGCTTGGAAAGGTGCTGCCGGGGGACATGGCGGTTGTCCGCCCCCCCTGCCGGGTCAGCTTCTCTGGGTACTCGCTACGCAGGGCAGCTACCATGGCCAGACCGTCTCGATCCGGCATACTGCTAAGAAGAATACCTGCCGCTATTTTCGGCTGCGGATTTCGATTAGGCGAAGGGCATCCGCATACACGGCGTCCTTGTCCTCCACCGTCAGCATCAGCCACCGCTGGCCATTGAACTCGCGGGTATTGGCGTAAAGCTCCCGCAGCTCGCCGCACAGGTCAGGCAGGAGGGCCTCCACCGCCGGTTGTTCCCTCCGACCAATGACGACCATCACCGAAAAACAGCCCTCCTTGGGATAGTTTGAACCCCTGCGTATTTGCATCATAATATGTCCAGCAACCGCAGCCGATCTTTTTCCAGCAGCGGCGCCATGCTGTCTTTATACCGGGATAAGTCCATTTTGCCGATCTCCGCTCGGATGGTCGGGCGCAACTCCGGCTTGTAGGCGGCCACCTCATGCAGAGCGGCAAGGCACTGGCGCGCCACCGTCGGCTTGTCGTCATGCAGCAAGCACAGCACCTTGCTCATGGCGGCGTTCAGCCTGTTGTGTGCATCCCATTTTGCCTGTGCACAGGCCAGCACGCAGCCTCTGGCGCGCACAAAGGAGCTCCCATGGCCGAGCAGCCCCAAAAAGTCATCCAGATAGCAGTAGAAGGCGTCGGAGCCGGCCGATTCGGCTATGATTTTTTGTGCAAGCGCGTAGGCTTTTTTATCATCCTTATCCTGCAAAGCTTCTATAAGCCCCATCCCTTGTCACCTCACAGTTTTTTGTGGATTGACGGCTCAATTCAGGTGTTGATTCCCGCCTTGCGCGCCTGGCTCATCAGCTGGCGCACATTGAGCTGATACAGCTTGCCGTCCCTAATAAAGTTGCTGCCGCACTGGCGGAACTCAAACTTCACGCCCTGGCGCAGGCACTGCTCCCGAACATCCACCACCCATGCGTAGTCCAGAGGCCTTGCGCTACGGTCGGACTCGCCGCCCACCACCACAAGCTCTACGCCGTTCAAATGCCCCTCCACGTCCACCGCCTCCAGCATGGGCTGGAGAATGATGTTCTTGTGGCGGATGGGCAGCGTGTCAAAAAGCGCCAGCCGCTGATCGGCCTCCGCCTGATTTTCCACGGTGCAGCCCACGGTGACATTCTCGTAGCCGTCGCCCCAGTCATGGGGCACGCAGTCCAGAAAGCGCCGGATGCGCTTGGTCAGAAACAGAAAGTGCAGGTCGCTCCGCTCACGCATCATGTCCCAGCACGCGCCGCGCCATTCGTCGGCGTCGGGCAGCAGAAAATCGGACGAAAAGCAGAGATAGACCGTTTCCCCGGGCTTCATCTTGTATTCGCCCTTCTTCTCGCCCCGCTTGTACCGTTCCATGGGCGCAAGGAAGTTGTCCGTTTTCTCCACCACATTGGTGTCCACGCCCCGGCGGGCGTCCCCCTTGTGGATGTAGCAAAACCGGCAGCCGTCGCTGTATTTGTGGCAGCCCCGCCACGGATTCCACATTGCCATGTTCAGCCTCCTGCTTGCTGCGGTGTTGTGACCGGGCCGTCCAGCACATCGCTGCCCCTTTGCTTCATTTTACCGCTTTTTGTTGCAATGATTATACGATAAAAGTGAAATGAAGTCATCCTAAAAAAACAAAAGGCTCAAAGCATTTGTTCTGTTTCGTGGGTGAGTATCCCCCCGCTTCACAGCCCCAGTGGCAGTGCCGCAGGGCTCCCCGCAGAAAACGCGGCAGCTTATCCTGACCCGGATATAAAAAATACAGCGCTGCGACCCGTCAGGGCTGCAGCGCTGTATCGTTTTGCGTAGATTGGGACGGGAGGATTACTCCATCACGCCCACGTGCTCGGCCACGGTGAAGTCCGCCTCGGTGCAGGCGCGGATATCCTCCACGGTGTAGCCCTCAGCCACTTCCCGGAGCACAAGGCCCGTGGGAGTGACCTGGAAGTAGCAGCGCTCCGTCACAATGTCCGTGACGCACTTGGCGCCGGTGAGGGGGAGGGTGCACTTCTTCAGAATCTTGGAATCGCCGCTCTTTTCGCAGTGGTCGGTGGCGACGACGATCTTCTTAACGCCGGCGCACAGGTCCATCGCGCCGCCCATGCCGGGAATGACCTTGCCGGGGACAATCCAGTTGGCAATATTGCCCTCCTGGTCCACCTGCAGGGTGCCCAGAACGGTGGCGTCCACATGGCCGCCGCGGATCAGAGCGAAGGACTCGGCGTGGTCAATCACGCTGCCGCCCTTGATGAGGGAGGTGGGCTGTCCGCCCGCGTCGATCAGGTCGGGATCGGCGTCCGCCCACTTGGGGGAGGGACCGCAGCCGACAATGCCGATCTCGGCCTCCAGCCAAAGCTCCACACCCTCAGGCAGATAGTTGACGCACATCAGGGGAAGCCCGATGCCCAGGTTTACCAGGTCGCCGTCTTTGAAAAATTTCGCACAGCGCGAAGCTATGAGAGCACGTCCTGTCAATGCCATATCACTTTCCTCCTTCTGCTGCCGCTTCTGCCTTGGCCTTTGCGCGCTGCCACATGGGGCAGAAAGGCTTCTTTTCGCCCTTGCGGACATAGATCATGTCAATCACGGGAGCGGGAATGTCGATCTCGTCGGGGGCGAGCTCGCCTACCTCAACGATCTCCTCTACCTCGCAGATAACCACGTCAGCCGCATAGGCCATGTAGCTGTTGGTGGCGCGGCCCGTGAGTCTGAACTTCACGTTGCCGGCGGTGTCGGCCTTCTCCGCCTTGATGAGAGCCACGTCGCCGTGAATGGGCATCTCCAGCAGGTAGTCCTTGCCGTTCAAGCTCAGAATCTGCTTGCCGTTTTGTACCTCGGTGCCCACGCCGGTGGGGGTGAGGACGCCGCCCAGACCGTAGCCGCCGGAACGGATCCGCTCAGCGAAGGTGCCCTGGGGGATGAACTCAACCGCCAGCTCGCCGGAGAGCATCTGATCTCTGGCGACGGGGTTCAGGCCGATGTGGGTGGTGTGCAGGCTCTTGACCCGGTGCTCGACGATCAGTCTGCCCACGCCCTGGTCGGGCATGCCGCCGGAAACCGCCACGGCGTCAATGTTCTTTACGCCCTTAGCCAGGACGCCCGTAATAACTTCCTCCGCGGAGAGCTCGCCGTGCCAGTCGCCGAACAGAATGGTCTGTCCGTCCTTGACCGCTGCGACTGCCTGCTCCAATGTAGCAACCTTGTTTCTCAATTGACTTCCACCTTTCAAGTTAATTGGTCCCGAAAAACTATACCTGTACTTTTTCTTTGATCAGGGGCTTGCCCAGACGGATCACTTCTCTGCCGAACGCCGTGTTGAGCTGAGTGGCGGCGGTGACGATGATGCCGAGGGTGCCGGCGATAAACAGGCAGGCGGCAACGATGTACTTGACAAAGGGCACCGAGGCAAGCAGACCGAAGTCGTTCAAAACAACGCCGATCAGGGCGATGTCGGTGAAGATGATGGCGGTGCTGAAGGTAGCGTTGGCGGTCTTGAAATATGCGGGGCTCCACAGAATGAGAGCGATGGTGCAGGCCATCCAGCCGAAGCCCTCAACCACGCTGCTGTACGGGGTCTGCCAGACGTAGAGGCACAGATATTTGCCGAAGCTGGATACGGCGCCGGTGAGCATGAAGAATCCCTGGAAAAACAGGAATACGTTGCCGCCCAACAGCACGCCATGGTCAAGCTCCTTGCTGGCGACGATGATCTGTACCACAAATCCGCCCAGCAGCCAGCAACCCAACAGGAAAAGACCGTCGCCCTTGACCAGACCGCTGAAAACGCCGGTGAAGGTGTAGCAGGCAACCGCGAAGGCTACCAGACCGCCGGGCGCGGGGGAAGCGCCATGATGTTCCATTGATGTTTCCTCCAAATACTATTTTTATTTGCCCTCGAAGGCGGCCTTGCGCTTCTCCATAAAGGCCTTGACGCCCTCCTGGAAGTCGGCGGAGGCGGCACACTCGCGCTGGGTGGGGATCTCGGTCTCGTCCAGCCACTTCTTGTAGTCGGAGAAGGACACGTCGTAAATCTGCTTCTTGATGTTCTTGTAGGACAGCAGAGGACCGGCAGCCAGCTTATGGGCCAGCTTCATGGTCTCCTCGTCCAGCTCCTCGCGGGTGGTGACCTTGTAGGCCATGCCCAGCTCCTTGGCTTCCTCGGCGCCCACGGGACGACCGGTGGCGGCCAGCTCCATGGCGCGGGTGGCGCCAATGCTCTTGGCCAGCAGGTAGGTGGCGCCGGTATCGGGCACCAGGCCCAGGTTCACAAAGGCAAGGATAAACTTGGCGTTGTCGGCGCAGACCATGAAATCGCCCGCAAGCGCCAGGCTGATGCCCGCGCCGGCGGCAGCGCCGCAGACGGAGGTGACAACCAGCTTGCTCATCTTCTTGAAGCCGTCGGCAACGGTGCCGACCTTGGCAATCAGACCGTCCATGTTGACTTCGCCGCCGGCCTGAATGAGCTGGTAGAAATATCCGATGTCTCCACCGGCGGAGAAGGCCTTCTCGCCGCCCTTGAGCACAACGACCTTCACGTTGGGATCCTTTTCCGCAGCGTCCACGACGTACATGAGCTCATCTGCCATCTGCTCGTCGATGGCATTGAGGTTTTTCATGTAGTTCATGGTGATGACCGCCACTCCGTCCTCGACGGTGTAGATCAGTTTGTTGAGTTCCATGATGAATCCTCCTTTTATAATGTTTCGGGTCGCCCCGAATGGATCACTGCTTCCGCTCACTTGCCCGTGCGCCGCTTGACCTCAGCCAGAAGGGCGGGGATGAGCTTCTGATAATCCGCCACCGCGCCATAGTTGGTCACGTCCCAGATGGGAGCCGCGGCGGTGTGGTTCACGCTCATGATGCAGCCGGCATCCTGCATACCCGCCAGATACTGGACGGAGCCGGAGATGGCCACGTTAAGGATAAATTTGGGCTTGACTGTGGTGCCGGACTGACCGATCTGCTTTTCATGGGGCAGCCAGCCGCAGTCCACCGGCGGACGCGAGGAGGCCAGCTCCCCGCCCAGCAGACGGGCCAGCTCCTCCAGAGAGGCCATGTCCTCTTGGCACTTGACCCCCCGTCCGCAGGCCACCAGCACCGGACTTGCGGTGATGGGCCGGCAGTCGGAGACCAGGGGCACGCTCTCCAGCACCTCATAGGCGTCGTCCGCCTCCACCTCCACGGTCTCGGCGATCAGCTCGCCCACCGCGCCCGCCACGGGCGCAAGAGGGGTAAACACGCGGGGATGCACCGTCACCATCTGGGGCCGCTTCTCCGGGATGCAGATATGGCTGAGGATGTGTCCGCCGAAGTTGGGGGTGGTCTGCACGAAGGTGCCGTCCTCGTCCACGCCCAGATCAATGGCGTCGGCGGTAAGCCCGGTGCGCAGGGAGCACATCACCCGGGGCGCCACGTCCCGCCCGATGGGCGAGGCAGGCAGCAGGAAGATGGAGGGTCTGTATTTTTCCGCCAGAGCCGTCATGACCTTGGCGTAGGGTCTGGTGCTGTACCTGGCAAGGTTTTTGTGCTCCGCCAGGAGTACGGTCTCGGCGCCCTGGGCAAACAGCTCCCCGGCAAGCTCCGACACGTCTTTTCCCAGCAGCACGGCCACAACCTTGTCGCCCCCGCCCAGCTTTTCCTTCAGGTCAACGGCCTTGGCCAGCAGCTCGGCGACGGTGGGGGAAAGGGCTCCCCCCTCCTGCTCGGCGAACACCCAAATGCCGCTGCAATCAGCTTTGTTCATGGTATGCCCGCCTTTCATATCAGATTTTCCCGTTCCAGCACGTCGGCCATGGCCTTAGCCACGTCCTCGGCGGAGCCGGTGAAGTAGGTGGTATCCGCGCCGCGCTTGGGCGGCTCAAAGATCTTCTTATTGATGGAGGGAGAGCCGGCAGCGCCAATCATGGAGGGGTCGCAGCCGATCTCGGCGGCATTCCAGATGAAGCGAGGCTTTTTCAGCGCCTTCATAATATTCAGAGGCGTGGGGTAGCGGGGGGTGTTGATATCGGCGCACACCGTGATGAGTGCCGGCAGCCTGACGCGGACGGTCTCGACTCTGTCCGCAAGCCGACGGGAGCATATGGCGTATCCGTCCTCAATTTTCACGGAGCTTACCAGTGTAACCTGTGGGAGATCCAGGAATCCGGCGATGATGGGGCCGGTCTGGGCGGTCTCCGCGTCCACTGCGTGCCTTCCGCATATGAGCAGGTCGTATCCACCGATCTTTTCGGCGGCCTTGGCCAACGGGTAGCCGGTTGCCAGAGTGTCAGCGCCGCCGAGGGCGCGGTCGGACAGGAGCACGGATTCGTCACAGCCCATGGCCAAAGCCTTTTTAAGCACATCCTCCGCCTGAGGAGGCCCCATGCTTATGGCCGTGATCGATCCGCCGTTTTCCTCCCGGAGCCGCAGCGCGGTCTCGACTGCGTTGGCGTCCAGCGGGTTCATCACGCTCTGTACACCGTCGCGCATCAGGTTGCCGGTCCTCGGATCAAGCTTCACATCGTCTGTATCCGGGACCTGCTTAACAAATACAAGAATTTTCATAAGGTATCCTTTTCCGGAATTTTTACTTGCCTGCCAGCACGCCGCCGCTGACGATCATGCGGAGGATCTCGGTGCTGCCTTCCATCACGGACCAGACACGGATGTCGCGCACAAGTCGCTCCACGTCGTATTCCTTGCTCATGCCGTTTCCGCCCAGCACGGCCTGTGCCTGCAGGCAGATCTGGATTCCACGCTCGGTGGCAAAGCGCTTGGCGGCGGCGGCGTCCTGAGAGCAGCGCCCCCCGGCGTCCTTGGTGGTGGCGGCGTCATAGGCCAGCAGCTCCATGGCTCTGATCTCGGCATACATATCCGCGAAGCGGAAGGCCACGCCCTGGAAGGCCTTGATGGGCTTGCCGAAGGCCGTGCGCTCGTTGGCGTAGGCTCTGGCCAGCTCCAGCGCGTGCTGGGAGATGCCGGCGCAGACGGCGGCGGCACTGATGCGTCCGATGTCCAGCGTCTGCATGGCCATCTTGAAGCCCTTGCCCCGGACGCCCAGCAGGGCCTCCTTGGGCAGCTGAATGTTATCGAAGGCCAGCTCGCAGGTGGCGGAGCCGCGCACGCCCATCTTCTCCTCAAACTTGCCCACGGCAAGACCCTTGGCGTCCTTGGGCACGATGAAGGCGGAGATGCCGGAGGTTCCCTGCTCCGGATCGGTCATGGCCAGAATGATGTAGTAGTCCGCCACGCCGGAGTTGGTGATCCAGGCCTTGCTGCCGTTGAGCACCCAGCCGTCGGCGGTCTCGGTTGCCAGAGACTTGATTCCGGCGGCGTCGGAGCCGGCGCTGGCCTCGGTGAGACCAAAGGCAAAAATCTTGCCGGCGCAGGCCTGGGGCAGATACTGGGCACGCTGCTCGTCGGTGCCGTTTTCAAGAATCAGGTTGGAAGCCAGCCAATGTCCGCCCATGAAGGTGGCGATGCTGGCGCTGCCCTTGGCGAACTCCTGGGCGATGATGGTGGTGTCCACAATTCCGCCGCCGCTGCCGCCGTACTGCTCGGGGATGTTGGCGCCCATGAAGCCCGCGTCCTGAATCTTCTTGCAGAGCTCCCAGTCGAAGCCGTTCTCATCCATCCACCTGTCACGAGGCTCAATCTCGTTCTTTGTAAAGTCCCGCGTCACCTCGCGCAGCATTTTCTGCTCCTCTGTGAATTGAATCAGCATATCATGACCTCCTAATTGTATAACAGTTTCCACGACTGTTACATTTTACTGTTTTATTCCTCGGTTTCCCCCGACTGCCCGCCTGTTCTTGTTTTGGTACCGCAGGGGTGCACCGTGGCTCACTGGATGTGCTGTATCATCAATCGCGAATGATTGTCAATGCTTTGTCTAAGAACCTTGTTAAAATCGTGATTAGCCACAAATAATCGCGCGCTGTATCACACAGCAATAATAACAGAACCGTGAAAAACCTCCCATTTTCCCGGTGGGCGGACAGAAAACTGTTATATGCTGTCGTGAACAGAAATAGCGTTGCTTCCCGCAAACAGGTGGGGTATAATGCATTCAAGAAATTGACGGGGTGTTTTCCCCCGTCTGTATCACATTCCGAGGGCGCATCTGCCGCCCGGATGAGACAGGAGGACTGGTGCGTATGTCTGGAAAACAGAACGCGCTGATAGAGTATATTGAGGCACTGGAGCCGGGGGTGCGGGTATCCGTCCGCAATCTGGCCCGGGATTTGGGCGTCAGTGAGGGAACGGCCTACAAGGCCATTAAGCAGGCCCAGTCCCTGGGGCTGGTGGAGACCCGTCCCAGAGCGGGCACCGTGCGGGTGGAGCCGCCCCAGAAAAAGGACGGCGGGACCCCTCTGCTGTCAGGCCTTCTGGAGCGACTGGGAATCTCCGTGCTGGCGGGGCTTGAGCACGCCCGGGAGCCCGTGGGCGCCGCAGTGCTGGGCGACGGCAGCCCGGCCCAGTTCCGCGCCGCGCTCTCCCAGACGGGGGGCAGCTGTCTCTGCCTTGTGGGGGACCGGCCGGACATCATCCGGGAGGCCATCCTCACCGGCACCCACATCATCCTCACCGGCGGCGCGCAGATCAGCCAGAGCCAGCTGATGGCCGCCGAGGCCGGGCGCATCTGTGTGGCCGCCTGCCAGATGGGCAGTCTCCCCCTTCTGGAGCTGCTGCGCCGTGCCGGCGCGACGCCGACGCGGCGGGAGGAGGACGACCGCGCCTCCAGCTGGATGCGGACGCCGCCCTACCTCTATTATAATGACATTGTGGCGGACTGGCACAGGCTGTACCGCCCGGTATTCAGGATGTCCTCCCGCTGCGCCGTGGTGGATGACGAGCTGAAGGTCTGCGGCACGGTGGACGCCGCCGCGGCGCTGGCCTCCACCCCCTCCCGAAAGATTTCCAGCCTGTACGCCCCAGACATGGAGTGCTTCACCGCCGACGAGGCCACCCCCATGGAGGAGCTGGCCGAAAAGATGATTGCGGAGAACTCCGCCGTCGCCTACATCACCCGGGGCAGCACTCTGCTGGGCATGATAACCGCCGGGGACGTGCTGCGCTACTACCGCTACGGCCGCTCACCCAAGGAGGGAGAGGGCTGCAAGACCCCGGTGCTGGAGGATCTGGATTCCGGCGGCGGCTCCGGCCGCAGGAGCTACACAGTGCGCCTGCCGGAGGAATCCGGCTGCCGGGCGGACGGACTGTTTTCCGTGCTCATGTCCGCCGCCCGGCGGCGGAGCGGGGAGCTGATGGGCAAGGAATGCGCGCTGGAGAGCGGCACCTTCTATGCCCTTGAGAGCTGCCGGGCCTCGGAGGTAACGGTATCCTGCGAGCCGGTGAAAAATTCCCCGTCCGGCTGCGTGCTGCTGACGGAGATCTACGATGACACCGGCAACTATGCCAGAGGTTTATTTACCGTGTCGCCGCCGGGAAATAAGACGGCGGAGTCAGGAGAGAGTGTATCATGTTTATGCTAAACGAAAACCAGCGGGCTCTGCAACGGCAGGTCCGCGCCTTTGTGGACCGGGAGGTAGCCCCCGCAGCCGCCAGGCTGGACGCCTCCAAGGAATATCCCAGAGAGCTGATTGCGCGCATCGGCGAGCTGGGCTTTTGCGCGCTGCCCTTCCCCGGAGAGCTGGGCGGCGGCGGCCTAGGCGCCGTGGAGGGCGCCATTGTGCTGGAGGAGCTGTCCCGGGGCATGGGCTCTCTGGGCTTCATCCTGTGCGCCCATATGCTCCAGTGCTGCTTCGCCATGAAGGACGCGGTGAGCCCGGAGCAGAAGGAGAGCTGGCTCATGCCGGCCATCGCCTGCCGCAAGCTGCTGACGCTGGCCCTCAGCGAGGAGCGGGGCGGCTCCGACGCGCTGGGTCTGGACACCATTGCCGCCCGGCAGACCGACGGGAGCTGGATTCTCAACGGCTCCAAGTGCTGGATTACCAACGCCGGCGTGGCCGACGGCTATATTGTGGGCGCCAAGACCAACCTGAACAGCCGCAGCCGCAGCGTCAGCCTCTTTTATGTGGATTCCCGCGCCCAGGGCGTGGATGACAGCGAGCGGGTGGACATGATCGGGCTGAACAACTCCCCCACCGGCACGGTGCGCTTCACCAACTGCCGCCTGCCGGCGGGCGCGCTGATCGGCGAGGAGAATGAGGGCTACCGCGTGCTGAAGGACGCGCTTAACTGGGGCCGTCTGGCACTGGGAGCCGTGAGCGTGGGGATGGCCCAGTCCGCCCTGGAGCACGCGGCGGAATTCTCCCTGCGCCGGGGCAATTACGACCGGAGCATTTCCTCCTATCAGGGCGTGTCCTTCCCCATCGCGGAAATGTACACCAAAATAACCGTGGCGCGGAATATGCTCTACCATGTGGCGGAGATTATGGGCGCGGGAGAGCGCTCCACCATGGAGGCCGCCGCCCTGAAGCTGTTCGCCAGCGAGATGTGTCTGGACGTGTGCCGGGAGGCGGTGCTGATCCACGGCGGCCGGGGCTTCAAAAGCCACAGCGACATGGAGCGCATCCTGCGGGACGCCCAGCTTCTCACCGTGGCGGAGGGCACCTCCCAAATCTGCAAGGTGGTCATCTCCAACGGCATTTACAACACGCCCTCCGGCGGCTTTTACGGCAACTGACGCCCGGTGACGTCCGCCCCCGCAGCGCGTTTTTCCCCCCAGTAAAATCCAGAGATACGCGCTGGACTTCTTTGCGAATACATGGTATTGTGGTCGAAAGACCGCACCGCTTCCCGGCGGCGGGCAACGCCTTCACGAAGTTACATGAAAAGGTGTTTTCCCGGTGCTTTTCGGTGCGTTTCAAGTGGTATTCGTACCCTGATGTCAAACAGGAGGGCCTATCATGTCGAACATTTTCGCACGTCACCGCCACAGCGATTTCTCCTGGGAAAATCTCGGAAATATCAAGGAAGGCCGGGGCGAGCTGGGCGAGAGTATGCCCGTGCTGGTCTACCGTCTGCTGGAATACTCCCTTAACGACATTCTGGCGAAGGAGGGCGGGCAGGAATATGCCAACGAGATCTTCCGCAAGGCCGGGCATCTTGCGGGCAGTGAGTTCGCCAAAAACGCGCTGGATACCACGCTGGCGCTGGACGAGTTTATCTCCGCCCTGCAGCAGACCCTGTCCAGCCTGAAAATCGGCATTCTGCGCTTTGAGCGCTTTGACGAGGACACCGGGGAATTCATCCTCACCGTGGCGGAGGATTTGGACTGCAGCGGTCTGCCCGCCACCGACGAGGTGGTGTGCACCTACGACGAGGGCTTCCTCTCCGGGGTGTTGGAGGCATACAGCGGAAGGAAATACACGGTGAGAGAGATCGACTGTTGGGCAAACGGCGACCGGGTGTGCCGTTTCAACGGCAAAGTGTCGGACTGAGGCAGCCCGGAGGCACTATGACGAGAGAAAACCGTTCCTCCACAAGAGAGAGGTGAATACCTGCCATGACTCATCAGCAGGCAAGCGATCTGCTCTTTTCCTATTTTGAAGATATTCTCTTTTCTCCCGAAAAGCCAGCTCCCGACCTGTCCCAGCTTCCGGAGCCGTTCCAGCGCTGGGGCGAGGCTCTGTCCTTCCTCTCCCAATGTGTGCTGGAAAACAAGACCTTTGTCACCGCCCTGTCCAAGGGCAACCTGTCCGTGACGCCGCCGCCGGTGGGCAACCCCATCGCCGCGCCGGCCAAGGCCCTGCAGGGCTCTCTGCGCCACATCGCGTGGCAGACCAATCAGGTGGCCAAGGGGGACTTTGCCCAGCGGCTGGACTTTATGGGCGAATTTACCGACGGCTTCAACGCCATGGTCTCCCAGCTTGCGGTACGCACCCAGAAGCTGGAGCAGGCCAGACGCTCCGCCGAGGAAAAAAATATCGAGCTGAGCCAGACCCGGGATTTGTTCTCCGTGCTTATGCGAAACACGCCGGAATTCATGGTGGTGCTGGACGTTGAGGACAACACCGAATATGTGTGCAACACCGCGGGCGAGGCCCTTAAGCATACCGATCCCTTAGTGGTGGAGGCGGCCCGGCGGGAGCTTTGGCATCACGCCCAGGCCTACCACTCAGAGTATTACAGATGGGACATGCCCCTCTCCGTCCCGGACGAGACCGCGCCCGGCAGGCTGCGGATGCTGTTCTTCAATGTGGACTCCTACCCCCTGCTATGGAAGGGCCGCAACGCCCTTGCCCACATCATGCGCGACCGCACCGCCGAGAGAGAGAAGGAGCAGCTGCTCCTGCGGGAGGCCTTGGACGATCCGCTGACCGGCCTGCGCAACCGGCGGTATGCCATGGAGCGCATGGAGGAGCTGGAAAAGCGGCAGGCGGAATACTGCATCTCGCTGGTGGACGTGGATCACCTGAAATACTGCAACGACGTGCACGGTCACGAGTGCGGCGACCTGTACCTTCTCCACATCAGCCGCGCCCTCTCCCTGCTGGAGAAGAACGCGGAGGTCTGCCGGATCGGCGGCGATGAGTTTCTGGTGATTGCGGAGGACACCGCCGTGGAGGAGCTGAACGCCTCACTGGGTAAGCTCCGTCTCTCGCTGCTGGAGGACAGGCTGTTTGAGCCTCTCCCCTTCCCACGGAGCTTCAGCTTCGGCACCTGCACCAACGCGCCCCCCGGCAGCAAGACGCTGGGCGAGCTGCTGAAGGAGGCGGATGTCTATATGTATCAGTACAAAAACCAGAATAAGCCCCGCCTCCCCGGCTATCAGGACCGCCGGCTGTAAACGGAGCAAAAAGGAGCTGCCATATGGCAGCTCCTTTTTTACAGATTGCGGAACGGGTCAGAACAGCTCGTCGCCGGAA
>CAZCDJ010000022.1:0-18434 GCA_964497655.1 uncultured Oscillospiraceae bacterium | reverse complement strand
CACGGCGACCCCAGCTACGAGGATCTGAAGGCGCAGGGGTACCTCACCGACGCCATTTTGAACTATGTGGCCCTGCTGGGCTGGGCTCCCGGCGGCGAGCGGGAGATTTATTCCCTTTCGGAGCTGGCGCAGGTGTTCGACCTGCACGGCATCTCCAAGTCCCCCGCAATTTTCGACATTGAAAAGCTTAAGTGGCTGAACGCGGAGTATATCCGCGCCATGTCCCCGGAGGCGTTTGCCGCCGCGGCGGAGCCCTTCATCCGCACGGCGGTGAAAAGCCCCTCCATTGACGCTGCCGCCATCGCAGCCCTGCTGCAGCAGCGCACCGAGGTGCTCACCGACATCGCCCCCAAGCTGGACTTTTTCGACGCGCTGCCGGAGTACGACGGGGAGCTCTACACCAATAAGAAGTCCAAGACCGACGCCGCTGTGTCCCTTGCCATGCTCACCGCCGTGCGCCCGGTGCTGGAGAGCGTGGAGTGGACGGATGAGAGCATCCTCGCGGGCCTTGTGGCGCTGGCGGAGAAGCTGGAGGTTAAGAACGCCACCCTTATGTGGCCTCTGCGGATTGCCGTCTCCGGCCGGGCAGTCACGCCCGGCGGCGCGGTGGAGCTGTGCCGGATTTTGGGCAGAAGCGAGACCCTGACCCGGGTGGACGCTGGGATTTTGAAGCTCAGTTAAAAATTACAAGCTGTTAAAACGCCTCTGACGGTGAAAAATACCGTCAGAGGTGTTTTGTTATGAAAAAAAGGACTGCCATCATGATCATATCCGCCCTTTGCGCCGGGCTGATTGCCCTCGGCGCTTTCGGAGTGACCCAAAACCGCAATCTAAGCGCCTCCCTTCGGGTGCAGCGGGTCTACGGCGAGCGGGCCGTGCGCTCGCTGGCCCAGTCTCTGTCCGCGCTGGACGCCGCCCTTCGCAGGGGGAGCTATACCGACGACCCCACGCTGTATTCCCGTCTTGCCATTGACGCCGCCGCCCAGAGCGCAGGGGCGCTGGATGCCATGAGCGCCCTGCCCTACGCCACCCAGGAGCTGGAAAAAACCGCCCGCTTCATCAACGGCGCGGGGGATTACGCGCTGGCAATGTCCACCATTGCCGCCCGGGGTGAGACGCCGGACGCGGAGGCCCGGCAGAATATGGCCACCGTGGAGAGCGCCATTGCCCTGCTGGCCTCCGGCGCGGCGCAGATTGACGCCGCCCTCAATGAGGGCGCTGTGCAGATGGACGAATACGGCGACGGCGCGGACGCGGGCAGCACGGATACCGTGGGCTATGAGCTGCGCCAGCTGGAGGAGGCGCTGCCGGAATATCCGGAGCTGCGCTACAACGGACACTACACCAGCCTGCCCGTGCAGGAGGGGGAGGGCGTGACCGAGCAGGAGGCTCGCCGGTCCGCCGCCCTGTTCCTGGGGATTCCGGAGCAGCGGCTCTCGCCGGAGGGCAAGAGCGTGGGCGCGTTGAAGTGCTGGGAGTTCTCCGTGTCCAAGGAGCAGGACGGAGAGGAGCAGAGGATTGCCGTCAGCGTGCGGGACGGGGCCGTGGCCCAGTGGGAGAACACCTGCCGGCCGGACGGCGGCGACGTGCCGGAGGAGGAGGCCGGGCGCAGCGCGGAGCTGTATTTGCAGCAGCACGGCTATTCCTCCATGCAGGAGGTGGACCGGAGCGTGGAGGGGGGCGTGTGCACCTTTACCTTCGCTGCGGTACAGCAGGGCGTGCTGTGCCTGCCGGACGCGGTGCGCGTCAGCGTGTCGCTCAGCACCGGCGAGCCCTGCTCCTATCTGGCGGAGGAATATCTGCTGAACCATCGGGAGCGGGAGGAGCTGATTGCCGCCGTCACGCCCGATCAGGCAGCCCAGAGCCTGAGCGCCGACCTGAAGCCTCTGGCCTCCCGCCTTGTGATCACCCGGCTCACCGCCGGCGGGGCGGAGATTTTCGCCCATCAGATTGAATGTCAGGGGCGGGAAGGGGATACCGTGACCGTGCTTGTGAACGCCATCACCGGCGCGCAGGAAAAAATAATCGTCTCCCGGGGCGACGAGACTTGACGAAAACTGGGGAAAAGAGTAATATTACTTTAGTGAATTGTACCCGGTAATATTATTCTCAGATAGGAGGAGCTCATATGAGTTTCGTTCCTCGTATAACCTGCCGCCGCTGCGGACGGCAGTTTTCCGGTCTCCGCAGCCGCTGCCCCTACTGCGGTACCCGCCGTGTGAAGGCGTCTGAACGGGTTCCCGCTCCCACCCCCGGCATGAATTCGGGGACAAACGCCGGACGACGCAATGATATGAATACCAAATGGCAGCTGATTTTCGGCGCGATTTTACTTGCCGCCGTGCTGCTTGCCGTTATCGTGCTGGTGAGCGTCAGCCTGAACGGGGCTGTGAAGGCCACCCCCACCCCCACGCTGCCCGCCGTCACCGCGCCCCCGGTTGCCACACCGGAGCCCACCCCTACCCCCACTCCTACCCCCGCCGTCACCAGAATTGACATTACCAGCTGGGGTACCGTGGTCACGGATATCACCGTGGGCAAGGCGGGCGACGCATCGTCCCTCAAGGGCGTGGTCTGGCCGGCGGAGCTTGACCCCACCCCCACCGTGGAGTGGGCCGTGTCTGACGAGAGCATCGCCACCGTCACCGTGAGCGCGGACGCCGCCAATACCATCACCATTACCGCCGTGGCCCCCGGCTCCACCACGCTGACCGCCACCTGCGGTGCGGTCACAGCCACCTGCATCATCCGCGTCAAGGGCTAAAATGTCTGTTAAAAAGGCCGCTCAACCGAGCGGCCTTTTTTGTCGCGCAGGTATGGAAGCTCAGATCAAATCCCCTCGCCAATTCGCACACGCCGATTTCACCAGAGCTTCCTTATGTTTTCCGCTGTTTTGGGCAAGCTATTCCCAGAGAAAGGGGTGTTTGAATGGCAAAACAGGGAATGAAACGACCCGAAGTGACCCATGTGAAGCCGCGCAATGAGGCTCCTCCCGTGCCGGAGCTTCAGGGTAAGGCCAAGTCCGGCAAGAAAAAGGCCGGGGCGATGGAGGAAATCCGCACCGACCCGGAGGAGCGATTATGTCCCCGCTTTGACAGCGTGGGCATTGCCATGTTCCCCGTGGCGGACCCGGGGGAAATGGGCTTTCGCGTCCTTGACGACTGCACCGAGGAGCATATCCAATAACAGCTACGGGTGAAGACATTGTCTTCACCCGCAGCTGTTATTCTGATAGTCCCAGCTTCTCAAAGGCCCGGTCGAAGGGGGCGCTTGCGATGCCCCGCTCGGTGATGATGCCGGTGATCAGGCTGTGGTCGGTGACGTCGAAGGCCGGATTCAGCACCTTCACGCCCTCCGGAGCCATCCGCCGGGCGTACCACATCTCCGTCACCTCCCGCCCGTCCCGCTGCTCGATGGGGATCTCCCCGCCGCAGGCAAGGCGCAGGTCGATGGTGGAGCTGGGGGCGCAGACATAAAAGGGAATGCCGTAGTGCCGCGCCAGAATGGCCACGGCGCTGGTGCCGATCTTGTTGGCGGCGTCGCCGTTGCGGGCCACCCGGTCACAGCCCACAAGCACGATGTCGATGAGGCCTTGGGACATGGCGTAGCTGGCCATATTATCGCACAGCAGCGTGGTGTCCACCCCGGCGGAGACCATCTCAAAGGCGCTGAGCCGCGCCCCCTGCAAAAGCGGCCTTGTCTCGTCGCAGTAGACCCGCAGATCCCGCCACCCCTGCTCCAAAGCGATGTACACCGGCGCCAGTGCGGTGCCGTACTTGGCGGTGGCCAGCGTGCCCGCGTTGCAGTGGGTGAGGATGCCGCAGCCGGGCTTCAATAGCGCCGCGCCCAGCGTCCCGATGGAGCGGGAGATGGCGATGTCCTCCCGCCGGATGGCGTGGGCCTCGTCCATGAGCCGCGCCTTCAGGGCGGGCACGTCCAGCGCGGAGTGATCCGCGGCGCAGCGCTGCATCCGTTCCAGCGCCCAGGACAGGTTCACCGCCGTGGGCCGGGCCTCGGCCAGAAAGGCGCACACATCCCCCAGCTCCTCTGTCAGCGCCCCGGCGGTTTCTTGCCGGGAGCGCTTCGCCCGGAGCGCCGCGCCGTAGGCCGCAGCCACGCCGATGGCCGGCGCGCCCCGCACCCGCAGGGAGCGGATGGCCTCCCGAATCTCCTCCGGCTCCGTGAGGCGAAGCACCTTCACCTCTCCCGGCAGAAGGGTCTGGTCAAGAATCAAAAGCGCGTCCCCGTCGTCGCTGAGCCGCGCCGCGTCAAGTTCCAATGGGTTCATAAAATACCTCCGCCGTGCAATGATTGTTCCATCATAGCACGGCGGAGATGATATTTCCAGTGGGCGCTTTAGCCCTTCAGGTGGGGCAGATACTGGGCCCTGCGCTCCTCCAGCTCGGTGTTGTAGGCCTTGCCGCCGCTGGCGTGCAGCTCCCGCAGGTAGGCGTGATGGTTCACCCGGATGCGCTCGTCCTCCCGGGCCAGCATCAGCAGCGCGATGGAGGAGCACTGGTCGGCGGCGCGCTCCAGATAGGTGAGCACCTCCAGAAACACCAGGCCCGCGTTCACGGTGCACTTGCCCTGACGCAGCCGCTCGGTGTGGTTGTCCCGCAGAATCAGCACCATCTCGTCGATGACCTCCTCCAGCGGCTCCACCCGGGCGGCGGCGGCGTTGTCGCTCCGCTGGAAGGCGTCCACGGTCAGGCGGACGATTTCCACCACCGCGTCGCTGATGACGGTCATCTCCCGCTTGGCCTTGTCGGAGAAGGTGAGCTTGTTGCCCGCAAGCCGCTGGGCCAGCTCGTCGATGTTGGTGGCGTAGTCGCCGATGCGCTCAAAGTCCGGCACGGCCTGCATCAGCAGGTTCATCTGCGCCTCGTTCTCGTGGGTGTCCAGCCGCTTGGCCAGAGCGATCAGGAAGTTGTCGGCCTTGTCGGCAAAGCCGTCCAGCCGTTCCTCCCGGTCGGCAATGTCCGGGCAGAGCTGGGGGTCGTATGTAAGCAGCTGGGAGACGCACACGCTGAGGTTTTCTGCGGCCAGTCCGCCCATGCGGGCGATGGCCCTGCCCGCCTCGTCCATGGCGAGACCGGGAGAGATCAGCAGCTTGGCGTCCAGCAGACCCGCCTCCTCATCCCGGCGGCTCTCTGCCGTGTTCCGGGGGAGAATGGCGGTGGAGAGCTTCACAATCTGGTTGGTGAAGGGCAGCAGGATGGCGGCGGTAATCAGATTGAACAGGGTCTGGAAGTTGGCGATGTCGCCGGAGTTTACCACCTTGTTCCACAGCACGCCGAACGCGCCCAGACGGTGCAGCACCGTCATGCCCAGCATAAAGAGGATGGTGCCGATCACGTTGAAGATGATGTGGGCGGCGGCCACCCGCTTGGCGTCCCGGCTGGTGCCCACGGAGCAGAGGAAGGCGGTGACAATGCAGGTGCCGATGTTGCTGCCCATGATGATGGGGTACACCAGCGAGAAGGTCATGGCTCCCGTGGAGCTGAGGGCCTGCAGCATACCGATCACGGCGGAGGAGCTTTGGATGATCACGGTGAGCACGGTGCCGGACAGGATGCCCAGCAGCGGCATCTGAGAAAAGCGGGCCAGCAGCTCAATAAAGGCGGGGGAAGAGGAGAGGGGGGACACGGCGCTGGTCATGGTGATGAGGCCGGAGAACAGCACGCCGAAGCCCATGAAGATCTCGCCCACGCCCCGGGTGCCCCGCTTTTTGATGAACGTAATGAGAATCACGCCGGCAATCAGGGCGATAGGGGCCAGCGAGGAGGGCTTCAGCAGCTCCAGCAGGGCGTTGCCGGAGGAGTCGATGTCCATCAGCCGGATGATCTGGGCGGTGACGGTGGTGCCGATGTTGGCGCCCATCACAATGCTGACGGCCTGCCGAAGATTGAGGATGCCCGCGGCCATCAGGCCCACGGTGAGCACGATGGTGGCGCTGGAGGACTGGATAATGGCGGTGACGGCAAGGCCGGTGAGCATTCCGGTGAAGGCGTTTTTGGTGAGCCCGCCCAAAATGCGCTTCAGGGTCTCGCCGCTGCTGAGCTTCAGGCCGTCGCCCATCAGCTCCATACCGTAGAAAAACATGGCCAGACCGCCAAACATGGTGAGTACATCAAAAAAGTTCAAGTGGCACCTCTTTATCTTTCGTTTTCCTGTGAATTAAGCCTTGCTTGCGGCCTTTCGCCGCAGAAGGTGCAGGGGCAGGTAAAGCAGCAGCCAGATCGCCGCGGTGAGAGGCAGAAAGCCCAGAAGATAGCCGGGGGAGCCGAGAGCGGCAAACCATTCCAGCGGGGAACCGGGGCTGGGCCAGTTCAGAAACATGAAGTTCATGTGGGTGGCCTTGTCAAAGAAGAACATGGGCAGAGCCAGCACGGCGAGGAACAGCAGACATTTGGGGAGGTTTCGCGCGTTGGGGCGGATCTCCCCGCCCAGGGTGAGCATCAAGGGGAAGCACACCAGCAGGGTGTGGATGAGGAAGCCCGCGCAGGAGAGGAAGCCGAAGGGGGCGTAGTTGGTCCAGTCCGGGGTGAGCAGCGCCAGAAAAGCCCCGGGCATACAGGTGGCGTAGAGGATGTCCCCCCAGTAGGAGGGGCGCTCCCGCCGGAAGGCGTAGATCGCCTCCAGAAAGATGGAAATGCCGCAGAAGTGCAGCGGCAGCCAGCCCATCTCCATCTGCCCCTCCGCCACCAGAATCAGCACCCGCCCCGCCTCCAGAAGCAGCAGCAGCGCGCCTGTGCCCAGCTCCATGCGCCGTCGCCGGGCGGGGGAGCCACGGCGGTAGAAAAAAACCATGCCGAAGGCGGAAAGGACGAATACAGCCAGCCAGATCAGATGGGGCGTGGAAAAAAGGGCATAGCCCTTGCCCACGGGATAGACGCTCCAGAAATCCATATTAATATCCTCCGAAAAACCCAGATGATAATAGCATACCCTGACGGGAATTTGCTGAAATCGACAGATTTATTACACAGAATTTACATTAAGGGTTGACAAACCATTTTTTGCCGTTATAATAAGCACAAATCAAATACGGTCACAGATAGAGGCGCGGCTGACAAGAGTAGGCTCCCGAAAGCACAGACATGCGGGGAGACGAAAGGGGAAGCTGCCGAAGGGCGAAACGGTGTCTGAAGTTTCGTACCCTGGGTCGTCGGAGAATATCCGCCGGACTGTCACGCAAGTGATGAGCTGTCGGACCCGCGATCATGGGTTAGTCTTTTTTCTGCAGTCATGACGTGGCATCCGCCATGTGGTGGCTGTTTTTTGTTTCGAAAAGGAGAGAGAAGAAATGAGAAGAACCCGCAAGATCCTGATGACGATGCTGCTGCTCGTCATGGCTGTGTCCCTGATGACCGTATGCGCCCTGGCGGACGGGGGCGAGGAGTATTCCTCCCGCTTTTACGCCACCGCCTGGTCCCTGCTGCCGCCTCTGGTAGCCATTGTTCTGGCCCTCATCACCAAGGAGGTCTATTCGTCCCTGCTGGTGGGCATCGCCATCGGTACCGTTTTTTACGCCATCGGCGGAAACGGTTTTAGCTTTGAGACCTTCTTCACCGGCTTTTTCTTTTCCGACGGCGGCATCATCACCAACCTTGCCGACTCGTGGAACATGGGCATCATGATGTTCCTGGTGGTGCTGGGCATCATCGTGGCGCTGATGAACAAGGCCGGCGGCGCGGCCGCCTTCGGCGAGTGGGCCGGCCGGCACATCAAGACCCGGGTGGGCGCGCAGGTCGCCACCACCGTGCTGGGCATCCTCATCTTTGTGGACGACTACTTCAACTGCCTCACCGTGGGCAGCGTGATGCGCCCCATCACGGACCGGCATAACGTGTCCCGGGCCAAGCTGGCCTACCTGATTGACGCCACCGCCGCCCCCGTGTGCATCATCGCCCCCATCTCCAGCTGGGCCGCCGCGGTCACCAGTTATGTGCCGGAGGACAGCGGCATCAACGGCTTCCTGATGTTCCTCCGCACCATCCCCTTCAACCTTTACGCCATTCTGACGCTGATTATGATGTTCGTGCTGGCCATCGGCAAGTTTGATTTCGGCCCCATGGCCAGACATGAGCGCAACGCCACGCAGTTCAATGATCTGTTCACCACCGCGAACCGCCCCTACGGCGACGACGTGGGCACGTCCGAGTCCAGATCCGGCGGCAGCCTGTGGGATATGGTGCTGCCGGTGCTGGTGCTCATTGTTTCCTGCATCTTCACGCTGGCCTACACCGGCGGCTTCTTCTCCGGGGAGAGCTTCGTATCCAGCTTTGCCGGCGCGGACGCCTCCGTGGGTCTTGTGCTGGGCAGCGCCATCGCGCTGGTGTTCACTTTCGTTTATTATATGCTTCGCCGCTGCATGAGCTTCCGGGAATTTATGGATTGCTTTGCCGAGGGCTTCAAGGCCATGGTGCCCGCCATGCTGATTCTCACGCTGGCCTGGTCTCTGGGCTCCACCACCAAGTACAATCTGGGCAGCACCGATTTTGTCCGCAATATGCTCGCCAGCGCCGACACGCTGAAGAACTTCCTGCCCCTGATCCTGTTCCTCATCGCCTGCGGCATCAGCTTCTCCACCGGCACAAGCTGGGGCACCTTCGGCATTATGATCCCCATGGTCATCGGCATTTACGATCCCTCCAGCCCCATGCTCACCATTGCCATCGCCGCCTCCATGGGCGGGGCGGTCATGGGCGACCACTGCTCTCCCATCTCCGATACCACCATCATGGCCAGCGCGGGCGCCCACTGCGACCATGTGAACCATGTCTCCACCCAGCTGCCCTATGCCCTCACCGTGACGGGCTGCTGCGCCGTGGGCTACTTTATCTCCGCCTTCACCACCAAGCTTTGGATTATTCTGCCTGTCTCCATCGCGGTGGAGCTGGTGGTGCTGCTTGCCATCAAGACCGCCTGCGGGAAGAAGGCCGCCGCGGCACAGGAGGAATAACAAAAAAAACAGACAGATGGCCCTTCTTGTCGATTGCGGTTTTTTTGGCGGGTGATATAATAGACCTACCCAAAATTTGTTTGGAGGCGTTACAATGAAAATGTGTGATTGCAAGGTCTGTAACTGGCTGAAAAGCTTCTTGACCAAGGCCGCGAAGCTGGATCTGGCTCTGCTGGGTCTGGGCTTGGCGTCTCTGGGCGCCATCGTGGGCACCGTCGTCCCCAAGAAGTGCCACAAGCACGCCCGCTGCGCCATGGGCGCGCTGATTGGCTTCAGCGGCGTGGCGCTGGGCGCGAAGATGCTGGTGTCCTTCCTGAAAAACCGCTGAGAAAGCAAAAAATGCCTCCGTTCCTTTGGGAACGGAGGCCTTTTTTATGTACTTATTCCTTGTCGCCCTCGTCGGTGAGCTCCACCTCAATGCTGTCGTCCGCCGGGTCGACCTCAGCCTCGGCCTCATCCACCACGGACTCGAAGTCCGCGTTGTCGGCGCAGCCGCAGTCCTCTGTCATGCCGGACTTCAGGGCGGCAAGCTCGGCCTCCATGCGCTCAATGCTCTCGCCGGAGAGCTTCACCTCGTCGAACAGCTGGACAAAGAATTCGCCGGGGTTTTCCTTGTTGGTCTCATAGTACAGCTTGCCGATTTCCGCGTAGGCGGCCTTGGTGTTGTCCCGCTCGGCGTTCAGGTCGAGGGACAGCTTGGCGATGCGGCTCAGGGCGCGTGCCTTTTCGCCGGCTTCGGCGGCCAAACCGCGGGCCAGGCCGGATACGCCGTTAAAGGTGTTTTTGAGGGCCTGCTTCAGATCGTTGTAGTCAGTCATTTTTTTCTTCCTCCATATATAAATAGTGAGTGGTGTGTCGGTTATTCGCCCCGGGGCGGCGTGGGTTCGCTCTCCGGCGGAGCCGGATGGCTCGCGTACAGAGGCTTGTGGGGGCGATTGCGGAAATAAAGCAGCAGCGCGGCGGATGCCAGCACGGAGACGCCTGCCAGCACCTGGGACGCCCGCAGCGTGGTGCCCGCGATGTACAGGCTGTCGGTACGAAGCCCCTCAATCCACACCCGGCCCAGCCCGTACCAGAGGGCGTAGAGCAGGAACACCTGTCCGTCATACTGCCGCCGACGCTTGGCGAAGGAGGACAGCAGCAGAAAACCCACAAGGTTCCACACGCTCTCGTACAGGAAGGTGGGGTGGACGTAGATGGTCTCCTGTCCCGGCGGGGTGAGGCCCATGCGGCAGAACACGTCCGTCACGCCGCCGAAGGCTTCCCGATTCATGAAGTTGCCCCAGCGCCCCACGGTCTGCCCGATGAGCAGGCCGAAGCAGCCCAGATCCAGCATGGCCCCGAAGGGGATTTTTTTCCTGCGGGCCCAGATCACGGCGGTGACCGCGCCGGCAAGGATGCCGCCGTAGATGGCAAGTCCTCCGTTCCAGATTTTGAAGATGTCCAGCAGGTTGTCCTTGTAGTCGTTCCACTGGAAGGCCACAAAGTACAGCCGTGCGCCCACGATGCCGATGGGCAGCGCCCAGAGCACCATGTCGTACAGGTTGTCGGCGGTGAGGCCGAAGCGGGGCGCGGTGCGGGAGCAGTAAAGAATGGCCAGAAGAAAGCCCACGGCGATGATAAGGCCGTAGAAATAAAACTGGTGTCCGAACAGGGTGAAGGAGGCGGGGGGGTCTATGGTAAGTCCGCCCAGCATGGGGAAGCTGATGGCGGCGTCGCGCAGCATGGTTTCCATTGTGTTATTGTCCTTTCGGGGGTTCAATCACGGACAGCGCCAGCGCGTCCGGAGAGAGGTAGCGGGTGAGGAAGTCGGCACATTCCTCGTCGGTGATGGACCACAGCAGCTCAAAGGCGTCCTGGGGCAGATAGCCGCTGAAGGCGCCCTCCGCCAGATCACAGCAGACGCTGCTGAAGCTGTCCAGCGCCCGGAGCCGGGAGCCGTATTCCGCCCGGCGCGCCCGTTCCACGCTGCCGTCCTGAAAGCCGGAGCGGGAAAGCCGCTCCACGGCGGCGACCAGCCGCTCCAGCACGGTTTCGGGGCTGCGGCTCTCTCCGCCCATCAGGATGGTGGCGGTGTGGGCGCTGTGATCGGTCTCGCAGGAGAAGTCGTTTCGCAGCAGACCCTCCGCGTACAGCTCCGTGTAGAAGGGGGAGGAGCGGCCCGCAAGGCAGCGCAGGGAAAGGGCGGCCACCAGCTTTTGACGCAGCAGGGGAAGGCCGTCCTCCGCGGGGGATACCTTGCTGCCCAGTATGAACTGGGGAGCGCTGACGGCCATCGTCCGCCGGTGGAGGGCGCTGACCGGCGCGGGGGACTCGCCGGAGCCGTAATCCGGCTGAGGGAGGGGTTGGCGCTCGCCGGGGAGCAGCTCCATCGCCACCGCCAGCACTTCCTCCGCCGTCACCGGCCCCGCCACGCACAGCGCCATGTTGGCGGGTACATAGAAGGCCTTGTGGCAGTCCTGCAGAATCTGGGGCGTGATGCGCCCGATGCTCTCCAGAGTGCCCACCACGTTGTCCCGGATGGGGTGCTGGGCGTAGAGGCAGCGCATCAGATCCGAATACACGGTGAAGGCCGGGTTATCCTCGGTCATGCGTACCTCCTGCCCGATGATGCCCTGCTCCTTTTGTACGCTCTCGTCGCTGAAATAGGGGGTGGTCACGAAGCGGAGCAGCAGCCGCAGATTCTCCGAAAAGGACTGGGCGCTCTCGAAGTAGTAGCCGGTCATGCCGCTGGAGGTGAAGGCGTTGGCGCTGGCCCCGGCGGCGGAAAGCTGATTGAGGGCGTTGCCGTCGGGCATATCAAACATCTTGTGCTCCAGAAAATGGGCCACGCCGGCGGGGGTGTCAATGTCCCGGCCGGAGAGGGAGAAGCGACGCATGGCGCCGCCGTAGTGTACGGCCAGCAGGGCGAAGGAGCGGGCAAAGTCCTTCCGGGGGCACACGCGCAGCGAAAGAGCGTTGGGCAGCGTGGCGGTGTACACCGTCTCTCCCACGCGGGAAAATTCCTTACTCTCCATCGCTGTCGGCTCCCTCCTGACCCTTCAGATAAAAGATTGCGTCGTACTCGGTGCTTTGGGCTGTCCGCACAATATCGTCGGTTGTAACGCCGCTCACCAGCGCCGCCAGCTCCGGGGGTGACATCTCGCCGCCCGTAAGGTTCTGGCTGAGCCACCAGCTTTCCAGCTGCAGGGGGTCGTCGCTGAGCAGGCGCAGGTCGGTCTCCACGGATTTTTTGGCGGCGGACAGCTCCTCCGCCGTCACCTCGCCCCGCTTCACGGCCTCCAGCTGGGCAAGGATTTCCTCCCGGGCCGGATCGAACTTGTCGAAATCCACGCCGCTGGCGGCAATCAGCAGACCCTTCTGCAAATCCACCGCGCTGCTGGCGTAGTAGCAAAGGGACAGCTTTTCCCGCACATTGGCAAACAGCTTGGAGGTGGCCCCGCCGCCAAATACGGCATTGAACACCAGAATGGCGGCTATGTCCGGGTCCTCCATGATCTCGCCCAGCCGCCAGCCCATGGCCAGCTTGCCCTGGGTCACATCCATCTCCTCGGTGAACACCCGGGGAGTCTCCTCCACGGCGTTCATGCGGATGTCGGTGCCGATATCCCCGTCAATCTCGCCTCTGGGCAGAATGTCCAGCGCGGCGCGCAGGGCGGCGCGCACCCGGGCGGTGTCCGCGCCGCCGCAGTAAAAGACCTCCATGGGCGCGGAGGCCAGAGTTTCCCGGTAATGCTTGGTGAGACGGCGGTAGGCGATGGACTCGGCGCTGTCCTCGTCGCCCAGCTTGTTCACCGCAAAATCCTCATAGCAGCACATATTTTCCAGAAGGCGGGTGATGGCGTAGGAGCCTTTGTCGTTCACCCGTCCGCGGATTTTTTCCAGAAGCTTTGCCTTTTCCCCCTCCACATAGTCGGGCAAAAACAGCCCGCCCCGGGTGTTCGGGGTCAGCAGCAGCTCTCCCACAAGCCCGGCGGCGCGCTCCATCATGTCGTCGCCCTGGGGGGTGAGGCCCGCCCCGGCAAAGGTGGAGAGAAAGCCGGTGGCCTGAATCTCGCCGATCCGGCGCACCGCCGGCACGGCAAGCGCGCCGTACAGCTCCTCCAGACGGGAGTCCACGGCCCGCAGATCCGGGTAATTCACGGTGCCCCGGCGCAGTACGCTGGGGATGACCGCGTTCATGGCGGCGGTCTCCCGGCTGAGCTGGGTGAGGGAGGTGACGCTCAGCACGTCGGTCTTGAACTTGTCCGTCCTCAGGGCGGTGAGCCAAACGCCGGGCATGAGCTCCTCTCGCGTGCGCTCCAATCCGACCACTCCTTTGCAGCAAAAATTTACCTGATAAAAGATTATAACACTTTATCCCCGGGATTGGTAGAAAAATTGTGAATTCAAAGGTTTTCAAAGCACCCGCAGCCACTGTGCGGCAGCCGAGGCTGGGCCGCGGCTGCGTCCGGGCTCTCCGGGCGAGCCACGGCGATCTCCGGGCGTTGCCGGACGGGCAGCTCCCGGCGGGAGAGGGACGGCGCATGGGAGCAAAGGGGCGCTTTTTCCTCCAGCAGGCAGCGGTAGGCGCGCATGGCCTCGTCCGCCATAAAACGCCGCTGTATCACGCCGCCGCACAGGCGGTTTGCAATGGAAACAAGGCTCATGCCCATGTGGTGGGCCATGTAGCAGCCTACCACCGCGCCCTGCGCCCCGCCCCGCCCGGGGGCGTAGTCCACCGCCTCGTAGAGCCCGTAGGGGCCGGAGGCTACCGCGTCCAGCGCCCGCAGGTTACGCAGCGCCGCGTCACTCTCCGCGGCAAGCGCCAGAAAGGAGGCGTAGGGGGCGACCACATCCTCCCCGTCCATGCCCCGCTTCAGGGCAAGCGCGGCGCAGCCGTGGGCCTTGTAGTGGTAGCTGCCGTCGGGGGTGAAGGCGTGGAAGGCGCTCTCCGATCTGCCCCAGGGTCTGCCCCGGGGCGCATGGGCCCGCTGGGCGCGCAGACAGGCGCGGGCGGTTTCCCACAGCAGGGAATCCGGGCACAGGGGCAAAAACAGCTCCGGCATCAGATACTCAAAAACCGTACCCGTCCAGCTCACCATGCACCGGTATCCGCAGGTTCGCGCAGCCGCCCGGCTGAGCTGCCGCCAGTGACGGCAGGGCACGTCCCCGCGGGCCACCGCGAAATAGCTCATGAGCCGGGCCTCGCTGCTCATCAGGTCGTACCAGCCCTGAGTGAGCTTTTTTGTCCGCCCGTCCCAGCCGATGTGAAACAGGTGCCGCGAGGAATCGTAGAGGGGCGCGAAGTCCATGGCGTCCAGCAGCGCCCCGGCTCTGCGGGAGAGGAACGCCGCCCCGTACCGGGCAAAGCCCTCCCGGCAGGTCAGCAGACAGGCAGCCAGATTGCCGCTGTCCACTGTGGATACATATCCGCCGTCCAGCACCGCGAGAGTGCCTGTGTCGTACCAGTTGTAGAGATGTCCCCTCCACTTGGGCAGGGTCTCCACCGTGCAAAGCATCCGCTCCGCCAGAGTCAGCGCCGTCTCTCTGGGCGCCAGACCCAAATCCAGTGCCGCCAGACAGGCGGTGAGACCCAGACCGATGTTGGTGGGGGAGGTGCGCCCTGCCGCGCCCAGCGGCGGGCGGAGCTGCACGTTGTCCGGGGGCAGAAAATGGCTTTCCGCGGTGCAGAAATCCCGAAGTACCCCCAGATTTTCGCCCCGTGGTCGGTGAGATAGCTTCGTTCGGCGGCGGACACCGGCTGGGGCGTAGCCGCGCCGCGTCCCAGCGCCGGCCCCAGCCCGGGGGACAGCAGCCAGAGAAGCCCCGCCGCCCTGCCGGCGGCGACGGGGGAGAGCAGGGAGAGACCGCCGCACAGCACGGCAGGCCACAGGGCGCGCAGGTACGCCCCCCATCCCCTCCCCGTGTCCGTCTCGGACTGGGCGCAGGTCTGCCAGCGCAGCAGATTCTTTTTGGTCACGCACATGCGCCAGAGGGACTGGGCGACCGCGCTGACGCTGACCCACGCGTCCGCAGGCAGCAGGGTAAGCCGCGCAAGTCCCCGGCAGAGCTCCCCGGTCACGCCATGGAGCGTGCCGCCGTGGAGATGCACCCGTCCCCTCCGCCGCAGTGCGCGCAGCGCTGCGGGCAGCACCGGATAGAACAGCGCGGCCAGCGACGCCCAGGCTGCCGCCGCCGTGCCGGAGAAGGGCAGCACAAACGCCGATAGCAGCGCCGACAGCTCCCCCACCGGCACAAGGGAGCGGCGCAGACTGTCCAGCAGCCGCCACTTGTCCATGGGATGCAGGCGGCGGGAAAACAGGAAGGGGGCGTTCTGCCAGTCGCCCCGAATCCACCGCTGGGCCCGTTTCCAATAGGAAAGGGGGGAGGCGGAAAAGCCGTCGCTGAGGGCGGCGCAGCTCAGATAGCCGCCCCGCAGCAGCGCGCCCTCCACCGCGTCGTGGGAGAGGATGCGCCCCTCCGGCAGCTTGGCGGTGCAGCGCAGCAGGGCGGCGGCGTCCAAGATGCCCTTCCCCGCGAAGCCGCCCCGGCCGGTCAGGTCGAAGATTGCCTCGCCGCAGGCGCAGCCATAGGGGTCGCAGCCGCCACGGGGGGAAAACAGCCGGGCAAAGCGGCTGCCGCCAGAGGCGGCGAGCAGCGTGTCCATGCGCGGGTGGATCAGGCCGTACCCCTCCCGCACGGCCAGATGCTTCTCGTCCATCACCGGGGCGTTCAGCGGGTGGAGCATGGCCCCAATCAGCTCCCGGGCCGTGCCGGGCAGCAGGTGAGTGTCCGCGTCCAACGTTAGGATGTATCGGGTGCCCTTCAGCCGCGCCCCGTCCCCCGCCATCACGCACAAATCGCTCTTTTCCCCCAGCAGCAGCCTTGCCAGCGCCAGCAGCGCGCCCCGCTTCCGCTCTCGCCCGGCCCAGCGGCCCGAGGCCGCGTCAAAGGAGCGACGGCGACAGAACAGGTAGAAGCCGCCGCCGTATTTTTCATTCAGTCCGGAAATCGCCGCCGTGGCGGCCTCCAGCGCGCCATCGTCGGCGGGCATGGTTCGCTCCGGGGATTCCGGCAGATCGGCCAGAATGCCGAACACCAGATTTTCCCCGCACTCCCGGCTGAGCAGCCGGGCTTCCTCTAACCGGGCGGACAGCTCCCGGGCGCTGTCCGGGGAGGTGAGCAGGGCGGAGAGACAGCAGACCGTGCGCCCCTCCGCCGGTACGCCGCCGGCGAGGGCCATGCGGGGGATGGGGCGGGGCGGCACAAGGCGGCGCACTGCCGCGCCCACGCCCCGGCTCACCAGCTCCGACACCGGAAGCAGCAGCAAAAGTCCCGCCGCTACGCTGCCGGTGAGGATGCCGCCCAGCAGGGAAAGGCCCGCCGAGCCCAACACGTTCGCCGCCATATAGCCTGCGCCGCTCCGCGCTTTTTCCGCGTCTCCCAGCGGGCGGGAAAAAAGCCAGTAGCCCACATGGGCCTCCCGACCCCTGCCCTCCGCCGCCAGAGCCAGCGCCCGACGGGCGGCGCTTTGCTCCGTGCAGCCGTGCCGGGCGGCCAGCCGGGCCACCTGTTGCCTGTATAGCTCCCGGGTGGCATCGTCCATCCGGGGATATACTCCCGCCGGGTCGGAGCGCAGCAGTCCCTCGGTGAGATCCACCCCGTCCAGCACCCGGCTGAGATCCATGACCGCCAGCAGCCGCAGGGAGGCGAAAATGCGCCGCAGCGCCTCCGGCTCCGCCGTGTCTGCGGCGCACAGCTCCCCCAGCTCCACGAGGAGCGCCCATTTGCAGGCGTCGGGAACCAGCAGCAGCTCCGCCCGACACAGGGGTGTCACGGTTTGGAAGCCGGTGAGGTAGCGGGAGAGCCGCCCGGCGGTCAGCTCGCCGCCGCAGACGCGCACCAGCTCCCGGCAGACGGCGGGCAGCAGCGCGCCTGCCGTGCAAAGACGCTGCGGCCCGGCGTGGCGCAGCGTCTCCAGTGTGGCAAGGGCCTCCCGCCGGGCCAGATAGCGGTTGTCCAGCAGCCAGACCGCCACCTGATCCCCCTCGTCGCCCCGTCCCGCCCGCCGGTCAATGCGGCGAAGCGCGGCGCGAAGCTGCCGCGCAAGCTCCGCCGTCCCGCCCCGCCCATGGGGCTTCAGCCGCCGGGCAACTCCGGCGGCGAGGGAGGGCAGCTTCCCGTCCTCCATAAGGAACATCGGTTCGTTTTCGGTCATTTTTGCCTCCGCGCATCCTCTGTGATAACAGTCAGTTTTCCCCCGGCGACCGGCGGATATACTGTGAAACAAAAACACTTGACAGCGCAGCGCCCCCGGCGTATAATCTACAAGACTGTAAAGGCAAATGGCTTTACATCACCAAGGAGGTGTTTTCCGTGGCGGACGATACCGTGCAGCGCACGATGCTGTTCGATTTTTACGGCGAGCTGCTGACGGACAAGCAGCGGGAGTACTACGACCTCCACTATAACGAGGATTTGTCTCTGTCCGAGATCGCGGAGCAGACGGGGGTTTCCCGTCAGGCCGTGTGGGATATCATCCGGCGCGCCGGTCAGATTCTGGAGGACATGGAAGCCAAAACCGGGCTTGTGCGCCGTTTTACCTCCCGGCGGGAGACCGTGCGGGAGCTGGAGAGCCAGCTTTCGGAGCTGCGCGGACTAACAGAGGGCGTCGCCCGTCAGAAGGCGGACGCCGCATACCTGAAGCTACTGACACTGGAGGATTGACATGGCCTTTGAGAGCCTTTCCGACAAATTAAATGCCACCTTCAAGAAGCTCAAGGGCAAGGGCCGTCTCACCGAGCTGGATGTGAACGAGGCCATGCGCGAGGTGCGCCTCGCCCTGCTGGAGGCGGACGTGAGCTACAAGGTCGTGAAGGACTTTGTAAAGCGCGTTACCGACCGGGCCAAGGGCAGCGATGTGCTGGAGAGCCTGACCCCCGCCCAGACGGTCATCAAGATCGTCAACGAGGAGCTTTGCGCCCTCATGGGCAGCGAGAACAAGAAGCTGAATATCTCCTCCAAATCACCCAGCGTGGTGATGCTGGTGGGATTGCAGGGCGCCGGCAAAACCACCAACGGGGCGAAGCTGGCCGCCTATATGCGGAAGCAGGGCAAGCGCCCGCTGCTGGCCGCCTGCGACATTTACCGGCCCGCCGCCATTGAGCAGCTGAAAACCGTGGGCGCGCAGCTGGATATTCCCGTATTTGAGATGGGCACCGCCGACCCGGTGGAGATTGCCAAGGCCGCCATCCAGCACGCCAAAAAGTTTGGCAACGACCTGGTGTTTCTGGACACCGCCGGCCGTCTGCATATTGACCAGCAGCTGATGGACGAGCTTCGCAACATCAAGGCCGCCGTGGACCCGGCGGAGATTCTTCTGGTGATTGACGCCATGATCGGGCAGGACGCGGTGAACGCAGCCTCCGCCTTTGACGAGGCGCTGGGTGTCACCGGCATCATGCTCACCAAGCTGGACGGAGACGCC
>CAZCDJ010000021.1:0-19016 GCA_964497655.1 uncultured Oscillospiraceae bacterium | reverse complement strand
CCATCCAGACTCTGGTGCTGGTGGAGCGGGTGTGCGGCATCTGCTCCCATTCCCACGCCTTCACCTATGCCATGGCGGTGGAGGGCATCAACCAGACGGAGGTGCCCAAGCGGGGCGCGTATATCCGCGTCATCACCGCGGAGCTGGAGCGGCTCCACTCCCACCTGCTGTGGGCGGGCATCGCCTGCCACATCATCGGCCATGACAGTATGTTCATGCACACCTGGAACGTGCGCGAGGTCATCATGGATATGCTGGAAAAGCTCAGCGGCAACCGGGTGAACTACGCCATGGTCACCATCGGCGGCGCCCGCCGGGACATTGACGACGAGCTGCGCCGGGAGATGCTGGGGATGCTGGACGCCTGCGGCCCCATCCTGGACCGGGTGGTGGACATCTGCCTGAACGACAAGACCATCGCCATGCGTACCAAGGGCGTGGGCGTGCTGCCCACGGCGGACGCGGTGCGGCTGGGCGCTGTGGGCCCCCATGCCCGCGCCAGCGGCGTGGATATCGACGTGCGGCGGGACGCGCCGTACTCCTGCTACGACGACTTTGAATTCAGCGTGCCCGTGTGCCACAACGGCGATGTGTTTGACCGGGTGGTGGTGCGTCTGCTGGAATGCTACGAGTCCGTGAAGATCATCCGTCAGGCGCTGGAGAATCTGCCGGAGGGTCCCATCAACAGCGGCAAGCACATCATCCCCAAGATTCAGCCGGGCGAGTATGTGGCGCGCCACGAGGCGCCCCGCGGTCAGGTGATTCACAAGGTGGTGGGCAACGGCACCCAGATGAACCAGCGGGTGAGCATCCATGTGCCCAGCTACAAGAACACCCCCACGGTGCCCTTCATGCTGCGGGGCAACACGGTGGCGGACGCGGGCCTGATCGTGGCCAGCATCGACCCCTGCTTCAGCTGCCTGGACAGATAGGATGCACGAGCTTGCCATTACACAGAGTGTGATTTCCATTGTGGAGTCGGAGGCGCGGAAGCGGGGCTTCACCCGCACGGTGGCCATCCGGCTTGCGGTGGGCGAGGTATCCGGCTTTCTGCCCGACTGTCTGCGGGATTTCTTCCCCATTGCCGCCGCGGGCACCGTGGCGGAGGGGGCGGCGCTGGAGATCAAAACGCTGCCGGCCCGGATCAAATGTCCGGACTGCGGCTATGAGGGCGCGCCGGAGGGGGCCTGCTGCCCCCGCTGCGGCGGAGACGCCATCGCCCTGATCGCCGGACGAGAATTCTATGTTGATTCCATCGAAGTCGAATAAATTGTATCGGGAGGTGTAAGTTTGAAAAGTCTTAGAAAGACAACGCTGAGCGCGTTTTTCAGCACGTTTGTGTTCTGCATGGCCTTCTGGCTTCTCATAACCTGGAGTGTGGCGCCGGAGGAACTGATTGCGGGAGTGCTTGTCAGCGCCGCGGTCTCTCTGTTCTCCGCAAGATTCTTTATCCATGAGAGCGCGTTCTGGTTCTTTAACCCCGCCAAGCTTCTTGTGGGAGTGTTCTATTGCGCGGTTATCTTCCCCTGGGAGCTGCTGAAGGCGAACTGGGATATGGCCAAGAGGGCGCTCAGCCCCAGCATGAAGATTCACCCCGGCATTGTGCGAGTCCCGGTGAGCCTCCAGTCCGACAACGGACAGGCCCTTCTGGCGGACTCCATCACCCTGACCCCCGGCACCATCACCATGAATGTGGAGGAGACCTCCATGCCCACCGGCGAGCGGGCCTACTTCTACATCCACTGGATTGATGTGACCGAGTTAAACCGGGTCAAGGCCGGCGACATCATCAAGGGGAACATGGAAAAATGGGTGAGGAGGATATATAAATAATGCCTGAACTGATTTATTTCGCTATTTTTTATGTCCTCTGCGCGCTGGTGCTTATCTACCGGCTGGTGAAGGGACCCAGCGTGGTGGACAGAGCCGTGGCGGCTGACAGCATCGACATCCTGACGGATGTGGCGCTGGTGCTGGTTGCCATGTACAGCGGACGGGGCATCTATCTGGACATCGCCGTGGTCACAGCCATGCTTGGCTTTGTGGGCACCGTGCTGGTGGCCCGTTATCTGGAGGGCACGCTATGAGTATGACGCTTCGTATCATTATCGACGTGCTGATTGGGCTGGGCGCGTTCTTCGCGCTGGCCGGAACGGTGGGCGTCATTCGGATGCCGGACTGCTTCTGCCGTATGCAGAGCAGCACCAATATCGCCACGCTGGGTCTGTTTCTGGCCATCATCGGCGCTTTCCTCTACGCCGTGTGTGTGCTGCACAGCTGGCAGAGCGGCGCGAAGATTGCCTTTATCGGCATCATTTACATCATTCAAAACCCGGCTGGCGCCCACGCCATCGCGCGCGCGGCCTACCGGCGCGGCAACGAGTCCGTGGAAATGGTCTGCGACGATATGAAAGTGGGTGAAGAAATCGATGAATAGCTTTACGATCCTCAACACCCTGATCGTGATTGGCATTGTGGTCTGCGCGCTGCTTTCCGTCACCGCCAAAAAGACCATGTCCTCCGTGATCTGCATGGCGGCCAGCGGCGCGTTTGTGGCGCTGGAATTCATCATGCTTCAGGCGCCGGACGTGGCCATTGCCGAGGTCGCGGTGGGTGTGGCCATCACCACCATCGTGTTCGTGGTGGCTCTGACAAAGACAGGAGGGGAGCAGGAGAAATGAAAAGACTCATTTCAGCCATCGCCCTTGTGGTCATCCTCTGCACGGGCATCTTTTCCGTGGTCTATCTGTACAGGTATGTTCCCATCAGCTATGACGGCACCAAGACCGACGTGTACGGTCTGATGCAGGACCCCGCCAACTATGACACCACCGGCGCGGAGGGCATTGCCGACGTGATTGTGAAGCAGAACCTGGACAAGACCAACACCGTGAACGACGTGACCAGCATCGTGTTCGACTTCCGTGGCTATGATACCATGGGCGAGGCGTTCATCCTGGTGGTGGCCGTCACCGGCGCCGCCGTGATCCTCCGCAAGCCCCTTGCCAGAAAGGAGGACGACCAATGAGAAAACGCAAAGACGACCTGATCGTCCGCTGCATGGCTGACCGTATCCTGCCTCTGGCGCTGGTTTACGGCTTCTCCGTCATCCTGCACGGCAACACCAGCCCCGGCGGCGGCTTCCAGGGCGGCACCGTCTGCGCCGTGGCCATCCTGCTGATCTACCTGGGCTACGGCCCCAAGGGTGCGCGGGAGTGCATCCGTCCCGGCGTGCTCCATGTGAACGAGGCGCTGGGCTCCATCGCCTACATCATTTTCGCCCTCATCGGGATCGCCCTGGGCTATAACTTCTGCTGCAACGTGTTTTACGGCAGCGGCAGCATCGGCGATCTGTGGAGCGGCGGCACCATAGCCCTCATGAACTACGCCGTGGGCTACAAGGTCCTCACCGGTGTGAGTCTGCTGATTCTCCTGATGATCGGCCTGCTCCCCGACGAATACGACGAACAGGGAGGCGAGGGTCAATGATCATTGCAAACTACATAGGCGCCGTGCTGCTCATCTGCATCGGCTTTTACGCCATGATGATGAAGCATGACGTGATCCGCATCGTCATCGGCATGAACATCGTTGACTACGGCCTGAACCTGATGATCGTCAGCGTGGGCTTCAACGACGGCGGCACCGCCCCCATCTACACCCTCAGCGAGCTGACGCAGGGGATGTACTTCGTGGACCCCGTGCCCCAGGCGCTGACCCTTACCAGCATCGTCATCGGCGCGTGCGTCACAGCCATGGCTCTGGCGCTGTGCATCCGTATGTATTCGGAATACGGCACGCTGGATTCCAGAGAGATAAGGAGGCTTAGAGGATGAGCATGGCAGTTTATCAGCATTTCCCCGTCCTCGCCATCATGACTCTCTTTTTGGGCGCGTTCCTGGTGGCGATTTTCGGCAGGAACAAGTTCCTGAGGACAGCAATCGCGGCGATAGCCGTCACCGCCAGCTTCGTGCTGATGGCGCTTCTTGTGAAGCCCATCATGATTGACGGCAACACCATCGCCTACTGGCTGGGCAACCGCAGCCCCGTTGCGGGCTATGCCATCGGCATCGGCATCGAGGTGGACGCGCTGAGCCTGTTCTTCGGCCTGCTGGTGTCTCTCGCGGTGATGCTCTCCGGCTGGTATTCCTTCCGCTACATCACCCAGGACGATGTTCCCGGCAACTTCTTCACCCTGTTCCTGATGCTGAGCGGCGGCGTCATGGGCGTTGTGCTCAGCGGCGACCTGTTCAACATTTTCGTGATGATGGAGGTCATGACCTTCGCGGCTGTGGCGCTCACCGCGTTTCGCAGCTGGAAGGAGGGCGCCCGTGAGGCGGCGTTCAAGTATCTGGTGGTGGGCTCCATCGGCTCCACGGCCATGCTGCTGGGCATCTCCCTCATTTACGCCCAGTGCCACACCCTGAACCTGGCCCAGATCAGCGCCATCGCCTCCAACGACATGAACCCGGTGATGATTCTGGCCTTTGCCCTGCTGTTTGTGGGCTTCGGCGTCAAGAGCTTCATGACGCCCTTCCATCCCATCGCGGCAGACGCCCATGCCGCCGCGCCCAGCTCGGTGTCCGTGCTGATCTCCGGCGTGTTCACCAAAACCGGCGTCTACGGCATCATCCGTGTCAGCTACTTCCTGTTCCGCTCCATCGGCATGCCCGCCATGCAGACCGGGCTGGTGTTCATCGGCTGCGTGTCCATGTTCGTGTGCGTGACCATGGCCCTGAACCAGCACGATTTCAAGCGCCTGCTGGCCTTCCACTCCATCTCCCAGATCGGCTATATCCTCACCGCGCTGGGTCTGTGCTCCGCGCTGGGTCTGGTGGGCGGACTGTACCACGCCATCAACCACACTCTGTTCAAGGGGCTCCTGTTCCTGGTGGCCGGCAGCGTGCTCTATCGCACCGGCACCACCTATCTGGACAAGCTGGGCGGCCTTGCAAGGAAAATGCCTCAGACCGCGGCCCTCTTTATGGTGGGCGCGCTGTCCATCAGCGGCATTCCCCCCTTCAACGGCTTCGCCTCCAAGTGGATGATCTATCAGGCCACCTTTGAGAAGGCGGCGGAGACCGGCTCCTTCGGCTACGCGCTGGTCACGGTCTGCTGCGTGGTTACCAGCGTGCTCACCCTGGCCTCCTTTGTGAAGGTGGGGCAGAGCGTGTTCTTCGGCGAGCTGCCTCTGCAATACGCCAACGTGAAGGAATCCCCGCTGAGTATGCGGATTCCCATGTGGATCATGGCCGTGCTGTGCCTGGTCACCGGCGTGTTCCCCAACCTGATGCAGAAGTACCTGCTCAATCCCGCCATGAATGCCGTGGCCAACACCACCGGCTACATAGACGTGATGATGGGCGAGGGCTACGCCGCGTCCCATCTGGTAAACGCCGCGCCGCTCTTTGATACCTCCTATTCCTTCGCCGGCTTCTGGGACCCCATGAACTGGCTGATCCTGTTCGCCATCGTGCTGCTGGGCGTGTTCATCGCCATGCTGCTGGGCAGCGGCTCCAAGGGAGCCCGCACCGAAGCGCTGGACGACAAGCACGACACCTTCTTCGGCGGCGAAAAGAACGAGTATTCCCATGTGGCAAGCGGAGACCTGTTCTGGGGCTTCAAGCACAACTTCCGTCATTATCTGGGCTTTATGAGCAACGCGCACTCCGGCGTGACCAACGACTACGTCATCTGGGGCGTGGTGGATTTGGCGCTGGTGATCGTGTACTGCTTCATATTCATGTAAGGGGGTGGACAAAAGATGAACTGGATGCTTATTTTGAAAAACCTTGTGTACGTTCTGATTTTCCCGGGACTTTTGTTCTCCTCTGTGTTCGGCCTCTGGCTGGCGGGCGTTGACCGCAAGATGGTGGCCCGTATGCAGAAGCGCGTGGGCCCGCCCATCATGCAGCCCACCTACGACTTCTTCAAGCTGCTGGGCAAGGAGACCATCGTGCCCGACAGCGCGGCAAAGACCACCTTCCTGATCGCCCCCTATGTGGGACTGGTCAGCCTGATTGTCACCGTGCTGTTCATCCCCATCGCGGGCATTCAGGCCTTCGGCGGCGTGGCGGACGTGGTGGTCATCCTGTACCTGCTCACCATTCCCGCGCTATCCATCATCTTCGGCGGCAGCGCCTCCGGCAGCCCCTTTGCCGGCGTGGGCATCTCCCGTCAGATGGTGTCCATCATGGCCTACGAGCTGCCCCTGATTCTCATTCTGCTTGCCATCGGCAGGCTGTGCGGACAGGAAGGGGGAGTGGGCGTCACCTTCTCGCTGACGGCCATCACCCAGTTCCAGATCGCCAACGGCCCCAATCTGTTCCACTGGAGCATGATTCCCGCCGCCGTGGCCATGCTGCTGGTGATCCCCTGTGAGGTGGGCGCACATCCCTTCGACGTGGGCGAGGCGGAGACCGAGATCTGCGAGGGCCCGCTGGTGGAGTATTCCGGCGCGCCTCTGGCCGTGTTCAAGCTGAGCCACGCCATCAAGATGTTCGTCATGACCGCGCTGTTCACGGCGCTGTTTCTGGGCGGCGTCACCACCGGCATGGTCTGGCTGGACGTACTCATCGTGCTGGCCATCTGCACGCTGCTCACCATCGTGTGTATGTCCCTTGCACACGCCATCACCGCGCGCCTCAAGGTGGAACAGGTGTTCAAGTTCTATTGGACAGTTGTCTCCGGTCTGGCGCTGGTCAGCCTGATCCTCGTATGGATCGGCGCATAAGGGAGGGACGAAGAATGTTCAAGAAGATTATTGACAGCAGCGCGGTCAAATCGCCCTGGCTGTTCCACATCAACGCCGGCAGCTGCAACGGCTGCGACATCGAGCTGGTGGCCGTGCTCACCCCCCGCTACGACGCGGAGCGGCTGGGCTTCAAGCTGGCGGGCACCCCCCGCCACGCGGACATCGTGGTGGTGTCCGGCCCCATCACCGCCCAGTCCAAGGACCGGGTGCTGCGTACCATCGCCCAGGTGCCAGACCCCAAGGTGATCGTCACTTTGGGCTCCTGCCCCCGGAGCTGCAACGTGTTCAAGGGCAGTTACAGCGTGGTGGGCCCGCTGGACAAGTATGTGCCCATCGACGTATCCATCGCCGGCTGCGCCCCCAAGCCGGAGGCCATTATCGACGGCCTGGCGCTGGCCACAAAGGTTCTGAAGGAGAAAAGGGAGGCGATGAAGTAATGGGACTGCCGTTTATCAAGGAAGCCATCACCCAGCTGTTCAGCAAGCCCAGCACCGAGCTCTATCCCTTCGTGGAGAAGGAAGCGCCGGAGGGCTATCGCGGCCGCATCCAGTTCATTGGCGATAAGTGCATCGGCTGCGGGATGTGCGAGCGCGTGTGTGCCGGCGGCGCCATCTCCACCCATGTGGTGGAGGAGCAGGAGAACGGCACGGTGTATGCCCGCTGCTTTTTCCTGGGCAGCTGCACCTTCTGTAACACCTGCGCGGACTATTGCTCCACCCACGCCATCCAGTTGACGAAGGACTACCATATGGTGGCTCGCACGGAGGATGAGCTGGTGGTGGAGGGCAACTTCTTCAAGAAGAAGATTGTGAAGCCCGCCGCGCCCCCGGCAAAGCCCGCCCCGGCCCCTGTGGCTGAGGAGGAGAGCGAGGGAAGCTGCTATGTGGAGGCTCCCGCCCAGTGGAACACCCCCGCCCCCCGGGACGATGGGAAGCCGGTGAACGACCCGTCCAAGTGCATCTATTGCGGCATCTGCGCCAAGAAGTGCCCCGCCTCCGCCATCACGGTGGATCGGGCCACCAAGAGCTGGGTCGTGGATTACGACGCCTGTGTGGCCTGCGGCACCTGCGCCGAGCACTGCCCCAAGAAGTGCATCACCCTTTGATCTGATCGATAGCAAAATACCCGGCCGGGCTGCATTGCCCGGCCGGGTATTTTGTTGCGGTGTGGCGCGCGGCGGCTTCTGGGGGGCTCAGCTCCCGCTCCGGCGGGAGATCAGGCCGCAGATGACACTGCCCAGAGCGCCGCCTGCCAGCGCCGTAAGCAGCTGCGTCCAGGAGAACATAACCGTGATGGCCGCCGCCTGTTTTTCCGGCAGCCCCAGAGAGGGGAGAATCAGAACCACCGCCAGCACATATATGACCAGCAGCTTGATTGCCGCGCCGGCCGCAACTCCGGCATAACGCAGCAGCTCCGCCCGTCCGGGGGAGAGGGTGCCGCCCCGCCGGGAAAATATCCACAGCACTGTGGTAAACGCCGCGTTTGCCGTACAGATCGCCGGCACCAGCTGCACCAGCGCCGGGCCGATGCCCAGCAGAAACGCGAACACGGGGGACAGCAGAGCCACAAACAGGCCGCACCACACGCCGCCCAGCAGCGCGGCTGCCGTGAGCACAAGGTTGACGCATGAGCCGGTGACCAGCTGTCCCAGCGGCTTGGTGACAGCCTGCAGGATGATCAGCAGCGCAAGCAGCACGGCGGATCGGGTAAGAATCAGGGTTTTCTCTTTCATATAAGCTCCCTTACAGCAAAAAATATTTGGGAAGCTCTGGCGTAACCCACGCATACGCCTCGCCGGACGAAAAGCCGCCCGCCGATTCCCACACATGGATTTCATCAGAGCTTCCTAACTATACACCGCCATATTGTAGAATGCCATATTGATTGTGGAAACAGACGAATATTTTCCTCCGCTGTTTACAATGATAACAGAGCCATGTATACTGGCTGGTGTCCATTGTGTGGATGCGGTCAGACATACAGCCATGTATGCTGCCGGGAATACGGAGGTATTGATATGAGAGGAATACACAGCATTGTTGACGATATTCGCCGGGATGTTTTCACGGAGGTGGCGCGTCTGGCGTACGAGGGCGGAGATTATTCGCGCATTGATTCTCTGCCGTATCAGATTGTGCCGGGCGAGGTGGCGCATTACCGCAAGGACGTTTTTCTGGAGCGTGCCATCGTTACCGAGCGCATACGTCTCGCCTGCGGCCTGCCGCTGCGTCAGCCGGGGGTGCACGCGCTGGCCAGCGATGGCATTGAGGAGGCCTCGCAGCCGGAAAAGTACTATGAGCCGCCGCTGATCAACATCATCCCCTTTGCCTGCAACGCCTGCCCCACCAAGGAAATCCGCGTCTCCGACAGCTGTCAGGGCTGCCTGTCCCATCCCTGTCAGGCGGTATGCCCCAAGGACGCGGTAATCATTGACAAAGAGGGCAAAAGCCATATTGACAAGGACAAATGCATCAAGTGCGGCAGGTGCCAGCAGCAGTGCCCGTATAACGCCATCAGCAAGATCGAGCGCCCCTGCGCCGCGGCCTGCGGCATGGACGCGATCGGCTCGGATGAGTACGGCCGCGCCAAAATCGACTATGACAAGTGCGTGTCCTGCGGGATGTGCCTTGTGAACTGCCCCTTCGCGGCCATTGCCGACAAGAGTCAGATTTTCCAGCTGATTCAGGCCATCCGAAGCGGCAGGGAGGTGGTCGCCTGTGTGGCTCCGGCCTTTATCCGCCAGTTCGGCGCGGGAGTTACCCTGGGAAAGCTGAAAACCGCCATGCGCGGCATCGGCTTTGCCGACGTGGTGGAGGTGGCGGCGGGCGCGGATATGTGCTCCGTGGAGGAGGCCCGGGACTTTGTGGAAAAGGTTCCGGCGGAGCAGCCCTTTATGGCCACCTCCTGCTGCCCCGCGTGGAGTGTCATGGCCAAGAAGCTGTTTCCGGAGTTCAAGGACTATATCTCCATGGCCCTTACGCCCATGGTGCTCACAGCCAGACTGGTGAAGGAGCAGAGACCGGAGGCCTGCATCGTGTTTGTGGGGCCCTGCGCCGCGAAAAAGCTTGAGGCCTCCCGGCACAGCGTCCGCTCCGATGTGGACTTCGTGCTGACCTTTGAGGAGCTTCAGGGGATGTTCGACGCCCGGGACGTGGATTTCTCCGCGATTGAGGAGCCGGAGGACGACCAGCCCACCGATACCACCACCGCCGCCGGGCGCGGCTTCGCCGTCACGGGGGGCGTCGCCCAGGCGGTGGCGGAGGTGCTGCGCCGGACGGATCCGGACAGACAGGTGGCAATGGAGTGTGCCGACGGACTGAGGGAATGCCGTAAGATGCTGACCCTCGCCCGCGCCGGCAAGCGCAACGGCTATCTGCTGGAGGGCATGGCCTGTCCCGGTGGCTGCGTTGCGGGAGCGGGCACCATTGCCCCGGTGTCCGCCGCCACAGTCGGCGTTGCCGCGTATCAGAAAGAGACCGGGCTGACCAACGCGCTGGATAGCCCCTACTGCGCCGGGGAGAGCTCCCGGTAAAGGCGCCCCGACCGGAAGAAATAATAAGCTGCCGCGGAAGATTTCCGCGGCAGCTTTTTTTTGGAGCACAGTTTGTACTCAGTAATTCTTGACTTCCAGCTCGAAGTAAGCCTGGGGATGGTCGCAGACGGGGCAGACCACCGGGGCGGTGGGGCCCACATGAATGTGTCCGCAGTTGCGGCAGACCCACACCTGATCGCCCACGCGGGCAAAGACCTTGGCGTCCTCTATGTTCTTCAGCAGGGCGCGATATCGCTCCTCATGGGTCTTTTCGATGGCCAGAACGCCCTCGAACTGCTTGGCAAGATTCTCGTAGCCCTCCTCGTGGGCGGTCTTGGCGAAGCCCGCGTACATCTCGGTCCACTCGTAGTTCTCGCCGTCGGCAGCCAGATTCAGGTTGGTGATGGTGTCGTCAATCTTGCCGTCATGCAGGGCCTTGTACCAAAGCTTGGCGTGCTCCTTCTCGTTCAGGGCGGTGGCGGCGAAGTACGCGCCGATCTGCTCATAGCCGTCCTTCTTGGCCTGAGAGGAATAATAGTCATATTTATTGCGGGCCTGAGACTCGCCGGCAAAGGCTGTGGCAAGGTTCTGATAAGTTTTACTGTCTTTGAATTCCATATTAGTACCTCCTTATATATGGTGTATATAGATTTTACTATTTATTTTGAAAATTGCAACATAAATTGTAGCCTCTCCGCAAATAATACAGGTGCAAAACAAGAATTGGAGGCTTCACAATGAAAAAGACCGTCACATATCTGCTCTGCGCCACTGTGCTCCTGCTTACCCTTACCGCCTGCGGTTCGGATAAAGGGAAGGTGACACCCAAGCCCACCGGGGATATTGTGGTCACATCCACGCCGTTGCCCACCGTCAGCCCCGCCGAGACCATCCTTCCCCAGATGACCGCGTCCCCCAACGTTTCCGCCTCTCCCTCCGCGGCCCCCGGCGCGGGCAATTAGATTGACAGGCCGGTTTTTAACCGGCCTGTTGATTTTTTTACCTATTTGTATTATATTGTATAAAAATCCACAGGGGGAATTGCCATGAGCTACATACCAAGCAGCGCCCAGGCGCTGGAGCTGACAAAGAAATACAATCACGAGGAATTCCACATTCAGCACGCGGAGACAGTCGGCAAGGTCATGGGCGCGTTCGCCCGGGAGAGCGACCCGGACAACGTGGACTTCTGGGTGGCTGTGGGCTATCTGCACGACATTGATTTCGAGCAGTGGCCGGAGGAGCATTGCAAAAAGGCCCAGTCTCTGCTGGGAGAGCTGGACATTGACGAGCGTATGATTCACGCCGTGGTGAGCCACGGCTGGGGCCTGTGCTCCGATGTGGAGCCGACGGAATACATGGAGAAGGTGCTGTTCGCCGTGGACGAGCTGACCGGCCTGATCGGCGCCGCCGCACTGATGCGGCCCACCGGCTACGAGGGCATGGAGGCCAAGTCCGTGATGAAGAAGTTCAAGGACAAGAAGTTTGCCGCCGGCTGCTCCCGTGAGGTGATCACCAGGGGAGCGGAGCTGCTGGGCATCACCGTGGGCGAGCTGGCGGAGAAAACGCTTGCCGCCATGACGGGCGCGTAAGGGCTTACCCTCCGCCAGGGCGGAGTAAAATAGGCAAGAAGGAAGAGGAAAAAGGAATGGGATCTGAACTCCAGAAGAAGTACGGCCTTGCAACCGCTGTGGCAATGGTCGTAGGCATCGTCATCGGCAGCGGCGTGTTTTTTAAGGCGGAAAAAATCCTGGGCGCCACCGGAGGCGACCTGCCGCTGGGCATCCTGTCATGGATTATCGGCGGCGTCATCATGATCGTGTGTGCCTATGTGTTCGCGGTCATGTCCACCAAGTACGAGTATGTGAACGGCGTGGTGGACTATGCAGAGGTGACCATGGGCAAGACCTACGGCTACCTGATGGGCTGGTTTCTGGCCACCATCTATTACCCCACGCTCACCGGTGTGCTGGCCTGGGTCTCTGCCCGCTACACCGCGGTGCTGTTCGGGTGGGACATCACCGGCGGTCAGTGCATGGTGATCGCCGCGTTCTACATGATTGCAAACTTCGCCCTGAATTCCCTGTCGCCCAAGATTGCCGGCAAGTTTCAGGTTACCACCACCGTGATCAAGCTGGTGCCGCTGGTGCTCATGGGTGTGGCGGGCATCGTCGTGGGCCTGATCAGCGGGCAGACGGTTCAGAACTTCACCACAATTGTCTCTCCGGTGCCCAGCCGCAGCGGTGCGCTGCTCACCGCCGTGTGCGCCACGGCCTTCGCCTATGAGGGCTGGGTCATCGCCACCAGCATCAACGCGGAGCTGAAGGACAGCAAGAAAAACCTGCCCCGGGCTCTGGTGCTGGGCACGCTGGCCATCGTGTTCATTTACATTCTCTACTATGTGGGTCTCAGCGGCGTAGTCACCAATCAGGCACTGATGGAGAGCGGCGAGTCCGGCGCGCGTATCGCGTTTTCCAACCTGCTGGGCGGCGCGGGCGGCACCATCATGTATGTGTTCGTGGTCATTTCCTGCCTGGGCACCCTGAACGGCCTGATGATGGGCTGCACGCGGGGCTTCTACGCGCTGGCCGCCCGGGGCGAGGGCTTCAATCCCAAGGCGCTCAGCGAGGTGAGCCCCTCCACCAATATGCCCACCAACGCCAGCGTGCTGGGTCTGCTGTTCGCCGGCTTCTGGCTGCTGTACTTCTTCGGCGCGAACCTGACCAGCCCCGCCTGGTTCGGTGTGTTCTGCTTTGATTCCTCCGAGCTGCCCATTATCACCCTGTACTTCATGTACATCTTCATGTTCATCAGCTTCATGGTGAAGGAGAAGGAGCTGGGTGTGTTCAAGCGCTTTGTGATGCCCACACTGGCCGTGTGCGGCTGCTGCTTCATGGTTTACGCCGCCATCGTGTCCCACAAGATGGCCGTGGTGTACTACCTTATCATCTTTGCCGTCTTTATGATCGTGGGTGTGCTGGTGCGCCGCCCGGCAAAGGGCAAATAAGCGTTTTTCCCAAAGAAATATCCCGGTCACCGCAAGGTGACCGGGATATTTTAGTTGATTTTCAGCCCAGAACGTCCTTCAGCACGTCGTCCATGGTGTAGTAGCCCGGCTTTTTCACCCCGGCCATGAACCGGGCGGCGGTGACCGCGCCATTGGCGAACACATCCCGGGACTGGGCGCTGTGCTTCAGCTCCACCACCTCGTCCGGCCCGGCGAACAGCACCTCATGCTCGCCCACGATGGTACCGCCGCGGACGGAGGAGATGCCGATTTCGTTTCTCTCCCGCTTACGCCGCACGCTCTGCCGGTCGTAGACGTATTTGGCTCCGTAGGGGAGGGCCTCGCCGGCGGCGTCCGCCAGCATCAGGGCGGTGCCGCTGGGGGCGTCCACCTTGCGGTTGTGGTGCTTCTCAATGATCTCCACGTCGAAGCTCTCGCCCAGCGCGGCGCTGGTCTCCCGCACCAGACGCAGCAGCAGGTTGATGCCCAGGGACATGTTGCCGCTGCGGAACACGGGGGACTTGGCGGCGGCGGCACGGATTTTCTCCAGCTGCTCGCCGCTGTAACCGGTGGTGCACAGCACAATGGGGATGCGGCGCCGGACCGCGTAGGAGAGCAGCCCCTCCAGATTATCCGGGTGGGAGAAATCCACAATCACGTCTGCCGCTCCGGCGTACTCCATGGGGTCGGCGTAGACGGGGAAGTCGTTTTTCTTCACCGGTGTGCGGTTGAAGCCGGCCACGATCTCCATGTCCTCCTTGGTGGCGCAGATGTTCACCACGCTCTGGCCCATGTGACCGTTGCAGCCGGAAACGATTATCTTTGGCATGGCTTATCCTTTCTCTCAGGCGCTCAGGCCAGCTGGATGCCGATACGCTCCATGGACTTTTTCAGCTTCTCCACGTTCCCGTCGGCCATGGTGGTCAGGGGCAGGCGCAGCTTGCCCACGTTCATCCCGGCCAGGTTCATGGCGGTCTTGATGGGCATGGGGTTGGTCTCAATGAACAGGGTGTCGAAGAAGTCGGCCAGCAGGAAATAGGCCTCGCTGGCGGCCTTGAAGTCCCCGGCGAAGCACAGCTGGCAAAGCTGCTGTACCCGGTCGGGAATGATGTTGCTGGCCACGGAGATCACACCCATGGCGCCCATGGCCATCATGGGCACGGTGTCGCTGTCGTTGCCGGACCAGAAAAGCAGCTCGTCGCCGCAGAGGGAGCGGGACTTGCAGAACTCGGCGATGTTGCCGCTGGCTTCTTTCACGCCCACGATGTTGGGGTGCTTGGCCAGCAGGGCATAGGTTTCGGGCTTCACGCCGATGCCGGTGCGGCCGGGCACGTTGTACACGATCATGGGGATATCCACCCGGTCGGCCACATAGCTGAAGTGCTCCACAAGGCCCTTCTGGCTGGTTTTATTGTAGTAGGGGGTCACCATCAGGATGCCGTCCGCGCCTGCGGCCTTGGCCTTTTGCGCGCTTTGCAGGGCGTGCTCGGTGTTATTCGCGCCCACGCCCACGATGACCTTCATTTTTCCGGCGCATTTCTCCACGGTCAGCTCCACCAGAGCGTCATGCTCGGCCTCGGTGTGGGTGGGGTTTTCTCCCGTGGTGCCGCAGACCAGGATGGCCTGGGTACCGCCGGCGTACTGCTGGTCGCACAGCTCCGCGTATTTTTCGTAGTCCACGCCGCACTCCGTGTAGGGAGTGACGATGGCGGTGCAGGAACCCTTAAAAATAGGTGTCTTGGTCATAACAAAACCTCCTGACTTATTTCGCTTTGATATATCCTTCCGCCACCAGCAGCTCGGCAAGCTCAACGCCGCCGCCCGCCGCGCCGCGGAGGGTATTGTGGGAAAGGCAGACAAATCTGCAATCAAAGATGGCGTCGCTGCGCAGACGGCCTACGCCGATCTGCATTCCGCCCTCGTTCATACGGTCCAGCCGGGTCTGGGGACGGTCCGGCTCCTCAAAGTAGCGGATGAACTGCTTGGGTGCGGAGGGGAGACCCAGCTCCTGGGGACGGCCCTTGTACTCGGCCCAGCGGCGGATCATCTCGTCAAAGGAGGGCTTCCGGTCGAAGGAGGCGAACACGGCGGCCATATGTCCGTTGGAGGAGGCCACGCGCAGGCACTGGGCGGTGATGACGGGCTTCTCGGCGTTCACGATCACGCCGCCGTCCACATGACCCCACACCTTCATGGGCTCCTGCTCGCTCTTTTCCTCCTCGCCGCCGATGTAGGGAATCACGTTGTCCACCATCTCCGGCCAGGTGGCAAAGGTTTTGCCCGCGCCGGAGATGGCCTGGTAGGTGCAGGCCAGCACCTTGCTCACGCCGCAGTCGGCGCGGAAGGGGGAGAGGGCGGGCACATAGCTCTGGATGGAGCAGTTGGGCTTCACGGCGATGAAGCCGCGCTTGGTGCCCAGCCGCTTTTTCTGGTACTCGAGCACCGCCAGATGCTCCGGGTTGATCTCGGGAATCACCATGGGCACATCCGGGGTCCAGCGGTTTGCGCTGTTGTTGGAGACCACCGGGCACTCGGCCTTGGCGTACTCCTCCTCCAGAGCCAGGATCTCATCCTTCTGCATATCCACGGCGCAGAACACGAAGTCCACGTCCTTCACCACGTTCTGCACGTCGGAGGCGTTCCGCACGATCATTTTCCTGGCGCAATCGGGCATGGGGATATCCAGCTTCCAACGGTTTCCGATTGCCTCCTCGTAGGTCTGCCCCGCCGTGCGGGCGCTGGCAGCCAAAACGCTGAGCTGGAACCACGGATGCTCGGAGATCAGGGTAATAAAACGTTGTCCCACCATGCCGGTGGCTCCGATCACGCCAACCTTGAGTTTGTCCATTTGCAACATCCCTTTCCGCATCTTCTTCAGTGTATTCGCCGGGCACAAAATTCATGCCGGGTGACATAACACTTGAAATATGCGCCATGATTTTATATAATGTCAGAAAACGGCGAAAAACGCCAGTGCCGTCCGCCGATTAATGATACATTGTACCACCGGAAAATCCATCAGTCAAACAGAGAAAGGCAGTTAATGAAAAAATACCTTGACAAGATTTTGACAGCCGCGATCCTCGCGGCTCTGCTTTTTGGAAGCATCCCCGTGGGCGCTCAGGCGGCCGGCTCCGTCTATGTGAACGATTCCTCCAACACGCTGTCCGGAGGCGTCAACAGCGCCTACGCCATTGGGGGGAGCGGCGGTGTTTCCCAGCTGCCGAATACCTATGCCTATGTGCTCACGGGCAGTGGGCTCACCACCGTGGGCTCCTCCGCCGTGGTGATTCCGGATCACCTGTCCGTCAGCGGGGCCATCGCCATTCCGTACAGCAGGGTGCGGGTGGGGCTATACTACTACGACGGCAGCTCCAGCGTCCGCAACCCCACGCTGGAGAGCGCCAGTCTGGAGAACGCCTCCGGCAGCGGCTATCTGTTTGGCTACTACGATACCAACCGGGACTTTCATCAGCTGGGCTACACCGCCGAGACAAAGCTCACCATGACCATGGACAAGAACGTGGACATCGGCGGCGGCCATGTGGGCTGCTACCACATTCTGCTGGAGGGCAGCTACCAGAGCTTCGATCAGGCGCTGTCCGTGGCCTCCGCCTATCCGGACGGTTTTCCCGCCTACTATAACGGGGCATACTACGCACTGGTGGGGGACTACGATTCCTCCGCCGAGGCCGGGGCGGATGCCGCCGCCCGGGGCATTGTGGGCAGCGCCTACTCCGCCAGCGCGAAGTGCGTGGTGGTGACTCGCAGCAGCGATGCCCGCATCCTTTTTGAGTTCGACTGCGGCAGCTCTGCCAATCTGGCTGTCAGCCCCCGCTCCACCGGCGGCAAGGCCGTCACCTGGTTTAAGGGCTACAAGTACTACGGGGACTTTGAGTATGTGCGCCGCACAGGGGAGAAGCTCACCGTCATCAACGTGGTGGGGCTGGAGGACTATGTGAAGGGCATCCTGCCCTATGAGATGAACGCGGCGTGGCCCATCGAGGCCCTGAAGGCCCAGGCGGTGTGCGCCCGCACCTTTGCCGCCAACAACTTCGGCACCTACGCCTCCGCCTACGGCTTCGATGTGACCAACGACACCTACTGTCAGGCCTACCGGGGCACCACGCTGGCCAGCGCCAACTCCAACAGCGCGGTGGACTCCACCGCCGGGCAGTACATCACCTACGGCGGCAAGACCATCTCCGCCACCTACTATTCCTCCAACGGCGGGGGCAGCGAGTCCAGTGAGAACGTGTTCGGCGGCTATCTGGCCTACCAGCGGGGCAAGGCCGACCCCTTTGAGGCCAAGAGCGACAGCATCAACGGCAAGAGCAGCTGGAGCTTCACCTATTCCAAGGAGCAGCTGGGCAGCATCATCGCCGGCACCGGCGTGAACATCGGCGCCATCACCTCCGTGGACGTGACCTATTCCGAGTCCGGCAACGCGGTGAACATCGTGTTCCGGGACGCCTACGGCCACAGCGCCACCTACGCGAAGAACAAGTGCTATAACTTCTGCACCGGCAAGCTGGGGCTGTACAGCATCCACTTCACGGTGCAGGACAACGGCAGCTCCTTCGTCTTTTCCGGCGGCGGCTGGGGCCACAGCGTGGGTATGAGCCAGTTCGGGGCTTACGCCATGGCGAAGTACTATGGCTATACTTATGATCAGATCATCAGTTTTTATTATACGGGAGTGTCGCTCTCCGCCGGGTAAGGCGGACCGCGCGGAATAATATGAAAACATCGGATTTTTACTATGAGCTGCCCCAGGAGCTGATTGCCCAGACCCCGCTTGAGAGACGGGACAGCTCCCGCCTTGAGCATCTGGATCGGGCAACCGGCGCGGTGGAGCACACCGTGTTCCATGAGCTGACCAAATATCTGCATCCCGGCGACTGCCTGGTGATGAACGATTCCCGGGTGCTGCCCGCCCGGCTGCTGGGAAACCGGGCCACCGGCGGCGCGGTGGAGGTGCTGCTGCTGCGGGATTTGGGGGAGGGGCAGTGGGAGTGCCTCACCCGCCCCGGCCGCAAGACCCTGCCCGGCACGGAGCTCACCTTCGGCGGCGGCGAGCTGACCGCCACGGTGCTGGACACCATGGAGGGGGGCAACCGCAAGGTTCAGTTCCACTATGAGGGCATCTTCCTTGAGGTGCTGGAGCGGCTGGGCAAGATGCCCCTGCCGCCTTACATCAAGGCGGAGCTGGAGGACAACGAGCGCTACCAGACCGTGTATTCCCGGGAGCTGGGCAGCGCCGCTGCCCCCACCGCCGGGCTGCATTTCACCAAGGAGCTGCTTGCCGAGATCAACGCCATGGGCGTGCGGGAGTGCTTTGTCACCCTCCATGTGGGGCTGGGCACCTTCCGCCCGGTGAAGGCGGAGGAGATCGAGCAGCACGAGATGCACAGCGAGTACTGCATCATCCCGGAGGAGACGGCCCGCATCGTCACGGAGACGAAGCGAAACGGCGGGCGGGTCATCTGCGTGGGCACCACCTCCTGCCGCACGCTGGAGAGCTTTGCCAATGAGGACGGCACGCTGGACGCCCGGTCCGGCTGGACGAATATTTTCATCTATCCCGGTTACCGGTTCAAGTGCATGGATGGCCTTATCACCAACTTCCATCTGCCGGAATCCACGCTGGTGATGCTGGTGAGCGCCTTTGCCGGGCGGGAGCAGATTCTGAACGCCTACAAGGTTGCCGTGGAGCAGCGCTA
>CAZCDJ010000020.1:0-19160 GCA_964497655.1 uncultured Oscillospiraceae bacterium | reverse complement strand
GATTTGCAATGAGCTGCGGTATTTCTGACTGTTATTTCGATTATAGAGTTTCTATCATCTATGGCTTTGTCACCCCATTTCTCTTTGCAATATTTCCGCCCCCATTTCTTTCTCATATGAGAAAGAAACGGCCGCGGCCGGTCAAAGAAAGAACACCGGGGGAGAGAGTTTCGTGTCTCTCTCCCCCGGCCCCCTCTCTCAGCGACCAAACGGGGGCCTTCGCCCCCTTTTGGAATGTCCCCAACCGCTCAATGGAATAAAAACAGCGCCGTTTTCACAGTAGAAAACGGCGCGTTCTTTTTACCTTCCGCAAAGGGTCGGGGGTGTTCTAAGAGGGGGCGGAGGCCCCCGCTTAGTCGTTTCAAGGGGAGTCCAGAGGGGGAAAACGAAATCCCCCTCTGGCGTGTGTTCTCTTTCAGGCGTCACCCGGTTTCTCTTTGCACGGGCAAAGAGAAATGGGGTGACAAAGTTATAGATAATAGAAAAATGGGGTGACAGAGATATAGACAACTGAGAAGTATCCTTCAAACAGCGGGTGTAGTCTTAGAACCCCGCAATGTCCAGCGACGCGTCGTCCCCGCCCTTTTCCACGGCGCGGATCACCACATCGTAGCTGTATGTGTCGCTGACGCGCACCGTCACCCGGTCGCCCACCCGGCTGCCCAGCACGGCCCGACCCACGGGGGACTCCTTGCTGATCAGGTCCTTCAGGGCGTTCTGCCGCAGGGTGGTGACGATGCGGATATCCCGCTCCTCGTCGTCCTCCTCGATGTAGATGGTTACCCGGTCGAACAGGCCCACCTGCCCGTCGGCGGTGGGGGCGGCCCGGATGACCTTTGCCGTCTCGATCATCCGCTCCAGATAGCGCACCCGGCTGTCGTTGCGGTTTTTTTCCCGCTTGGCGGCCTTGTACTCAAAGTTCTCGCTCAGGTCGCCGAAGGCCCGGGCGGTTTTCACGTCCTCAATCAGCTGGGGACGCAGCTCCCGGGTGCGGTAGTCCACCTCGTCCTTCATTTTCTGGATGTCAATTTCCGTCAGCTCGTCGTACATGGCAATTCCTCTCCTTGCTCCCGGCGTACATGGACGTGGACGCGGAAGGCGGCTCGCACGGTGAGGGCGCGCAGCGCCGTCAGCCGAGCCATCCCTTCCGGCGGGGTCTTGTAGCGATAGGGGGTCATGGTAAACAGATTGTGGATGTCCCGGGCGTCGGTGAGCGCCATGGGAAAGGTCACCTCCGCCGTCTCCGCGATGCGGAAGCCGGGCAGGGGCGTCTCCTTCTCCGGGTTGGGGTAGGGGCTGTCGTACAGGGTCTCCTTCAGCTCCCACAGGTGGTCCGGAGCGGGCACCGCATGGAGCAGAGCGCCCCGGGGCGACAGCACCCGGGCAAATTCCGTCTCCGCCACCGGGGAAAAGCAGCACAGCAAAATGTCCGCTCCGCCGGTGGAAACCGGCAGATGGTAGGAGCCGGCCACCGTGTACTGCACGCCGCCGCCCCGCTTGGCGGCATAGCGCACCGCGCTCTTGGAGATGTCGATGCCCACGGCCTCCCCGCCCAGCACCGCCGCCGCGGCCCGGGTGTAATAGCCCTCGCCGCAGCCCGCGTCCAGCAGGCAAGCGCCCGCCCCGCCGTATCGCAGGGCCAGCGCGCACAGCGTGTCCCGCAGGGGCGCGTACCAGGAGGCGGCGAGAAAGTCCCGCCGGGCGGCGGTCATCTCCCTGTCGTCGCCGGGGTCGGCGCTGCGCCGCAGATTGGCGGGCAGCAGATTCACATAGCCCTCGGCGCTCAGGTCGTAGCTGTGGCCCGCCCCGCAGCGGAGGGCAGAGCCGGTATTTTCAAGGCTCCCGCCGCAGACGGGACAGCACAGCAGCATCGTTCTCAGCTCCGTTATTCAGAGTGGGCGCGGCGGGTTTTGCGCCGCGAAAAATGGTCTGGGGCGATGCGAGCACCGCCCCGGATCGTAGTATACCGCGTTTCCCGCCCGGGGGCAAGGGGTCAGAGCGAGCGACCGGGGGCAATCAGGCGCACCACGGCAAGTCCCGCCGCCACGCCCGCAAAGCTAAGCCCCAGATTCAGCGCCACGCTCAGTCCCGCCGTCAGGCAGCTGCCGTCCTGCCACAGCCGCACCGTCTCCATGGAGAAGGTGGAGAAGGTGGAAAGTCCCCCCAGCAGCCCGGTGGTGAGGAACAGCTTTGTCCGCGCGTCCATGGCGCGGGCGCCGTCCAGACCGGTGAAAAGGCCGATGAGAAAGCCCGCCAGCACGTTGGCGACAAGGGTGGCGGCGGGGAAGGTCACAGAGGCGGCGGCAAAGGCCCGGGAGATGCCGTAGCGGCAGCAGCAGCCCAGCGCGCCGCCCAGCGCCACAGCCAGCAATTCGTACATAAATATCCCTCCAAAATAGTAAAAAGGGCTGAAAACCTCCGCGAATGCAGAAGTCATCAGCCCAAAAGCGGTTCGCGGCAGCGCCGCCGGGAGCACTTCATTCCCGTACGTTCATTCACTTGTGTATGTCAGACCTTCAGGTTGACGCGCTTTACCATGATGGCGGCAATGAGACCCACCACCACGCCGGCGATCACGCCGCTGAGCACCAGGAAGGGCAGATAGTAGCGGAGCACATCGGTACGCAGCAGGAAGCAGGCCATGGCGATCTGCCCGGCGTTGTGCAGCACGCCCCCCGCCACGCTGACCGCCACATAGGAAAAGACCTTGCAGCGCTGCAGGAGAATCATTCCGCTGAGGGAGAGCGCCGCGCCCGCCACGCTGTACAGGAAGCTGACGCCGCTGCCAAACAGCACCGCCAGCAGGAACACCCGCACCAGCGAGATGGCCACGGCCTCCTTCCAGCCCAGCTTGTAGAGCACGAACACCACCACGATGTTGGCAAGGCCCACCTTCACGCCGGGCACGGCCACAAAGGCGGGAATCAGGCTCTCCACAAAGGAGAGCACCATGGCCAGCGCCACAGACAGGGCCATAACCGTGAGCTTTGAGGTTTTCATGGGTGCGCTCCTAACTCACCAGATCAATGCCGTCGTCCTCGCCGCCCTCAAGGGTCACGGTGAGCTTGTTGGGCAGGCAGGTGATACATTGTCCGTTGTATTTGATATGTCCCTGCCGGACGCACAGCTTGTCCGGGCAGTCCGCGTCGGTGAGCCAGGCCTCGCCGCCGTCAATCACCAGAAGGTTGGTGCCGCCGTTCAGGGGATAGGTGCCGCTCTGGGCAAGGGAGTAGCGGGCCACCTCCTCGCCGTTCACCCGCACCACCGCCCACGCCCCCGCGTCGCGCCCGGCGCTGAAGGCGAAGTAGAGCACGGCGGCAAGCAGCAGCAAAGCGCCGATCAGGCAGGTATCTGCCAGAGCCTTGTGGGTCTGAAAGAGTTTTTTCATGCGAAGGCCAGCAGCGCCATGGACACGATGGAGGCCGCCAGCAGGCGGATGGGCAGACCCCGGAAGGGCTTGGGCACGGCGAAGGAGTCGATGCGCTCCATCACGCCGCCGAACACCACAAGTCCGCCCAGAAAGCCCAGCCCCACGCCCAGAGAGGCAAGCAGCGCCTGCAGGTAGGTGTAGCCCGCGGTGATGTTGTTCACGGCGCAGCCCAGCACCGCGCTGCACAGGGCAATCAGGGGAAAGTAGCCCCCCAGCGTGCGGTGGAGCAGAGCCTTGGAGAGCGCGCCGGTGAGGTAGGCCACCGCCAGAATAAGGGCCGCAAAGACCAGCGTCTGGAGATAGGACGCGTTCAGCGGGGCCAGCACAAAGGTCTGCACCGGCCAGGTGACGGCGGCGCTGAGGAGGAGGACCACCGCCACGGCGATGCCCATACCCAGCGTCTTGCCCTTCTTGTCCGCCGCGCCCAGCAGAGTTTCCGCGCCCAGCAGGTTTTCAAACACATAGTTGTTTACGAGGATGCCGCCCAGCAGGAGCAGCAGAAGTTCTTTCACTGTCATGGCTTATTCCTCCGTTTCCGTGGGGCCCAGCGCAGCCGCGCAGGCCATACCCCGGGGCGCGCCGTCCCGTCCGTGGGAGAGGGCGCTGACCGCGGATAGCAGGAAGGCGAACACGGCGAAGCCGCCGCTGGCCTTGGTGAGGATGGGCAGCTTGTAGCTTTCCAGGAAGGTGAGCTTGATGCCGGCGAAGCTGGCGCTGCCCAGCACCTCCCGCACCGCAGCCATCACCAGAATGGCGGCGGCAAAGCCCAGCGCGGTGAGCAGGGCGTTCTTCATGGCTGCGCCGAAGCTCTCGCTTTCGGCAGTCTCCGTGCCGGAGAATACCATCAGGTTCACCGCCACCACCGCCAGATACACGCCCAGCAGCTGATAGATGCTGGGCAGCAGGGCGTTCATCAGAAGCTGAAGCACGGACACCACGCCGGCGGTGACCAGAATGGCGGCGGGCAGCCTTGCGCCAAGGGGAAGAAGCCGCCGCAGCGCAGAGAGAATGGCGGTGGAGAGCAGCATGGTGAGCAGCACCGCCCCGGCCATGCCCAGCGCCGGAAGCACCGCCGAGGAGGCGGCCATGGCGGGGCAGGCGCCCAGAAACAGCACCAGCACGGGGTTATCTCCCAGAAAAGACCTGAATTTCGTTTCGTTCATCAGTTTGCTCCTCCATTCCCGGCTACGGCCGCAAAGGCGGCGAATACATCGGTGACGGCGGTGTGTACGGCGTTGGAGGTGATGGTGGCGCCGGAAATCAGCGCCTGCTCGCCGGTGAAGGTGTCCCCGGTGAGGCCGGCGAAGGCCTGCTGGTAGGAGGGCTTATCCAGCTCGTAGGAGGTGAAGTACTCGCCCATCAGAATCAGCTCGTCGGCGTTCATGCCCACGATCGCGCCGTTGCCGTCCAGCACATAGCCCACGGTGAGGGGCAGGTTGCCGTAGCCGTAGGGGCGGGCGGCGAAGCCGTAGTACTGGTTCTCGCCGTCGGTGATCAGGTACGCGCCGGTGACGGAGGAAAAGATTCCGTCCAGCGGCAGCTCGGTAAACTGCGCGTCCGCGCTTACCATGGCGGAGAGCACCTTCTGGTCGGCGCTTTCCAGGCTGGTGAGGTTTGCCGCCGCGTCCGCCGTGACCTCGCTTACAAGGTCCTGGGAGACGGTGGCCGTCACGTCCGCGCCGTCGGTGTCATAGACGCGGCAGCTGCCGGAGAGGCTGCACACAGCCAGATAGCTCTTGTCGCCGTCCTTGGTGAGATAGGCCATGCCGCCGCCGTTTGCGGCCTTCATGGCACGGGTGACATAGGTGTAGGTGCCGGTCACTTCCTCGTACTGGGCCGCGCCCTCGCTGGTGGCGATGCCCGGGTACACGGTGAGCATCAGCTCGGTGAGCAGCTGCTCGTCGCTCTTGACGCCCGCGCCGATGAGACCGTTGCCGATGAGGGCGTTGAACCCGTCGGTGACGGCGCCCTGGAAGGCCTTGGAGGAGTAAGTCGCGCCGCTGACCAGCGACACGCCGCCCAGCGCGCTGTCCTGCCCCACATAGGCGGGAACATAGTCCGCGCCCAGCTCCCGGCTGTCCGGGTAGGCGTTCAGCGCGATGCCGCAGATCTTGCCCTGGCTGTCCACGCCCATGGTGATCTCAATGGGCTGCTTGGTGTAGCCCTCGCTGGTGGAGAGGGTGAGGGCGTAGCCCAGTCCCCCGGTTTCCCGGTACACGCTCCGCACGGTGGCGGGCACGTCCGCAAGGGTGGAGGCGGCGCCATCCGCCCCGTCGTAGAGCAGCTCGAAGCCGGCGGCGGAGGGCATCACCTCGTAGAGAGGGGCCAGCAGCGCGGCGGAGCCGTTGCTTTGGATGAGGGGCGCGGCGAACACGTTCACGCCCACAAGGATCAGGACGAACACGGCGAAAATCAGCACAAGAGAGAGCGCCGTGGCGAAAATTCCTTTATTTTGACTCATATCAGCTACCTCCCAGCGGCTTCTTCGCCGTCCACTTCTCCAGAAGGGGGGAGAGGATGTTCATGGCCAGAATGGAGAAGGACACACCCTCGGGATAGGCGCAGAAGTAGCGGATGACAAAGGTGATGAGGCCGCAGCCCAGGGCGAACAGCATCTTGCCCCCGTTCGTGATGGGTGTGGTCACATAGTCGGTGGCCATGAACACAGCGCCCAGCACCAGTCCGCCGGCCATAAGCTCATAGAGGGCGAAGGAGGGGTCGCCGGTGGCAACCAGATAGCACGCGAACACGGTGCCCATGAAGATGGCGGGCACATACCATTTTATCACACGCCGTGCCACTAAGTAAACATAGCCCAGCAAAAGAGCTGCGATGCAGCCCTCGCCCACGGCGCCGCCCCGGAGTCCCAGGAACATCTGGAGCAGGGTGGGCAGCTCCCCGCCGGTGCTGAGAGCCTCCAGCGGGGTGGCGGAGGCGGTGAGCTCCACCACGGCGGGCATGGCGCCCCCGGCCACGGCGGAGAAAGTGAGCAGCATGAACACACGCCCGGTGATGGCGGGGTTTGCGAAGTTGTGACCCAGCCCGCCGAACAGGCACTTCACCATCACGATGGCGAACACGGAGCCCACGGCGCACTGCCACAGGGGCACGGTCGCGCTCAGGTTCAGGCCCAGCAGCAGTCCCGTGAGAGCGGCGCTCAGGTCGCCGACGGTCTGCTTTTTGCGGACAAGCAGGTTGAACACCGCCTCGGAGAGCACGCAGCTCACCACGCAAACGGCGATGACAGCGGCGGCTCTGCCGCCGAAAATCACAATGGCGGCAACCGTCACGGGCAGGAGAGCCAGAATCACGTCCAGCATAATGCGCCGGCTGCTGTCCTTGGCGTGGATGTGAGGCGCGGCGGTCATAATGAGGTTTTCCATTATTTCGCCCCCTCCTTTTTCTGGTTGCTGCCGTCCTTGGGAATCTGGCAGCGCACAAAGCCCTTGGCCTTGTGGTTGGTGTCGGCCAAAGGCCGGTGGGCGGGGCAGACGTAGCTGCAGCAGCCGCACTCCATGCACAGAGCCACCTTGCCCCGGCTGAGGATGTCCAGCCGCTCCCCGTCGCTCTCCAGCTCCATGGCCCGGGCGAAGGAGGCGGGGTTCAGGCCCAGCGGGCACACCGCCACGCAGCGCCCGCAGTGGATGCAGGGGGTGGCGTCCACGGGTCTCGCGGCACGCTCGTCCAGCACCAGAATGGCGTTGGTGGCCTTGATCACCGGGTTATCCATGCTTTTCATGGGCTTGCCCATCATGGGGCCGCCCATGAGCACCTTGCCCGGCGCGGCGGTAAGACCGCCCGCCTGCTGGATGACAGTGCGGATGGGGGTGCCGATGGGCACCCGGAAGTTGCCGGGCTTCTTCACGGCGGGGCCGTCCACGGTGACGAACTTCTCCACCAGGGGCATCCCGTCCCGCATATACTGTCCCATCTTGGCAAGGGAGCTGACGTTGATGATGATGACACCCAGAGAGGCCAGACGCTGACCCTCGCCCACCACCTTGCCGGTGGCGTTATAGAGCAGCACCTGCTTGGCGCCCTGGGGGTACACGCTCTTAAGGGGCATCACGGTGACGGCGCTGTCGCCCTCGAAAACCCGGCGCATCTGGGCGATGGCGTCGGGCTTGTTCTCCTCAATGCCAAAGATAAATTCCCGGCTGCCCAGATATTTTTTCAGCAGGGCCACGCCGTTTTTGATGTCGTCGCCGCATTCCACCATGGTGCGGTTGTCGCTGGTGATGTAGGGCTCGCACTCCGCGCCGTTCACCAGCACGGTGTCGATGGGGCCGTGGCGGATGGCGTCCAGCTTCGCCCACAAAGGAAATGCTGCTCCGCCCAGACCCACGATGCCGCTCTCGCGCACCGCCTGCAGAAAGCCGTCAAGGTCGCTCACCTGCGGTGGGGCGATGGCGGGGTCCTTCTCCATTTTACCGTCGCTTTCGATACGCACGCCGCTGTCGTCCACGGACACCACGGTGCCGGAGATGCTGGCGTGGACAGGCGAGGAATTTTTGCCCTCCTCACGGGCGACGAGCTGGCCGATCCGTACATGGTCGCCCACGGCCACCACGGGCACAGCCGCCTGACCGGGGTGCATGTTCATGGGGAGCAAAACTTCCTTTGGGGGCGCGATGGCGGCGGTGGGGATGCCCGCCGTGCCCTTCAGGTGGGGCAGCTTCAGGGAAGAGATGCTTTTTTTCAGGTTCATTTGATCTCCTGCCTCCTGTTCTCGTTGGTTCTTATTTTTCGGCTGTGAGAGCCGCAATGCCGGGGGTGGTCTCGATGGTTCCGTCGGAATAAATCCACACCGCCTCCACGTCTCCCATGCGCCGGATGAGGGCCTCGCCCTCCTCCCGGGACATACAAAACAGCGCGGTGGTAAGGCAGTCGGCCAGGCCGCTGTCTTTGGTGAGGACTGTGACGGAGGAGAAATAGGCTGCCGGGTACAGGGTGTCCCGGTCAATGACGTGGTGATAGCGCACGCCGTCCACGGTGAAGTAGCGCTCGTACACGCCGGAGGTGACGCAGGAGGTATCCGAAAGGAGCAGATTCAGCGCGTAGGCCCCGTCCGGGTCGTTGGGGTCCCGGATGCCGGTCACCCAGCCGCTGCCGTCGGGCTTCGTGCCGATGATGCGGATGTTGCCGCCCACGTTCAGCACATAGCCGTCCGCCCCGTCACCCTCCAGATACTCCGCCGCCCGTTCGGTGGCGTAGCCCTTGCCCAGCGCGCCCACGTCGATGGAGGCCGCCGGGTCGGTGATGCGAAGGGTGCCCGCTGCCTCGTCAATCTCCAGCAGGGAGAAGTCGATGTGCGCCGCCGCCTCGGCAAGCTCGCCTTCCGTGGGGATGCGGGCGTTTGCGGGGTCGTCCCCGGCGGCGGTGCGGCAGTCGTGCCACAGGGAAAGCACCGCGCCCATCATCACGTTCATCTCGCCGTCGGTATCCTCGTAGAGCTGCCGGGCGTAGAGCAGGAAGTCGACCAGTCGCGGGTCCGCCTCCATGGGCTCCCCGCCCGCCATGCGGTTCAGGGTGCACAGATTGTTCACGCCGGAATACTCGTGATAGATGTCAAACAGCTTGTGATATTCGGATAGAATATATGAAACTTCGGCAGAGCGGCTATCAAACCGCTCTGCCGAATCTCCTGCGTAGCTGTACACATAAGAGACGGTATCGAAATATGTGAAATAGGATTTTCCACGGGGCTCCGCCGACTGCCTGTTGGGGGAGCAGCCGGCCAGAAGCGCCAGAAGCATCACAGCGCCCCAAAGGGCGAAGGTCGATTTCAAAGATTTCAAGGAACCGTCTCCAATGTGTCACATAAATTTATCGGGCGTAATCGGCGGCCTGAGCCACCACGGCCATCATGCCGGAAATGGACATGGTGCAGGAGGCCAGCAGGGTCGCGTCAACGGTGACGCTGTGGCCCTCGGCGTTAACGGTGGTCTCCATGCCGCGAACCTCAGCGGCGGTCTTGCCCACCACATAGTCGGTGAAGGCCTTGGCCTGAGCGTCCCACTCGGCGATGGCGTTGCCATAGGCGACCATGCCGTAGTTCGCGCCCAGCTCCATCTTGGTGCCGTCAAACTTGGCTTCCATGATCTCGCCGGCGGTGTCAATGGAGATCTTGGGCTGGGTGGCGTCGGTGGAGGCGGCGAGAATCTTGCCGTCCTTGTCCACCACGGCGGCGCCGAACTCGGTGTACATCTTCACAACGCCGTTCTCCATCTCGGTGGCGGCGGTGGACTCGCTGGCGTCGGAAATGGCGGCCAGACCCAGAGTGAACTCGCCCTTGGACTTGAAGCTGGCGGCCTTGGTGTCGTTGCAGGCCTTCACGATGGCGTTGATGAAGTCAGCCACGCTCATGGTGCAGGTGGCGGAAAGCTTCTCGTCCACCACCACGGTATGTCCTTCCTCGGTGACGGTGGTCTCGATGGCCCCTACCTCAGCGGCGGTCTTGCCCACCACATAGGACTCGAAGGCCTTGGCCTGAGCGTCCCACTCGGCGACGGCGTTGCCGTAGGCCACCATGCCGTAGTCCGCGCCCAGCTCCATCTTGGTCTTGAAGGCGGCGGCGGTATCCACGGCTCCGCCGGTCACGTCCATCTTGTTCTGGGCGCAATCCAGGCGGCAGGACACGATTTTGCCGTCCTTGTCCAGAACGACGGCGGCCACGGTGGCGTCCACCTGGGCCTTGGCGGTCTTGGAGGAATCGGTGCTGAGGACGATGCCCATGCCCAGCTTGTAGTCGGCTTCGGCCGCGCCGCAGGCGGCCAGGCTCACCAGGATGCAGACCAGAAGGATGGCAGAGATGATCTTTTTCATAATACTCTCCTACATTATAAGTATTTTACCGCGGACTTTGCCGCGGCGCCTTTCCCAACAACGAAGGGACGGGACGCGCGCGGGGAAAACGGTGCGCGGCACACCCTTGTCGCATAGGCAGTTTATCATAGTGGAAGGGCGGATGTCAACGATTTAACAATTAAAATGGGGCTTGGAACACAAATGTTTTTCGACTTTATTCAATCTGCCCAAGGCGGGGCTTTGTTTTCTGTGAGGCTTTGTGGGCCGTGCAAAATCGTGAAAGCACACAGCAATATTTGTCGAAAAATTCTTCTTGCTTATTGTCTCAACATCGTGTATACTAACGACGTGTTCTAAATGTACCGATTGATTGCCGCTGAAGTGAGTCAATTCCCATTTTGACTTACGGAAGCGGTTTTTTGTTCGCGCAGTTTTGAATAACAACTTAAAGGAGGTACTTGTTAATGAACAACGGTACCGTGAAATGGTTTAACGAGGAGAAGGGCTACGGCTTCATCTCCAATGACAACGGCGGCGAGGATGTCTTTGTGCACTTCTCCTCCATCCAGGGCGACGGCTTCAAGACTCTCAAAGAGGGCGAGCATGTCACCTATGACACCGAGAAGGACCCCAAGAACAGCAGCAAGCTGCGCGCTGTGAACGTCACCCGCGCATAAGCGTCTGACACCAGCGCCCCGTCCGGAGCAATCCGGACGGGGCGCTTTCGCTTATCCATAAACCTCGTAGAGTCGCGCGGCGCGCAGCGCGGCGCGACCCCGTTTTCAAGGAAGTCCTTGGACTTCTTTGAAAAGCGAAAGAAAGCCCGGCCGAGAGGCCGGGCTTTCTTCTTGCAGCTGCCGCTTAGGCGGCATCCAGAGAGGGGGTCTTGGTCTGCTTTCCGAGGAAGAGGGAGGCAAACCGGGTTGCGAGGGAAGATTTGCGATTGGAAACCGAGGCCGCGGGGGAGGCGGCGTTCTCGGTGGGGGGCTGGGTGTTGGGCTCGTGGTTGAAGCCGGAGATTTCCAGCGTCGCCGCGTCCACATAGAACTCGTACATGGTCCAATCGGTGTAGAACACCACATGGAAGAAGCCGTCCTCCAGGTCGGAGGTGGGGGCGTAGACGGTCTCGTGGGTGATGGTGGCGTATTTGACGGCGGCGGCAATGGCGTCGGCCGGAGTGTAAGTTCTGTTCATGGTGTAAGCTCCTTTCGTTTCGTTATCATGAGCTTACCAATCAATTCTAAGAAAAGAATGAGCAGAACTAATTTTTCGCAATTTTTTTCGGAAATGTTACTGTGAAGGTGCTGCCCGCGCCCGGATGGCTCTCCGCGCCCACGGCGCCGCCGTGGTATTCGGCGATCTCCTTCACCATGGCAAGGCCCAGTCCGCTGCCGCCGTCCTCCCCCCGGGAGGCGTCCACCTGATAGAAGCGCTGCCAGATTTTGGGCAGCTCCTCCTGGGCGATGCCGATGCCGTCGTCGGTGACGGAGAGCTGGGCGCGCCAGCCCTGGGTCTTTAGGGAGAGCTTCACGCTGCCGCCCTCCCGGCCGTACTTATAGGCGTTTTGCAGCAGGTTAAAGACCACCCGGGAGTACAGGGTGGGGTTGCAGTCGGCGGTGACGCCCTGCTCGATGTCCGTGGAGAAGGTGATGCCCCGGTCGTCGGCGGGCAAAAACTCGGCGGCGCAGGCCTCGGTAAGAGCGCTCAGATCCAGCTCCCGCAGGGGGTAGCGGTCGGTGCCCTGCTGCAGCCGGGTCAGGTTCAGAAGCTGATCCACCAACGCGGACATTCGGTTGCCCTGCTCCTGAATCACCTGGATGGACTGGAGGAAGTCCTCCGGGGTCTTGTCCTTGCGACGAGCCCGGTCGCACTGGGAGAGAATCACGGTGATAGGGGTGCGCAGCTCGTGGGAGGCGTCGGAGGCGAACTGCTTTTCCGCGTTGAAGGATTTTTCCAGCCGGGAGAACATACTGTCAAAGGTGCGGCTCAGAGCCTTCATCTCCGAGGGGCCCCGCCGGAGGGCCACCCGCCCGCTCAGATCGCTGCCGTCGGAGATGGCCTCGGCGGCGGCCATGATCTTTTCCATGGGCCGGAAGGCGCCCCGGGCGATGAGCCAGCCCCCCGCCACGGTGAGCAGCAGCAGGGAGGGCAGCAAAATGGCGGTGAGGGTGAGGATGGTGTTCATCACGCCGCTGCTGTCCGCCTGGGAGATGCAGCCCCGCACCCAAAGGCCGCCCACCGCCATGTCCATATAGCAGTCGTAGACGTAGTAGGGCTGCTCCCCCAGACTCTCCTGCCGCACGGGACCGGTGGTCAGGGGCAGGGTGGGGAAGCTCTCGGCGGGGGCCGCGCCGTAGAGGAAGGCGCCGGATGCGTCGTAGTAGGAGCAGTAGACCCCGTGGTCGTAGGCGGAAAGGCTGTCCCATTCCATCACGCCCCGCTCGAACTCCACGTTGTGCACGTTTTTATCCACCACCTTGATCAGCCGGCCCTCCGGGTCGTCGGTGATGGCGGAGCCGTTGATGACCAGAATGAACACCAGCACCATGGCGCTGAGCAGCAGCATCATCAGGGTGAACCAGGCGGTAAGCCGCAGCTTGGCAGACATCTTATTCCTCCTTCAGCACCCAGCCGGTGCCCCATACCGTGTGAATCAGCTTCTGGGAGAAGCCGGTATCCATCTTTTTCCGCAGATAGCCCACATAGACATCCACCACATTGGTGCCGCCCTCGTAGTCGTAGTTCCACAGGTTATTTTCAATCATCTCCCGGGAGAGCACCACGCCCCGGTTTCGCATCATATATTCAAGGAGGGCGAATTCCTTGGCGGTGAGCTCGATGTTCCGCCCGTCGCGCTTCACGGTTCGGGCGGACACGTCCACGGTGAGGTCCGCCATGGTGAACTGGTTGGAGTGGTTGCCGGTGGTCTTGCGGGTCATCACCCGCACCACGGCCAGCAACTCCTTGAAGTCGAAGGGCTTCACCAGATAGTAGTCTCCGCCGCTCTCCAGACCCTTCACCTTGTCTGCCACGCTGTCCCGGCTGGTGAGGAACAGCACCGGCGTGTCGTCCCCCTTCTCCCGCAGGCGGCGCACCAGGGTGAGGCCGTCCATTTTCGGCATCATAATGTCCAGAACAATTACATCGTATCTGGCGCAGGCCATGTATTCCAGAGCCTCAATGCCGTTGAAGCAGCTGTCCACGCTGTATCCCTCGTCGGCGATGGCCTCCGAGATGATGCGGTTCAGGTTCTTTTCGTCCTCTGCCACCAGGATTCGCATTGCGTCGCCTCCATGTACATGATAGATAAAAGATAAACGAAAAGATTAAGAAAAGCGTTAATCATTTTCTTAATCTTTTTCGCTAAGCTGTGACCATAACATCAAAACCGTGGGAGGGTTTGAATATGAAAAAAGCGATGAAAACTGTCATTACTCTTGTGATCGTTCTGGTGCTGGTTGCCGCCGTCGTTGTGGGCGGGGTGCTCTGGTACAATAACAGCCACTATATCGGAAGGGACGCGGCCCTGAGCGCGGCGGCTGCCGACGCGGGCTTCACCGTGGCGCAGGTGTTCGATACCGACACGGATTTGAAGCTGGGCGACGGACCTGCCCGCTATCATGTGGAATTCCACGCGGAGGGCGGCGAGTACGAGTATGTGGTGAACGCCGTAAGCGGAGAGATTCTCTCCGGCGGGCTGGATAACCACTGAGCGGCATAAAGCATCTCTCACCCCGGAGCTTAGGCTCCGGGGTTTTTTGTCTTTTCGCTACGATAACACACAATGCCCAAAAAATACAGCCGCAAGAAAAAAACATTACGCACTTTTCACAGCGCCCGGTGCGTGATACAATATGAAAATACAAATATGACCATTGAAGCGGAGGACAACTCTATGGACAACAGCTTCTCTCTGGGCTCCATGCTGCTGGGCGCGGCCAGCGCCGCCACCCAGGTGGAGGGCGGGGACAAAAACAACAACTGGTACGAATGGTATCAGAAGGGGCATATTAAGGACGGCTCCGACCCCTCCGTTGCCACCCTGCACTGGGAGCGGTGGCGGGAGGACGCGGATTTGATGGCGGAGCTGGGGCTCCGGTGCTGCCGGCTGGGTCTGGAGTGGAGCCGCATCGAGCCGGAGGAGGGCGTTTTCTCAGCCGACGCCATGGAGCATTACCGGCAGGAGCTGCGCTATCTCACCTCGCTGGGCATCAGGCCCATGGTGACGCTGTGGCATTTCGTGAACCCGCTGTGGTTCGAGCGCCGGGGCGCGTTTCTGTGGCGGGGGGCAAAGGACGCCTTTCTCACCTATGTGCGCCGGGTGTGCGCGGAGCTGGGGGAGGACGTGGAGTGCTGGATCACCCTGAACGAGCCCAACGTCTACGCCGTGAACGGCTATTTCGGCGGCGGCTGGCCGCCGGGAGAGAACGACCTGCCCCATCTGGTGAAGGTCATGAACACGCTGACCGACTGCCATATCGGCGCCTACAACATCATCCATGAGCGTTTCCCGGACGCGCGGGTGAGCTTCGCCCTCCACGCCCGGGTGTTTGACCCGCTGGATGAGACCAATCCCGTCCACCGGGCGGGGGCGCGCATTACGGAGTGGGCCTTCCAGACCGCCGTGACCCGGGCCATGTTCACCGGGCGCGCCGCCCTCCCCTACCGGGGCGGCAAAAGGGGAAAATACTACGACTATATCGCCGTCAACTACTACACCCGCTCCTCCTGCTCCGGCGTGGGGGATGGGGTGAAGCCGGATACCCCCAAGAATGATCTGGACTGGGAGATCTACCCGGAGGGGCTCTCCCGTGTGATTGTGGCTCTGCGCAAGGACTATCCCGCCCCGGTGTACATCACGGAAAACGGCACCTGCGACAAGGACGACACCTTCCGCTGCCGCTATCTCTACGACCATCTGCGCACGCTCTCCGCGTGCGGGGTGAAGCCGGAGAGGTACTACCACTGGTGCTTCTGCGATAATTTCGAGTGGCTGGAGGGCATGAGCGCCCGCTTCGGGCTGGTACATACGGACACCGCCACCCTGGCGCGCACGGTGAAAAAGTCCGGACGCTTCTATGCCGAGATCATCAAAAACGGGGGAGTCACCCAGGAGATGTATGAGAAATATGTGGAAAGCGAACGCTATCACATTCGATAAGGGCCTGTTCCATCTGCGCACGGCGGAGTGCAGCTACCTCTTTCGCGTCACGCCCCACGGGCATCTGGAGCAGGTGTGGTGGGGCGCGGCGGTGCGCAGTGAGGACGCGGATGCCCTCTGCCTGAAGCGCACGGCGGTGTACGGCTCCTCGGTGCTGTACCGGGCCGGGGACGAGACCTATTCGCTGGATACCCTTGCGCTGGAATGGTCCGGCTCCGGCCGGGGGGACTACCGCTGCCCGCCTGTGGAGCTGAGCGGGGACACCGGCGCCACCACGGACTTCCGCTATGTGTCCCACGAAATTCGCGAGGGCTGCGCCCCCATGGAAGGCGGCCTGCCCCAGTCCTACGGCGGGGCGGAGACTCTCAGCGTTCTGCTGCGGGACGAGGTTTGCGGCGGGGAGCTGACGCTCTATTACACCGTCTACCCCGCCGAGAACGTGATCACCCGGCGGGCGGCGCTGCGAAACGCCGGCGGCGGGACGATGGAGCTCCATAAGCTCATGAGCATGAGCCTTGACCTTGCCCAGCGGGAGCTGGTGATGGTGAGCTTCGGCGGGGGCTGGATTGGCGAGGCCCACCGCTGCGACCGACCCGTCGCGCCGGGGATGCTGGGAAACGAGAGCCGCACCGGCTCCTCCTCCAACCGGGTGAACCCGGGCTTCCTGCTGCGCCGCGGGGACACCACCGAGGAGCGGGGCGACTGCTGGGGCTTCAACCTTGTGTACAGCGGCAGCCACTACGAGTGCGTGGAGCAGTCCGCTCAGGGCACGGCCCGGGTGATGTGCGGCATCAGCCCTGACCGGTTTTGCTGGACGCTTCGCCCCGGCGAGCGCTTTGAGACGCCGGAGGCGGTGCTCTCTTACAGCGGTGCGGGCTTGAACGGCCTGAGCCGCAATATGCACGCCTTCGTAAACGGACACATCGTCCGGGGTCAGTGGGCAAACAGGGAGCGCCCGGTGCTGGTGAACGTGTGGGAGGCCTTCATGTTCTCCTTCACCCGGGATAAGCTGCTGGGCGTGGCCCGGGGCGCTAAGGCGCTGGGGGCGGAGCTGTTCGTGCTGGACGACGGCTGGTTCGGCGCCCGGGACCACGACAAGGCGGGTCTGGGCGACTATGAGGTGAACGAGAAAAAGCTGCCCGGCGGCCTTGCCGAGCTGTGCCGGCGGGTGAACGACATGGGCATGGACTTCGGCCTGTGGTTCGAGCCGGAGGCGGTGAACCCGGACAGTGACCTGTACCGCGCCCACCCGGACTGGGCGGTGTCCGACCCCGGCCGGGAGGAGGTGTACGGCCGCAACGAGCTGCTGCTGGATCTGACCAGAGCCGAGGTGCGGGATTACATCGTGGAGAATGTGGGGCGCGTGCTGGACAGCTGCCCCATCGCCTATGTGAAATGGGATATGAACCGCCATCTGGCGGGGCGGGACGGGGCCTTTGCCCACCGCTATGTGCTGGGGCTTTATGAGGTGCTGCGCCGCATTTTTGACCCCCGGCCCCACATCCTGCTGGAGAGCTGCTCCTCCGGGGGCAACCGCTTCGATCTGGGGATGCTGTGCCATTCCCCCCAGATCTGGGCCAGCGACAACACCGACCCCATTGAGCGGCTGAAGATTCAGAAGGGGCTGAGCTACCTGTACCCCCTCTCCGCCATGGGCGCCCATGTGAGCGCCGCCCCCCACGCCCAGACCCTGCGCCACACCCCCCTGCCCACCCGCTTCAACGTGAGCTGCTTCGGCGATCTGGGCTACGAGCTGGATTTGCGGGCGCTGACCCCGGCGGAAAAGCGGGAGGTGAAGGGGCAGGTGGAGTTCTATAAGAAGCACCGCCGCGCCTTCCAGTACGGGGAGTTTTCCCGCGCGGACGGTCTGCCGGACTGGCAGGAGGGCTTCACGGTGCTCTCCCCCGACCGGCGGGAGGCCATCTGCGGCCACTTCCGCACCCTTGTGCCCGCCGCGCCGGGCTTTGATACCCTGCGCGTTCCGGGGCTGGAGGAGCGGTACACCTACGCGGTGAAGTCCAGACCCCAGAGCCACGCTATTTCCACCTTCGGGCATCTGCTCTCCTATGTGCTGCCGGTGCGGCTCTCCCCGGCGGGGCTGGCGCTGCGTACGGCGGATAAGCTGGTGGCCATGCCGGACTGCGTGGAGGAATACACCGCCTCCGGCGCGGCTCTGCGGGCCGGCATCCGGCTTGCAAATCTCTACGAGGGCACCGGCTACAACCCAAATCTGCGCCTGCCCGGCGACTTCGGCTCCACCCTCTATGTACTCACGCGTCTCAGACGATATTGATAATCGGAGGCCAGTATCATGGTAAAAACGGACAAGCGCAACAAGTATTTCTTCGGTCTGGGCACCATCGGGCGGGATATGTTCTATGCCTTTGAGGCCAACGCCCTGCTGTACTACCTGTCCAACATTCTGTCCCTGCCCATCGGCATTTTCGCCGCCGCCAGTCTGGTGCTCACCGTGCTGCGGATTCTGGACGCGGTGAACGACCCGGTCACCGGCCTCATCATCGACAACATCCACTCCCCCTGGGGCAAGTACAAGCCCCCCATGCTCATCGGCGCGCTCACCAGCGTGGCCTTCTTCCTCATCCTGTTCGCGGATTTCGGCCTCACCAACGGCTGGTTCGTGGTGATTTTCGCCGTGGCCTATGTGCTGTGGGACATCACCTACGGCATCAACGACATCGCCTACTGGTCCATGCTGCCCAGCCTGACGCTGGATCAGAAGCAGCGGGAGGACATGGGCGCCTTCGCCCGCATCTGCGCCAACATCGGTATGTTCGCCATCATGATCGGCTGGCAGCCCATCACCACCGCGCTGGGCAACACGCCCAAGGCCTGGTTCACCGTGGCCGTGGCCGTGTGCATCGCCATGGTGGGCTTCCAGATGTTCACCATTCTGGGAGTGCGGGAGGACAAGACCCGCTTCAAGCAGGAGGGCGGCACCAGCTTCAAGCAGATGTGCACGGCGCTCTTTAAGAACGACCAGCTCATGTGGGCCACCCTTGCCATCGCCCTTTTTAATCTGGGCTATTTCACCACCACCGGCTTTGCCATCTACTATATGCAGTACATCTTCGGCAACGCGGGCATGTACCCGGTGCTGGCTGCCGTGGTGGGCGTGGCTCAGCTGGGCGCGCTGATGGTGTTCCCCCTGTTCTCCAAGCGCATGTCCCGGAAAAAGCTGTACACCGTCTCCACCATCGTGGTGCTCATCGGCTATGTGGTGTTCTTCTTCGCCGAGAGCAGCATCGTCATCATCGCCATTGCCGGCGTGCTGATCTTTGCGGCCCAGGCCTTCATCCAGCTGCTGATGCTCATGTTCCTGGCCGACACCATCGAGTACGGTCAGTGGAAGCTGGGCAAGCGGAACGACTCCATCACCTTCTCCATCCAGCCCTTCCTGAACAAAATCGGCGGAGCCCTCTCCACCGGCATCATCAGCATCTCCATCGTGCTGGCGGGCATCAAAACCGGCAGCACCGCCGCCGTGAGCATTGATGCCGGGGGCAAGCTGATCGTGAAGGTGGCCATGCTGGTCATCCCCCTCCTTTTCATCGTGGCGGGCTACTTCGTCTACCGGGCCAAGTACACCATCGACGAGAAAAAGTACGCGGAGATTGTCTCCGACCTGAAGGCCCGGGGCGACATCCGGGAGTGAACGAAGCAAAAAATACGCGAGGCCGTCCCCAAAAGGTGACGCCCTTTCAGTCTGTCGAAAAAGTCCAGCGAAGAGGCTGGGCTTATTCG
>CAZCDJ010000019.1:1843-19566 GCA_964497655.1 uncultured Oscillospiraceae bacterium | reverse complement strand
TTGCTGCGCTCTTTCAGCTTTGACAAAGACGCTGGGCGGCCTGCCAGGCCTCGCCCATGCAGGCCAGATGCAGCCCCTCTTTTCCTGTGTTGCCCATCACATCCCGAAGGGCCAGCTACGCCTCCCCGCCGTGCCTTGTCTGATACATGGAATTGTGCTATCATGGAGATGAAAATCATGATATGTCTGGGAGATGGGATGGATAAAATGTCAAGCGAGAACAGAGAAAAAAGGATTCTACTGATATCATTTACCGCAGGCCTGCTGTTTTCAGTAGCGGAGTTTGTTTTTGCCATTTATAGTCACTCTCAATCTTCCCTGATGGATGCGGCATATGACGCCTCCGAGCTGGTTTTCATTGCCTTAGTGCTATTTTTGACGCCACTGTTTCATAAGCCCATATCGGAAAAACATCCTTACGGCTATTATCAGGTGGAGTCGATATTTCTCATCATCAAGGGTGTCATGATGCTTTCCGTGACGGGCAGCATTTCGGCTACCATAATAGAATCGGCGCTGACAGGGGGAAATCCTGTGGATGGAGTACAGGTTGCCCTGTTTCAACTTAGCTTAGGTCTGGTAAGCGTCGCTGTATTTGCTGTTATGAAAAGACAAAACAAATCAATTAACTCCCCCATCATTGACGGGGAATTGTTGAGCTGGCGTGTGGATATCGCGTATAGCTTCGGGATGTCGCTGGCTTTTTTCGTGTCCTCCGTGATTGAAAAAACGCAGATAGCTTTTCTTGCGCCATATTTTGACCAAATCATTGCCGTTGTGGTTGTGATCTTTATGCTGCCGGAAATGTTGAGGATGCTATGGAGCGCGGTGAAGGATGTTTTCCTTTTTGCACCAGATCAGAAAACGGTAGATGAGATAAAGGATACCTGTCAAGAAACGCTCACCCGGAATCATTTGGAAGCCCAATTTTACGATATAACCAGAACTGGGCGCCATCTATGGGTGGCAATCTATTTTACCATTTCGGAGGAGAGCCTGTATGTGGACACCTTGAAGTCCGCGCTGTCAGAGGTCAATGAAAAGCTGGGAGAGCATTACGAAAACTGCACCTGTGAGCTGATTCTGATACCAAATGAATAGATAAAATGGGTAACCGTTTCCATGCGGAACATGGGACGCCGACCGTAAAAATAAGTTTTTTCACAATCTCTATCCTGCCACAAAATGCGTGGAAAATATGTGAGATTTTACAAAATCCTCCGTAAAATGTCGGAAAAGTTAAAATAGACTACACCTGCCTTGACAGTATTTTGTCACTATGTTAATCTGTCGACAAAGACCGCCCGGCAGGCGAATAACATTGGAAATACACATATTACGGAGGTAGTGAAAACATGGCAGTCAAAATTTACCTCCAAAATATCGGCCCCAGAGACAACCCGGCGTATACCGGAGATGGGTATCTTCAGGTCAGTGCCGGAATGAAGAAGCTGTACGAGAAAATGACTCACCAGGACACGGTGGTTGAGGAGGGCTTCACCACCCGCTTCATGACCGGTACCTCCCACTATTATCTGGAGACCATCAACGACGTGGAGATTATCGACGGCATCATCAAGGCCGAGGCCCGGGGCTTCGACGTGGCCATGATCCGCTGCGGCAACGATCCCGCCCTGCAGCAGGCTCGCGAGGCCGTCAACATCCCCGTCATCGGCATGGTGGAGTCCGGAATGCACCTGGCCACCCGTCTGGGCGGCAAGTTTGCCCTTCTGGGCGTGGACGATAAGTCCAAGCCCCTCACGGAGCGCAATCTTCGCAACTACGGGCTGGAGAGCCGCGCCATCGTGAACCCCGTCCGCTGCCCCCACGATCCCGCTTGGTACGGCCTGCTGACCCGTAGCCCCGAGTGGTTTGCCTCCCCCGAGTTCGTGTGGGAGAACGTGGTTCCCATCTTCGAGCGCGCCGCCATGGAGTGCATCGAGGATGGCGCAGAGGTCATTTGCACCGCCTGCGCCCTGTACGCCGCCTTCACTCTGGCCGGCTACACCAAGGTCACCGGCACCGAGGTGCCCGTGATTGAGGCCACCGCCGCCGGCATCAAGACCGCTGAAATGTTCGGAGAGATGCGCCAGCTTACCGGCCTTTCCACCAGCAAGCAGCTCACCTACCAGAACCTGATTCCCGCCGAGATGCGGGATAACCTGATGGCTCCCTACCTGGTCTGAACCAAAACGGTTTGAATAAAGTGCCGCCGCACCGCTTACCCGGTGCGGCGGCATTTTCCTACTGTCCCGGGAAAAGGCGGCGGGGTGGACGCGCTGACGAAAGATGTCGAAACGGTACAAATGCCGTTGCAAATTTCCAGAAATAGCCGTACAATGACAGTGAAGTGTATCCACGAATCTGCGGCGGGACCTTGCTCCGGCGGGGAGCGCCGCCGGAGCAAGGAAAACGCTCCCCTTTATTTACGATGCGTATAGGGCTTGCGGGAACAATACCGCCGCCCGGCATGACCGAAGGAGACTGTTCATGAAGCGATGGATTACGGCGGCGTTTGCCGCCGCAGTGCTACTTATGTTGGCGATTTGCCTTTACGCGGGCTATGCCCCCCATGACGAGGGGCCGGAGACCGAGCAAACGCTGTGGGACTTTTCTCACGACTGGACGGAGCGGGACACCGGGGAGATACTTGCTATCGACGGGTCGGACTATGCCGCCGACAGGAGACAGACGACGGTGACAAAGACATTGCCGGACCCCCTGCCGGATGACGCCGTGCTCTTTTTGCGCTCCAACCATAATGAGATCTCCTGTGATGTGAACGGCAGAGAGCTATTCTGTCAGGGGATGTTCCGTGATGCCACCTTCGGCATTACCTACGCGGGGATCTGGATGGTGGTCTCGCTCTCCCCGGAGGACGCGGGGCAGACGGTGACCCTGCAAATTCGCCAGTCGGACGGAAATCAGGGGAAACTGCCCGCAGAGCTCTCGCTGGCCAACCGCAGTGTTCTCACCATGGAGCTGGCGCGGCAGACGTCCGTTTCCATTATGATGGCCTTCTTCATGTTCGCGCTGGCCATCGGCCTGGTCATCATCAGTCTCCTGCTGAAACGGCAGAAAAGCGGCTGGCGCAACGCCGCGGTCGTCTGGCTGGCGCTCTTTATCTATATTTCGGCACTGTGGACGTTGATGGATGACAATGTGCCCTGTGTCTACGGCTCGTATAACGACGCCTGGTATTTTCTCTCCTTCTATTGCTTTATGCTGCTGCCCGTGCCCTTTTCCTGTTTTATTGGCGAGTCCATCCCCAAAAGCCAGAAAACGATGCTGTGGTTTTCGGGGGGATTTTTGCTCACATTCCTGTGCTCGGTGATTGCGGCTGTGTTTTTCGGAAAGCCGCTGTCCCTGCTGCTGCCCGCCACGCACATCCTGATTTTGGCCGGCTTTGGCGCCATTTTGTTCTTTACCATACGGGATCGGGACGAGACAGGAAAGTTCCGGGTGCCGGAGGTGTTCTGGGGCCTGTGCATTTTTGTGACTGCGGTGGTGGGGGCGCTGGTCGCCTTCTACTTTGGGGAGACTCGCACCTACGGGCCGCTTTTCCGCTTTGCCCTGCTGGCCTTTGTCACGGTGCTGAGCTTCGGCACCATCCGCCGGGCCCTGTCGGAGATCGAGCGGGCGCGGGATTTTGAGCAGCTGAGCCAGATTATCCCCAGCGGCATCAGCCGCCTGAACTGCCGGGATGACTTTTCCATCCTCTACGGCAACGACACCTATTACCGGATGTTCGGCTATGATCCCCAGGAGGCCAAGGCTGTGGGCTTCTCCAGATTTGACTACATGCTGCTGCCGGAGGATCGGGACAGGCTCTTTCAGGAGCTGTCCGATCACGTGGCCCGGGGGGAGCGGCTCTTTGAGATTGAGGCGCGGGCGCGCCACAGGTCCGGAGAGCTTCTGTATATGCTCACCACCAACAACTACATCCCGGAGCGGGGAGAGGTTGTGTCCGTGCTCACGAATATCACTCTCCGCAAGCGGATGGAGGAGCAGCTTCGGGTGCGGGAGATGGAATTTCGCGTGGCCGCGGAGCAAAGCGAGAAGTACATCATGCGCTACGAGATTAAGAGCGGACGGCTCTACGCCCACCGTAAGGCGGTGGGACGCTTCGGCATCCCGGAGGTGTGCGAGAACGCCGAGCAGGCTCTGGTGGCGCTGGATTTCATCGGCAAGAGCAGCCTTGAGAAGCATCGGGAGTTATTCCGGCGGCTCAACCGGGGCGAGGAGAGCGGATACACGGTTTTGCAGCTCTACGCGAGGGACCTGCAGGCGTTCCGCTGGTACCATGTGGACTTCACCATGATCTACGACCAGTTCCACGAGCCGGAGCAGGCGGTCATCTCCTTCTACGACATCACCGAGCAGCGGGAGAAGGAGCTGGCCTATGAACGGATTCGGATGGAGGCGGCGGCGGTGCCGCAGGAGCGGATTACCACCTTTGAGTGCAATCTGACCCAGGGCGGGATTGAGAGAATCACCGGCGGGCTCATCAACACGCTGGTCGAGGGCAACGATTTCGACTCCCGTACGGAGGGCTATCTGCACCTCACCTATCCCGAGGACAAGCAGGCGCTGCGGCAGCTCATGAACAGAGCCAGCCTGATGGAGCGATTCCGGTCCGGAGTCTCCTCCCTCAGCCTGGAATTCCGCATGATGATCGACGGCAGGTATCAGTGGCTGCTGCTCAGCATTCAGGTGGTGAAATACGCCGATAACGACGACCTGAAGGCCTTTGTGGCTATCCGGGACATTGACGAGGAAAAGTGCGCGGAGCTGGACATGATTCTGCGCTCTGAGACAGACGGCCTGACGGGGATTATGAACCGGGCGGCCTATGTGAAGGCCGTGGACAAGCTGATCGGGAAAAGCAGCGCCCAGCGGCACGTCCTGGTGATGATGGACGTGGATCATTTCAAGGATGTGAACGACACCCTTGGCCACGACAAGGGAGATCAGGTGCTCATCGGGGTTGCGAAAGATTTGCGCTCCGCCTTGCGGGAGGGCGACCTGCTGGGCCGTCTGGGCGGCGACGAATTCTCCTTCTGCTTTTTGAATATGCAGGACGAGGTCGTGCTGCGGGAGCTGCTGGAGCGGGTGCGGGTGGTGCTCAATCACGACATTGGAAGCGGCCTGTGCCAGTCGGTCAGCATCGGAGCTGCCTTCTTTGACGGTGGAACACAGGGCTTCCTGGAGGCGTACCAAAAGGCGGATTTGGCGCTGTATCAGGCCAAGGCCAACGGGCGGAATCAGTATGCACTGTATGTGCCCGGGGAGGAATGAAGCGGCGCGGGAGAGCGCTGCCCCGGAAAGGCGACGGCTCCTTTGGAGCGTTGAGGAGGCGGCAGGGTGACCCTTGAGGATAAGCTGAGCGTGCTGGCGCGCCTTGCGGCGGCCTTTCGCCGCGAGGGGATAAGCTGGGCGGTGGGAGCCTCCATGATGCTGTATTTCCGGGGGGTTGTGGCGGACTTCCACGATATCGACCTGATGGTGGCGGAGGAGGATGCTTTGCGGGCGCGGGCCGCGCTGGAGCGTCTGGGCACGCGGCTGCCGCCAAAGCCCAACGAGGGGTATTGCAGCGCCCATTTCTACGAGTTTCTTGTGGATGGGGTGGAGGTGGATTTAATCTCGGGCTTCGCGGTGGTGCATCGCGGCGTCGTCTATCCCTGTCCCATGACGGCGGACACCGTGGACGGCAGCGTTTCCCTCTCCGGGGAGACGGTGCCCCTGCAATCGCTGGAGAGCTGGCGGCGGTACTATGAGCTGATGGGGCGGGAGGAAAAGCTCGCCATGATCGACGAAGCGCTGCGCTGCCCCCGTCCCTGAGCTGACAAGCTGAGAGGGCGTCACCAAACGGTGACGCCCTCTTTGTATATGGAGCGGCCATGTACACGGAAGCCCTGCTGCCATCGCGCGCCAACCTTGTTGACATCCTGAGCCAATCTCCCCAATCTTGCTGCCATCCTGAGCCAATTTCCTGTCATCCTGAGCGCAGCGAAGGATCTATTCCCGTGTGGCCTTCCTCAGTACACCCGCACCAGATACCGCAGCCGGCTCCGGCGGGTCTCCCCCTGAAAGCTGCCGCAGATGAATCGGCCGTGACCCCGCACAGACACCACGCTGCCCTCCGAAACGGTGCGATCTCCGCTCTCCTGGGGGCGGCTGTCCACAAACACCCGGCCCTGGGCGCACAGCTCCTGAGCCTGTGCCCGGGACAGGTCGTACACCGCGGCAATGAGCGCATCCAGTCGGGGGGAGGCCACGGTGATCTCCCGCTCCTCCGGCGGCGCGCTTGCCGCGTCGGGGGCGGCGTCCAGCTCCGTCACGGTGACGGCGGTGCGCTTTACCTCGTGAAATTCCCGGAGAATGTACTCCGCCACGGAATCCAGACAGCAGAGATAGCCGGTCTTATCGCTGACGATGATGTCCCCCAGCGTCTCCCGGCGGATGCCCAGCCCCATCAGCGCGCCCAGAAAATCCCGGTGGCTCAGCTCGTCGGCAAACTTGTCATTTTTGGGTGCGATACGCAGCCAGCGGCAGGGGGCGCAGCCGGCATAGCCCGCGTCCTCCTCGCTGCCGAACAGAGCAAGCCGCCGCTCCGCCCCGTCGTAACCGCCCCAAAGCGTCCAGAGGCTGGGCAGGGTCAGGCGGCTTAGCACCTCCTGCTCCGCAGTGGTGAGAAACTCGCTGCTCACCCAGTCCCGGCGCTTCGCCGCCCGGGCGGACAGCTCGGTCAGCCGGTTTTTCAGCTCCCGGTCGTTGGTGTCAGACGTCATGCTTCGCCTCCGTGCCGCGTTTGCGGGAGTTGTCTATCATCAGACCAAACAGCAGTCCAAAGCAGATGCCCAGGGACAGCCACAGGCTTGTGTTGTCAAGGATGTTGCCCAGTGCCGTGCCCAGAGCCACGCCGAAGCACATACCAATGGGCATCCAGCTCATGGCCGGGCGCGGCTTTTTGAAGCGCGGCCCCTCCCGGCCCTGCCCGTCCGGGACAAAGCCCAGCTCCTTCAGCAGCGCCAGACAGGCGGCGTTATCCCCGTCCGTCTCCGCCTGCACCAGCTGCACGTCCTCGTGACTGAAGGCCCAGTCCATGGCGGCGGCAAGCGCCTCGGCGGCATAGCCCTGCCGGCGGTGCCTTTCGTCAATGCCGCAGCCCAGCTCCACGGCGCCCTCCTCGGGCGGCCCCATAAAGCAGAAGCTGCCCACGCGCTGTCCATCCCTGCGGACAATGCTCCAGCAGACATACCACTCCGCCTCGGCCGGGTGCTCCCGACTGAGGCGCAGCATCTGCCCGTAGGCGGATTTCAGGTGTTCGTCGCTCTCGCCCTCAATCAGCGCGTCCAGCTCCTCCCCGCTCATGGGGGAGAGCAGCAGGCGCTTTGTTTTGATCTGATTTTTATGTTTCATGGTACTCTCCGTAACGCGTCTTTGCGCGCATCAAATTAGATGGAGGACGCTCAGACGCGATGAAACAGAATCTCGTCGTAGCCGGTTTCCCCGTCCTGCTCCACGCCGAACTCCCAGCCGTCCAGCCGGGCGATGACCAGCTCGCAGGTGGTGTTGATCACGCAGCCGTAGCTCAGATGGCCGCCCAGCACGGACAGGTCGCGTCTGGCCAGGGAGAGGTGCAGATGGCAGCGTGCCTCTGAAACGGTGCCGGTGAGGGAGACGATCTCGCAGTCCTCGCCGATGTCCCGTATGTCCACGCCGCCGGCGTCCCGTATCCGGGCGCGGGAGACGCAGCCCACGGCGGAAACCACCGCCCCGGCCTTGAGATGGTGCTCCCTTGCCAGAGCCTCAATGCGCTCTCTCAGGTCGTCGCCCCGGCGCAGCCGGGCGCAGATGTACTCCATGGTGCCGCCTCCCCGAGTTAGAATTCGGTGCTCAGAAGTGAAATTTCTTTTGCAGCTCGTCCACGGTGTTTCGGTGGAAGAAAACCATCAGGCCCACCACGGTGAGCAGGCTCAGCGCCACGCAAATCACCGAGGGGTAGCGGATGCCCACCTGCCGGGTGAGCAGCAAAATGAGGGGCACAAGGCCGTAGACGGACACAATGAGCAGATAAATCATGTAGTCGCTGGTCTCCATGCTCAGCACCACCGCCAGCGTGCCGATGGCCAGAATGGCGGCCACACAGGCACAGGGGATGATGAAATCCACGCTCCAGCCGTGCCAGCCGGTGCCCAAATCCCAGGCGATGCCCGCCAGCGTGACGATGGTGGTCTGCCAGAAAATGTTCTTAGCCAGCGCCTTGCGCTTGCGCCAGCCGATTACGGTGAAGATCCAGGCGCACACCGCGCCGCCCGCCGCAAACAGCGACCAGGTGATGGCGCCGCCGATCAAGTAATCCACGGCCAGAGAGATGATGATGGCGGAGAGGGCCGCCATGGTGATGATCTTCAGCACCAGATAGCGCTCCCGCGCCCTGCCGGGCAGGGGTACAAACTGCCCCCCCGCCGGGTCAGGCGCGCCGGTCAGCTCGCTGCCGCACAGGGGGCAGCGGGTGGGGGCGCCGGTCACGTCCACGCCGCATTTATCACAATGGAGCATATGGCTTCACCTCAGTCCTGATTGTAGTTGGAGGTTATCTCCACGGGGATGCCCGCCTCGGTAAGCGCGCGGAAGAAGCGCCGCGCCACGTCGTTCTCCCGGAAGGAGGAGGAGAAGGTGAGCAGCATCCGGTCGCCGCAGGAGATGACGCATAGATGCATATTGCTGGTGGCGCTGGTGGCGCTGAACTGCTTGATGTAGGGCATCAGCGCTTCCGGCATATCCACCCGGCTCACGTTGGTGATCACGGCGGTTTCTCCCCTCTCATTCAGCTTTTTGGAGGTGCCGATGGCGATGTCCTTCAGGAACAGGGGCGCGCAGCGCATGGCAAAATTGCGCTGCAGGGACACCAGCGCGTCGATGCGTCCGGCCACGGCCTCACGGTTGATTTCTGTCTTGAAAAACTCGCTGACCGCGGCGAGAATATCCTCCAGCGTGCCGCTGCGCTGGGAGAAATTGTAGTTGAAGTGGGTGACCACAAAAAAGTTGCGGATGGTCTCGCTGTCAAAGTAGTTCCGCAGGTTCACGGGCACGCTGAGCACAATGGGAAGCTGCTTGTCCGCCTCCCCCATGCCCCGGGCGATGGCCTTCACATAGAGGGCGGTGAGGATGCCGGTCACGGTGGTGCCGTAGCTGTGGGCCAGCTCCAGCACCTTGGCGGTGGATACTGCGCCCTCAATGATGACATAGTGCTTGTCCTCGGTGAGCCGGCCCTGAAGCTGATAGGCCCGGGGCATCCGAATGTTCACCTTGCCCTTGGCCCGGGCGTAGTGCTTGGCGAAGGAGTCCTCCCGCAGCCGTTCCTTGGGCGCGCCGTAGTCCGGGGGCGGCACGCTGCCGCGCAGCTCCTCCCCGTGGGCCAGACGCAGGTAGCGAATCACCAGCATCCGGAAGAAGGTAATGGCGCCGGTGCCGTCGGTAAGGGCGTGGAACATCTCCACATGGATGCGGGTGCGGTAGTAGGACACATAAAAGAGCAGCCGCTTGCTGTCCGCGCTGTAAATGGACACGCAGGGCGTATATTTTTCCGGGTGGACGGTGGGCTTGTCCCGGCTGCGTTCCAGATAGTGCCAGAACAGGCCGTTTCGCATGGCGGTGACAAAGCCGGGGTCGTTGTCCACCATCTCGTCCAGCGCCTGCTGCAAAAGCTCCGGCTCCACATCCTCCGTCAGCTCACAGGTGAAGCGGAATACGCGGGTGTTCCGGGAGGTGACCCCCGCCGGAAACATCATGGCGGCGTTATCGAGTCTGACCCAGTCCCTTGTGGTTTTCGATATCATAGGCTTGCTCCTCGTTCAAAAAGGAATTAATCAGCGCGTAGGTGCGCTTCACATGGACAAAGCGGGGCGGAAGGGAGAGGAAACCGTGGAGCGCGTCCCGCATCCGGTAGCTGAGCACCCGGTTGCCGGCGGCGCGCAGCTTGTCTCCGTAGGCCTCGCCCTCGTCCCGCAGAGGATCGAACTCCGCCGTAATCAGCAGTGTGTCCGGCTGATGGTGCACATCGGCCAGCAGGGGGGAGAAGTAGGGGTTTTGCAGATCCGCCTCGCTGCGTCGGTACAGCTCGGTGTATTCGTTGATCCGCTTGGCGGTGAGCAGGTAGTCGCAGCCGTTCTCCCGCACCGAGGGGAAGGGGGAGGTCTCGCTGTGGTCGTAGTGGGTGGCGGGGTAGACGAGAATTTGCCGCTGCACGGTAAACTCGCCCTTGTCCCGGGCCATCAGGGAGACGGCGGCGGCCAGATTGGCTCCCGCGCTGTCGCCCATCAGGGTATAGTTGTCGGAGAAAACGCCCAGCGTGTCCGGGTGTAGATACAGCTCCCGGGCGGCGGCGTAGCAGTCCATCAGGCCCATGGGGAACTTGTGCTCCGGGGCCAGACGGTATTCCACGCTCACCACGTTGGCGCCGGTGTGCCGGGCCAGACCCATGCACACCTTGTTGTAGGTGTCCACCGTCTCCTTCACCCAGCCGCCGCCGTGAAAGAAAATCAGCGTGTGGTCGCTGAGTCCGTTGCAGTTCTCGTCCGTGGGTACCGGCGGCTGATAGATCCGCACGGGGATGTCCCGCCCGTCCACGGTGATTTTCCGGTCCCACAGCTTGTAAAGGGGGGAGAGGAGCGAGCGGCTGCCAATGGATTTCAGCTCCCGCTCAAAGCAGTAGCTTTTCTTGATGGAGATATCCGGATAGGAGATGGCCCGCAGGGCGGCCCGTGTAAATTCGTTGATAGCCATAAGCTGTTCCGCCTTTTTCTAAATCAATAATACATTTTACCACATACGCGGGTGAAAGTCAGCACCGACGCTGATATTTCTGACGGGTCTATAATTTAATAAATTATTAATTGTTATAAGAGGTGGGAGTGTGCTAAAATATCCCTTATGAACAGGATTAAGAAAAAAGTGAATACGGAGGAACCGGCGCGCAGAGAGGTGCCGGTGCTGGAGACGGACGCGCTGACCGGGCTGACCCAGGCCCAGGCAAGGGAGCGGGCGGCGGCGGGCTGGGCGAACCTGCCCATCGATCCTCCCGGCAAAACGGTGGAGCAGATTGTCTTTACCAACGTGTTCACCTATTTTAATATGCTTTTCTTCCTGCTGGCCGCCTGCGTACTGGTGTTTGGCGGAACCTGGCAGAACGCCATGTTCCTGGGCGTCATCTTCGCCAATATTGCCATCGGCATCATTCAGGAGCTGCGGGCCAAGCGTACGCTGGACAAGCTGACCCTCATCACCGCGCCCAAGGGCACCGTGGTGCGCGACGGGGAGGAGCAAAAGCTCTCCACCGCAGACATGGTGCGGGATGACATTGTGGTCTTTGCCGCCGGCGGACAGATCTTCGCGGATGCCGTGGTGGTGCAGGGCGAGTGCCGCGCCAACGAGGCGCTGATTACCGGCGAGGCGGACGAAATCAAAAAATCAGCCGGGGACGAGCTGCTCTCCGGCTCCTTTGTGGTGTCCGGCGAGTGCCGGGCAAGGCTGGTGCGCGTGGGCGCGGATTCCTACGCAAGTCAGATCACCGCGGCTGCCAAGAAGGCGGAGCCGCCCAAGCAGTCGGAGATGATGCGCTCCCTCACCCGATTGGTGCAGGTCATCGGCGTCATGGTTATCCCTCTGGGGGCGCTGATGGCGGTGAAGGAAATCATGTGGCTGGGGCGGGACATCAGCGACGGCGTGGTGGCCACGGTGGCGTCCCTCATCGGCATGATTCCCGAGGGGCTGTATCTGCTCACCAGCATGGCGCTGGTCACGGGCGCGGTGCGCCTTTCCCAGAAAAAGACCCTTGTGCATGACATGGGCTGCATCGAGACATTGGCACGGGTGGACGTGCTGTGCGTGGATAAGACCGGCACGGTGACGGAAAACAAGATGACGGTGGACGATGTGGCGCTGCTTTGTCCCGAGCGGTTCGTGGAGGAGGACGTGCGTATGGTCATGTCCGATTATGTGTCCGCCATGAAGGCGGACAACGATACCATGGCCGCCCTGCGCCGCTATTTCACCGGCACCGTGAACCAGAGCGCGCTGGAGGCTATGCCCTTCTCCTCCGCAAAAAAATACGGCGGCGTCAGCTTCCACGAGGACGAGACCTATCTGCTGGGCGCGCCGGACGTGCTGCTGGGGGAGAACTACGGAAAATACGCCGAGACCATCGACGGGTACGGCGCCAAGGGCTGCCGGGTGCTGCTGCTGGGAATGTACGACGGCGCCCTCTCCGACGAGACGCTCGCCGCCCCTCTGCTGCCCATCGCCCTCATTCTGCTCTCCAACAAGATCCGGGCCGAGGCGCCGGATACCTTCAAATACTTTGCCAAACAGGGCGTCACCGTGAAGGTCATCTCCGGCGACAACGCCATGGCCGTGTCCGAGGTGACAAAGCGCGCCGGAATCCCCGGGGCGGAGCGCTATGTGGACGCACGCACGCTGAAAACCGACGGGGAGATCCGAGAGGCCGCGGAACGGTATATCGTGTTCGGCCGGGTCACGCCCGACCAGAAGCGCCGTCTGGTGCGCGCCCTGAAGGGGGCGGGTCACACCGTGGCCATGACCGGCGACGGCGTGAACGACGTTCTGGCGCTGAAGGAGGCGGACTGCTCCATCGCCATGGCCTCCGGCAGCGACGCGGCAAGTCAGGTGTCCCACATCGTGCTGCTGGACTCCAACTTCGCCTCCATGCCCTCGGTGGTGGCGGAGGGCCGCCGGGTCATCAATAATATAGAGCGCAGCGCCACGCTGTTTCTGGTGAAGAACATCTTCTCCTTCCTGCTGGCGGTGCTGTCGCTGATATTCACCCTGCCCTATCCCGTCACCTCGGCCCAGATGGGTCTGGTGAACGCCCTGACCATCGGAATTCCCGGCTTTATCCTGGCCATGGAGCCCAACTCCACCCGCATCACCGGGCGCTTCCTGCCCAACGTGATTTACCGGGCGCTGCCCGGCGGACTCACCGACGTGGTGCTGGTGCTGGGCGTGATTCTCTTTTGCATGGTGTTCGAGGTTTCCGAGGGGATGATGAGCACCATCTGCGCGCTGATGCTGGCGGCGGTGGGTCTGATGATGGTGCACCGCACCTGCAAGCCCTATAACCTTCTGCGCCGGGTGCTGATTGTGGGGCTAACCGTGTCGCTTATCTTCAGCGTGTTTTTCCTGGGGAATCTGTTCACCCTCACCGCGCTGGACACCCCCGCCATTATGATTATGGTGGTGTTCGGGCTGCTGGCCTGGCCGGGACTGAAAATGGCCTATGTGGTGGAGGACGCGGTGCGGGAAAAGCTCCGCGCCATGCGAAGCTCCGGCCGGCACCTTAAAAGAGCTCCGGCAAAATAAGGTCTGCGGTGGGCACCCTTTTCCAGTCAAACAGGGGGACAAGCTCTGCCGGGGAGATGGGCTCGTCTGTCTCCGTCAGGCCGCACATCCGGGCCATTATGCCGGTGAGCTGCCGGGGCGTGAAGCGCTGCCGCAGATATTCCATGTTCAGGTCTCCCTCCCGCTTGGAGAGCTTTCGCCCCTCCGGGGAGGTGAGCAGCGGCGCGTGACAGTAGTCCGGCGCCGTGCCGCCCAGCGTCTCGATCAGCCACTTCTGCCGCGTCGCGGAGGGGAGCAGATCCCGGCCCCGTACCACCCGGGTGATGCCCATGTCCGCGTCGTCCACGCTCACCGCAAGCTGATAGGCGAAAACGCCGTCGCTGCGGCGAAGAATGAAGTCTCCGCTGCCGCGCATCAGGTTTTCCTCATAGAGCCCGTAGTGATCGTCGCGCACGGAAACAAGAACGTCCGGTACGGCTGCCTTGTAGGCCGGCCGGCGTCCTTTTTCCACCTGCGCGGCGTATTCCGCCTCGCCCATGTGGCGGCAGGCGCAGCCCCCGTCGCCTCGCGCCTCCCCCGGATGGGGGGCGCTGGCAGCAAGGCGCTGCTGCCGGGAGCAGAAGCAGGGGTACACAAGGCCCCGCCGCCAAAGCTGGGCAAAGGCGTCCTCATAGAGAGCGGTGCGCCCGCCCTGAGCGTAGCCCGCCTGCTCCGGCCAGCCCTCGTCCCAGTCCAGTCCCAGCCAGCGCAGGTCGTCTGCCATCAGCCGGGCGTATTCCTCATAGCTCCGCTCCCCGTCCAGATCCTCCAGCCGGAACACCATGGTTCCGCCCAGCGCGCGCACGTCCAGCCAGGCCAGCAGGGAGGATGTCAGGTTGCCCAGATGCAGCCGTCCGCTGGGGCTGGGGGCGAAGCGCCCGCGTATTTTTTTGCTTACCGCTTCCATGATCCGCCTCCAAAAAAAGCTGGGATCATGATACCATATCCCCGGAAAAAATAAAATACGCCTCACACCCAAATGAATCACCAAAAAACGGAAAAGGAGGGGTTTTATGTCCAACACCACCAAGAGAGCGCTGGCGGAATCGCTGCGGAAGCTGCTGGCGGTCAAGGCACTGGACAAAATCACTGTTTCGGACATTGTGGACGACTGCGGGGTGAATCGCCAGACGTTCTACTACCATTTCCACGACATCTACGACCTGATTGAGTGGATTCTGGAGGACGACGCCGCCCGCTGTGCCGCCGACCAGCAGTTCCCCGCCCAGTGGCAGGAGCTGTTCCGGGGCTTGTTCGAGTTTCTCACGGACAACGCGCCGCTGGTGCTGAACACCTATCACAGCTCCGGCTGGGAGTATGTGGCGGGCTACCTGCGCCGCCGCCTGCGCCCCGCGCTGGAGTACACCGCAAGAGCCCACGCCGCCGGCATGGATGTGACGGAGGACGACCTGCGCTTTGTGGTGGACATCTACCAGAGCGCGGCGGTGGGCATCATTGAGGTGTGGCTGGGAAATGATATGCGCACCGAGTACAGCGACGATATTGAGCGGCTGATCCGCATTGTGGACGGCAGCATTCAGTCCACCCTCGCCAAGTTCGACCGGAAGCCCCGTCTGGAGCGGTGAGCCTATACAATCCCTCCTGCCTGTAACAGATTTTGACAAAGCCCACAGGTTGTTTATTCCAAAGCGCGGCGCGGCGGGCTAAAATATGGTCAAAATCTTTCAGGAGGCGACTGTCATGAGCATTGCGGACGGTATGAAAAAGGTCCTTGTTTCCAAGGCCTGCGACTATTTGGAGAAGGATCCGGACGAGAATATCCCCAAGCTGCTGGATATGGCGGAAAAACTGGATAAGGACGGCGGCATCACCAAGGAGATCGCCGGTGTGCGTGCCATTCTGGATGACCGGGACGGCAACTGGTACAAGCTGCTGCGCTCCCTGTGGACGGACATTGATTCGTCAGTATTTAAGCGGCTTTTCACGAACTTCGTGGTCAATTCCTGCGTGACCGGCAACCCCATTCGGTGGCAGAAGATGGAGCAGTATGACTGCAACATCCCCTGGAGCATTCTGATGGACCCCACCAGCGCCTGCAACCTGCGCTGCACCGGCTGCTGGGCGGCGGAATACGGCAACAAGCTGAACCTGAGCTTTGACGAGATGGACAGCATCATCCGTCAGGGCAAGGAGCTGGGCATTTACTTCTACCTGTACACCGGCGGCGAACCCACCGTGCGGAAAAAGGATCTGGTGGCGCTGGCCAGCAAGCACAGCGACTGCATCTTCATGCCCTTTACCAACGGCACCCTCATTGACGACGACTTTGCCCAGGAACTGCTGCGGGTGGGCAATATCGTCCCCGCCATCTCCGTGGAGGGCTTCCAGGAGGCCACGGATTTCCGCCGGGGGCAGGGCACCTACCGCAAGGTGGAAAACGCCATGCGGGTGCTGAAGGAGCATAAGCTTCCCTTTGGCCTCTCCCTGTGCTATACTTCGAAGAACTATGACGTCATCGGCAGCGAGGAATGGTTTGACCAGATGGTCCGCTGGGGCGCCAAGTTCGCGTGGCTGTTCACCTATATCCCCGTGGGGAAGGATGCGGTGCCGGAGCTGATGGCAAACGCGGAGCAGCGCACCTTTATGTACCACGCCGTGCGGGACTTCCGCAAGAGCAAGCCCATCTTCACCATGGACTTCTGGAACGACGGCGAGTTCGTGAACGGCTGCATCGCCGGCGGGCGCAGCTTCCTGCACATCAACGCAAACGGTGACGTGGAGCCCTGCGGCTTCATCCACTATTCCAACTGCAACATCCGCACCAACACCCTGCTGGAGGCGCTGCAGTCCCCGCTGTTCAAGGCCTACCGCCACGGACAGCCCTTCAACGAGAATCAGCTTCGTCCCTGCCCGCTGCTGGATAACCCGGAAAAGCTGGCGGAGATGGTGCACGCCACCGGCGCGAAAAGCACCGATCTGGAGGCGCCGGAGGACGTGGACGAGCTGGTGGCCAAGACAAAGCCCGTGGCCGAGAAATGGGCCGAGGCGTCCCAGATCCTCTGGGACGAGTCCCAACGGACGAAAGCGGAAGCCGGAAGAAGTACCCAGCCGCCTGTGTTCGGCAAGGAGCTGCACGACCTCTCCGACAAGGAAAAATGATCTGATTTTGGAGGAATGAGCCATTCGCACCGTCAAAGAATTCATTAAAAACCATAAGCATATGTGGCTTGCCCTGTTTTTTGTGGGATATATCATCGCCTTTTTTATCATCGAGAAGCACACCCCCACCGAGGGCTACTGGCTGACCGACATTCCCTTCGACGATAAGATTCCCTTCATCCCCCAGTTCATCTGGGCGTACATTCTGTGGTATCCGCTGTTTGTGGCGGTGGGCGTGCCCCTGATGGTGGGGGACGGGCCGGCCTTCAAGCGCTGGATGTACTACATGATGACCGTGCTCACTGCCACGCTCATCTTCGACGTGCTCCTACCCAACGGACAGGGACAGCGGCCCGTGGGCATGGAGATCACCGGGCCGTCCACCTGGATGCTGGCGCGAATCTGGGGGGCGGACACGCCCACCAACGTGTTCCCCAGTATGCACGTTCTGGGCTGCATCGGAGACATTCTGGGCGTGCTGGACAGCAAAATTTTCGGCAAGGGCTATCGGGCGCTGATCATCGTGCTCAGCCTGCTGTGCTCCATGTCCACCGTGCTGGTGAAGCAGCACGCCATTGTGGACACCGCAGGGGCGCTGATCTTTGCGCTGCCGGCCTTCCTCCTGTTCTACCGGAAACGGTTCCTTTCCGGCAGAGAACACACACTGGAATAGACCCCCGCCGGGACGGCTTTGCCGTCCCGGCTTTTCTTAACGAATTCCCAGTTGAAAGAAAAGCCATTTTGGGGTATAATACAACGATTACATTCTGATTTCCGAGGCAATGCATGAGAGATACGATTTTCGTCAAGGGCGCAAGAGAAAACAACCTGAAAAATATTGATGTGGAGATTCCCCGGGACAAGCTGGTGGTGTTCACCGGGCTCTCCGGCAGCGGAAAGTCCAGCCTTGCCTTCGACACCATCTACGCCGAGGGCCAGCGCCGCTATGTGGAGAGCCTCTCCAGCTATGCGCGTATGTTCCTGGGCCAGATGGACAAGCCGGATCTGGACTATATCGAGGGACTGTCCCCGGCCATCTCCATTGACCAGAAGACCACCTCCCGCAACCCCCGCTCCACCGTGGGCACGGTGACGGAGATCTACGACTATCTGCGTCTGCTGTGGGCGCGCATCGGCGTGCCTCACTGCCCCAAATGCGGCAAGGAGATCAAGCAGCAGACCGTGGATCAGATGGTGGATCA
>CAZCDJ010000019.1:0-1833 GCA_964497655.1 uncultured Oscillospiraceae bacterium | reverse complement strand
GATCAGATTCTGCTGTGGAAGCCGGGCACCCGCGTTCAGGTGCTCTCTCCCGTGGTGCGCGGGCGCAAGGGCGAATACGCCAAGGTGTTCGAGGACGCCCGAAAAAGCGGCTATGTGCGCGTGCGGGTGGACGGCTCGGTCTATGACCTGAGTGAGAGCATCCCTCTGGACAAGAACAAGAAGCACAACATCGAGGTGGTGGTGGACCGTCTGGCCGTGAAGGCCGAGTCCGCCCGCCGGCTCACCGACTCCATCGAGACCGCGGCCGCCCTCAGCGGCGGCGTGGTGGTCATTGACGTGCCGGACGAGAACCGGGAGCAGCTCTTTTCCCAGAACTACGCCTGCGAGGACTGCGGCGTCTCCATCGAGGAGCTGACGCCCCGGATGTTCTCCTTCAATAACCCCTACGGCGCCTGCCCGGCCTGCTCCGGGCTGGGCACCCAGCTGCGGGCGGACCCCAACCTAATCATCACCAACCCGGCGCTGAGCATTCTGGAGGGCGCCATTCAGGCCCCCGGCTGGGGCAACGTGAAGGACGATTCCATCGCCAAGATGTATTACGACGCGCTGGCGAAGAAGTACCGCTTCAAGCTGACCACCCCGGTGCGGGAGCTGCCCAAAGAGGTGGTGGATCTCCTGATGTACGGCACCGGCGGCGAACCGCTGGAGCTGAAATATGACACCGCCCGGGGCAGCGGCACCCTGCGCCAGCCCTTTGAGGGTCTCATCAACGGCATCGAGCGCCGCTACCGGGAGACCCAGTCCCAGACCATGCGGGAGGAATACGAGGAGCTGATGGGGGAGTACCCCTGCCCGGAGTGCGGCGGAAGGCGTCTGAAGAAGGAGGCGCTGGCCGTCACCGTGGGGGATATGAACATCTCCGACTTCTGCGGTCTGCCCGTGACCCGGGCGCTGGACTTTGTGGGCGGGCTCACCCTCACCCCCAAGGAGCGCCTGATCGGCGACCGCATTCTGAAGGAAATCCGCTCCCGCCTGGGCTTTTTGCAGAGCGTGGGGCTGCAATACCTCACCCTGTCCCGGGCAGCCGCCACCCTCTCCGGCGGCGAGAGCCAGCGCATCCGGCTGGCTACCCAGATCGGCTCCAGCCTGATGGGCGTGCTGTATATTCTGGATGAGCCCAGCATCGGCCTGCACCAGCGGGATAACGCCAAGCTCATCGCCACGCTGCAGCATATGCGGGACATCGGCAACACCCTGATCGTGGTGGAGCACGACGAGGACACCATGCGGGCGGCGGACTGGATTATCGACATCGGTCCCGGCGCGGGCGTCCACGGGGGGCGTGTGGTGGCGGAGGGCACGGCGGAGGACATCATGGCCTGCCCGGAGAGCATCACCGGCCAGTATCTGTCCGGGGAAAAGACCATCCCCGTGCCGTCCGTCCGCCGCACCGGCAGCGGCAAAAGCCTTGTCATCCGGGGAGCCACGGAGAATAACCTGAAGAACGTGGATGTGGAGATCCCGCTGGGAGTGATGACCTGCGTCACCGGCGTGTCCGGCAGCGGCAAGTCCAGCCTCATCAACGAGGTGCTCTATAAGACGTTGGCGGCGGAGAAGAACCGGGCCCATGTGCGCCCGGGCAAATGTGCCGGCATTGAGGGACTGGAGTATGTGGACAAGGTGATCTGCATCGACCAGTCGCCTATCGGGCGCACGCCCCGCTCCAACCCCGCCACCTACACCGGCGTGTTCAACGACGTGCGGGACCTGTTCGCCTCCACCCAGGACGCCAAAACCCGGGGCTACAACGCGGGCCGCTTCTCCTTCAACGTGAAGGGCGGCCGGTGCGAGGCCTGCGGCGGCGACGGACTC
>CAZCDJ010000018.1:0-19656 GCA_964497655.1 uncultured Oscillospiraceae bacterium | reverse complement strand
AGCCGTACAGCGTGGTGCTGTTCGACGAGGTGGAGAAGGCGCACCCGGACGTGTTCAACATCCTGCTGCAAATTCTGGACGACGGCCGCATCACCGATTCCCAGGGCCGCACCGTGGACTTTAAGAACACCATCATCATCCTCACCAGCAATCTGGGCAGCCAGTATTTACTCTCCGGCATCCGGCCGGACGGCAGCATCTCGGAGGAGGCCCGGGACGCGGTGCACGCGGAGCTGCGGCGCACCTTCCGCCCGGAGTTCCTGAACCGGCTGGACGAGACCATCCTGTTCCGCCCGCTCACCAAGGAGAACCTCACCGGCATCATCGACAACCTGGTGGCGGGGCTGCGGGAGCGGCTGGCGGACAAGAGCCTGTCGCTGGAGGTGACGGACGCGGCCAAGAGCCTCATCATCGACCGGGGCTTCGACCCGGTGTACGGCGCGCGCCCCATGAAGCGCTACCTGCAAAGCGCGGCGGAGACGCTGATTGCCAAAAAGATTCTCTCCGGCGACGTGGCCGCCGGCAGCACGCTGGTGCTCTCCGCCCAAAACGGCGAGCTGATGTGCACCTCCAAATAATTTTTCGGCGGAAGGCAAAGAAATTTGCCCTCCGCCGATTTTTTGTCAACACTTTGGCTCCCTCATTCGTTATACTGGTGAAAGCGGGGATGAACCATGATAAAACTTGTACTGCCGCGACGAATACGCCGGAGAGAGAGCGGTGAACTGCCCGGCGGAGCGCGGCGGATGGAAGCGGCGCTCTATGAACAGCGGGAGCTGCTGCGGGAATTATCCATGAGGAGATAGAGAATGGTGGCGGACACAGCACAGGAGCTATACGAACAATTTTATCCCCGGGTGCTGCGTTTCGCCCTCTCCCTGACCCACGGACAGGCGGAGGCGGAGGATCTGACCCAGGAGACCTTCCTGCGGGCGCTGGGGAATCTGGACGCGCTGGAAGCTCTTTCGGGGGAGCAGCGGCTGAGCTGGCTTTTCCGCACGGCGAAAAATATCTTCCTTGACGGAAAGCGCCGGGAGAAGCTGGCGCAGCGGGAGAACCGGGGGGAGGACGAGTACGCCGACGACCTGAGCCGCTTTGCCGTGGCTGCCTTTGTGCAGCGCCTGCCGGAGAGCGAGCGGGCCATCTTCTGCCTGCGCTACTTTTCCGGCTACGATTCCGGGGAGATTGGCGAGCGGTTCGGGCTGAAGCCCTCCACCGTGCGCGCCCGGCTGCTGAGCGCCCGGGCCAGACTGAAAAAAATGTATTTTGAGGATTGAGAGGATACAGACATGGAAAACACATTTACCGTTCGCAGGAACACGGAGCCCGTGGAGGGGCAGAAGCATCTGGTGGTGAACGCCGCCCTGTGCGACACCCGCGCCGTGCTGGAGAGCACCCTTGCCCAGTATGAGAGCGTCACCATCAACGCCGCCACCATCGTCACCAACGCGGAGAGCCGGGAAAAGCTGCACCGCTACAACGTGAGCCTGAATGCCGCCGACATCATCGACGTGCCCGTGGACGCGGAGCTGGTGATGAAAAACGGCGCGTTCACCATCTCCGCCGGCGAGGGAGAGGGCAAGAGCGCGGTGCTGGTGGTGAACGGAAAGCTGACCGTGGAGCCGGGGGCGGAGAAGGCCATGGAGAAATACCTCTCCATCCAGGTGAACGGCGAGGTCACCTACCCCCGCAGCATGGAGGGTGCCATGGCCTGCGTGAAGATCAACGGCGCAAGCTCCGTGTACCCGGACGGCGCGGTGCTCTTAAAGCGCACCTTCATTGTGGACAGGGTGTTCGCCCTGCGGGCCAAGGCCCAGCAATACTACGCCGCCCGGCGGGTGGTGCTGCTGGACAAAAATCTGGACTGCGCCGCCATGGCGGCCAAGGGAGCCACGTTCCTCACCCGCACCGCCGTGCTGGCGGAGAGCCTTCTTACTGCCGCCCTGCCCATGTTCGGCGACGACGTGAATGTGGAGGTGGTGCCCGACGGCTGCGCCTATGTGGGCGACGACGCGGAGCTGAGCGACGCGCTGCTGCGCCGCCACGGCGACAAGCTGTATGTGAGCGGCGACCTGATGGTGCCCCCCCGGGCCGCGCCGCTGCTGGCCCGGCTCTCCTTCTTGCACGTCACCGGGGATGTGCTCCTGCCGGAGAGCGCCATGGACGCCTTTGTCGCGCTGGGGGCCCAGTGCGGCGGCGAGCTGATTGCCGTGCGCGGCGTGCTGCTCTCCGGAAGGCCGGAGCTGAAGCTCCGCCGCGCCTCGCTGGAGGACGCGCCGGAGGGTCTCACCGTGCACGCGTGCGCGGAGGTGCATCTGGACGAGGACATCACGCCGGAGCTGATCGGGGAGCGGCTTACCCTTCTCTCCTGCGCGGAGGTGCACTGCACCCGTGCCCAGCGCCCCGCCGTGGAGCGGGTTGCCCGGGACGTGGCGGAGATCACGGAGGAGGACACAGTGAGCTTCTCCGGGGACTTCGGGGACGATGACGTGAACGGCGCCTATCACTTCTGCGTGGGCGACCCGAAGAACAACAAGGTGATTAACGCGGCCAGCTACGCGCTGTAAACCGCAGCCGCGAAATAACCTGGTAGAGCTTCGCCGCCGCGCAAGCTCTTTCGCAAACTGCAAAGGGCCGCCCCGGATGGGGCGGCCCTTTTGGAGAGCGGCGCATAGCCTGCAATTATTGCCAGGCGTGGGTGCGGAGGTAGGTCAGCACGTCCAGATACTTTTCCACCGTCAGGTGGAAGCCGTTGCCGTCGTGAAAATCCTCGGGCAGATCGCCCTCCGGCCCCTTCAGGATAGACTGCACGTCCAGATACCGCAAACCCTTGTCCTGGGCGATTTTCAAAATCCAGCCATTGGCCGCGTCAATTTTTGCGTTGGTCAAATCCTCTCCCAGATAGCCGTCCGCCACCGGGTAGATGGAGGAGAGAATGATCTTCGTGTCCGGCGAGGCGGACTGCAGCGCCTCCACCATGGCGGCGTAGGTCTCCGTGAAATAGTCCTCGTCCATGAAGGACACGCCGTTCATGCCCAGATTGATCAGCAGGTACTGGGGCTTTTTCAGGGCCATGGCCTCGGTCACGTCCATCTCCGTCCAGCTCTCCGGGTAGACGATCTTGTCGATATCCCAGCGAGAGAGGGTCAGGGTGCCGCTCATGGGCGTCCAGATCTGATTGGTGTTGTAGCCGCCGGGCAGCAGCTCGTGCAGGCGAAGCCCGTTGGTGTTGCTGTCGCCGTAGAACACGATGGCGTCCTGATAGGCCTGCCCCGCGTCCTCCGTCTCCGCCAGAATCACCGGCGTGGGGGTGGGAGTGGGGGTGGGAGTGGGAGTGGGGACGGGCGTGGGCGCGGGGGTCGCCGCGGCGGTGGGCGCGGGGCTTGGGGTGGCGGCGGGGGCGGGAGGCTTCCCGCAGCCGCCAAGGAGCAGCGCCGTCAGCGTTAGCGCGGCGAGAAGCGTTCGTTTCATGCCGGTTCCTTTCGCGTCATTTGAACATCTTACTCTTGATGAAAAACACGGCCACGATAAGGCTCAGCACCAGGGAGAGCCCCACAATGGCGAAAAAGCCGTAGGGGTTGCCGGCAAGGGGCATTCCCGCGCCGGACAGGTTCATGCCGTAGGCGGAGAAAATCATGGTGGGGATGGACAGCACAATGGTGACGATGGCCAGAATCTTCATCACGATATTCAGGTTGTTGGAGATGACGGAGGCGAAGGCGTCCATCATGCCGGAGAGGATGCCGGAGTAGATGTTGGACATCTCGATGGCCTGCTTGTTTTCCACGATGACGTCCTCCAGCAGATCGTCGTCCTCGGGATATTTCTTGATGGCGTTGGTACGCATCAGCTTCTCCATCACGGCCTCGTTGCTGCGCAGGGAGGTGGTGAAGTACACCAGGCTCTTTTCCAGCCGCAGCAGCTCGATCAGCTCCCGGTTCTGGGTGGACTTGTGGAGCTTGGTCTCCACCGCGTCGCTCTTTTTGTCGATGATATGCAGATACCGGAGGAACAGGGAGGCGGTGCGGTAGAGGATGTTGTAGGTGAAGCGGCTTCGCATCCCGGTGCGGAAATCCTTCACCTTGTCCGCCGCAAAGGGCTTCAGCACGGGGGTGTCCTCGCTGCATACGGTGATGATGTGGTCGCCGGTGTGGATGATGGCCAACGGGATGGTGGAATACAGCTCGTTTTCGTCGTCAGTCTCCAGGGTGGGGATGTTCACCAGAATCATGGCGTAGCCCTCGTCCGTCTCCAGACGGGAGCGCTCGTCCTCGTCCAGCGCGGAGCGGAGCACGTCCGCGTCCAGACCCAGAGAGCCGGAGAGATAACCAATCTCCGTTTCCGTGGGGGAGGTGACGCAGATCCAGTCGTCGTGGCAGGCGGCGGTCATCTCCTTCAGGCCGTTATCGCCGCTGAGGTAATACTTTATCATGTTGTTCTCCTTTCGCCGGCGCACGCAAAGCGGCAGCAGCGGCGAAGAAGCGCCGTGCCGTTACCCGCGGGCCGGTATGATATTCGCGATGCTACTTCGGGGTATTGGGGCGCTTTCCAAGAACAATCACTCTCCTGTTTGTGGAATTCATTTATTTTACATCATTTTTCCCAAGGTTGCAAGCGTCCCCGCCGGCTTTGCCCCATCTTTGCCCCGAAGCGCAGATACATATTTTACATTTGCGGGATTTGTGCTATGATAAATATTGTAACGCTCCCCCCATATCCAGAGCCGCCGGAGGGAGACGATCACAGGCTGAGGAGTGTGGGATATGGCGAAAAACGACTGGTACAAGACCATGGTGGTCTATCAGATCTGGCCGCGCAGCTTTTGCGACGGCAACGGCGACGGCATTGGCGATCTGTGGGGTGTGCTGGGGAAGCTGGACTACATCAAAAGTCTGGGGGCGGACGCCATCTGGTTTTCGCCGCTCTATCCCTCGCCCAACGCGGACTTTGGATACGACATCTCCGACTACCGCGCCATCCACCCGGACTACGGCGATTTGGACGTGTTCCGGCAGGTGCTTTCGGGCGCTCATGAGCGGGGGATGAAGGTGTTCATGGATTTGGTGGTCAATCACACCAGCGACGAGCACCCCTGGTTCGTGCAGAGCCGGGACAAGAACTCCCCCTACCGGGACTACTATTTCTGGCGGCCGGGCAAGGACGGCCGGGGCGACAGGAAACGTCCCCCCAACAACTGGGACAGTCTGTTCGAGGGGGATGCCTGGGAATACGACGAGGAGAGCGGGGAGTACTACCTGCATATCTTCGCCAAAAAACAGCCGGATCTAAACCATGACAACCCCGCCGTGCGGCAGGAGGTCAAGGATATCATGCGCTTTTGGCTGGACATGGGGGTGGATGGCTTCCGGGAGGATGTAATCACCTTCATCTCCAAGCAGGAGGGGCTGCCGAACGCCTTTATGAAGCTGCCCGCCGCCACCGGCATGAGCTACTATGTAAACGGCCCCCACGTCCACGAGTACCTGAAGGAATACCGGGCCGTGGCGGAGGAGTACGACGCCATGCTGCTGGGGGAGGGGCCCCGCATGGAGCCGGAGACCGCCCTCACCTATGAGGAGAGCGGCGAGCTGGATCTGATGTTCAACTTCTCCCACATGGAGGCGGACTGCACGGTGACGGACTTCCTCCAGAAGCCCTTTGACCTGCTCAAGCTGAAAAGCGCCTTCTCCCGCTGGCAGAAGGGGCTGAACGGCAGGGCGTGGAACACGCTGTATCTGGAAAATCACGACCACCCCCGAGTGATCAGCCGCTACGGCAGCGAGAAATTCCGGGTGGAGTCCGGCAAGATGCTGGCCTGCGCCTATATGCTGCAGCAGGGCACCCCCTTCGTCTATCAGGGGCAGGAGATCGGCATGACCAACCTGTGCCTGCCCCGCACGGATATGTATGTGGACGTGCAGCTGCGCAACAACGTGCGCATCGCCTCCCGGCTGATGTCCAAAAAGAAGGTGCTGGAAAACGCCCAGAAGTCCTGCCGGGACAGCGCCCGCACCCCCATGCAGTGGTCGGCGGAGCCCCACGCGGGCTTCTCCCCCGTGCGCCCCTGGTTCTATGTGAACGAGAACTATAAGGAGGTGAACGTGGCGGCCCAGGAGGACGACCCGGACAGCCTGCTGAACTTCTATCGGGAGCTGATCCGCTTCAAGAAGGGAAATCCCGTGGCAGTCTGGGGGGATTACACCGAGTACCGCACCACGGACAAGGACTTTTATGTGTATTCCCGGGAGTATCAGGGCAAGCGCCTGCTGGTGATCTGCTCCTTCAAGGGCGACGGACGCTACTTCACCGCGCCGGAGGGCTTCGACCTGCTATCCGGAAAGCTGGTGCTGCATAACTACGACATGAACATTGTGGGCAACAACGGCTTCACCGCCCGCCCCTACGAGGTGCGGGTGTACAGCTTCGAATAAAAAAGAAGCAGATTAAGAGCGCGCCGCCCGAGGGGAAGAGCGTGCCGCCCGGGGAAAGAGCGCTTTGCCCGGGGAAAACGTAACATCCTGAAAAAAGAACGTGTCATCCTGAGCGCAGCGAAGGATCCTTCTCCGGAAGATTGCCGGAGGAAAGATTCTTCGGCCGTTGGCCTCAGAATGACACGTTTTTATTTGCCGCGTGCAGTGTGTGCCGCGGTCAGTGTGTGCCGCGGTCAGTGTGTATGCCGCGTCCCGTGTTGTGCATCGCGTGCAGTGTGTGCCGCAGTCAGTATTTGTATATCCTCGCGCCGTCGCTCACCAGCACCACGGTGCCGTCCGTATCGGTGCGGGAAAGGCGCACGTCGTAGGCCTCCAGCAGGGAGAGCACCTCCTCATGGGGATGCCCGTAGCGGTTGTCCGCGCCCACACAGGCCACGGCCATTTTGGGCTCCACATATTGCAGCAGCTTGTCGCTGGTGCCGTCGCTGCTGCCGTGGTGGGAGAGCTTCAGCACGTCGCAGGAGAGGTCGTAGCCTGCCGCGATGTCATCCAGCAGCGCGCCGGAGGAGGCGTCCCCGGTGAACAGGAAGGAGGTGTCCCCGTAGTCCACGCGCAGCACAAGGCTGCCGTCGTTCAGGTCGCCGCCCTGGCTCACCGGGCCCACAAAGGTGACGGTGGCGTCGGAAAGGGTGAACACGCTGCCCACGGCGGGCATGGTGATGTCCACGCCCACTTCCGCCGCGGTGTCCTCAAAATAGGTGAAGGCGCCGCTCTGGTCAAACTCCGTGTAGGGGGCGAACAGTGTCTCCACCGGGAAGGCGGTGAGCACGTCGTCCGCGCCGCCGCAGTGATCCTCGTGGGCGTGCGTGACCACAAAATAGGTGAGCTTTTCGCAGCCGCTGGCCTTCAGGTACTCGGTGACGGTGATTCCGGCGGAGACCGGCCCCGCGTCAATGAGCATATACGCGTCGTTGCAGCTCAGCAGGATGCAGTCGCCCTGCCCCACGTCCAGGTAGGCCACCCGCAGCTGCCCGGTGGGCAGGGGCGTGGCGGCACTCTCCCCCCAGGAGAGCAGTCCCAGCCGGGACGCGCCCCACAGCAGCAGGGCCGCCGCGGCAAGGATGGCGACATAGAGCAGATTTGCCCTGCCCTTACGCTTGCTTTTCATGGCAGCCTCCCTGAAGGGGCGCTCACAGCGCACCCTCCCCGCCGCCCTTGGTGGCCTTGACCACCTTCAGCCGCACAAATTCCTCCCGCTCCTTCTCCTCCAGCGCCTCGCTGATGCGGGTGATGTCCGCGTCCAGACCGGGGATCACAATGTTTCGCAGGGCGTTGGCCCGCTTTTGGGCCTTGCGGATGGCGTAGGCCAGCCGATAGATGGCGTTTTCCGTTTCCGCCAGGTGGTGCAGCAGCTCCTTCACCTGGGCGAAGCTGAAGTAGGCCTCGTCAAACTCGGAGGAGGTGAAGGCGAGGCCGTAGGGCGGGCCGTCCTGGGGGGCCTGCTCGTCGGCGGTGACATAGGGGATTTCCACGCCCATCACGCTTTTGTAGCGGATGCTCACGCTCTCGTCGATGGGCACCGCGTCCGCGCCGATGTCCACGCTGCCGCCCATGGAGATCTCGGCCAGCCGCATGGCGGCGTAGGCCCGCTCGAAGGTCTCGTTGATCTCGCCCTGCAGCTCCTCAGCCTCCTGCATCCGGCCCATAATCTCCCGGATCAGGATGTTGCGCTTGCGGTCCATCAGCTCAAAGCCGTTTTCGGCCAGGGCGCGGGAGCGCCTGGCTGCCATCAGATTTCCTTTTGTGGGCGCGCTTTGCGCCATCTGTCCTCACCTCCCGGGAGAGATTTCGTCATTTATTCCTGCGTGCCCGTGTAGTGGGCGGCAAGGGTCTCGTCGCTGACGCGGGTCAGCTCGCCGCGGGGCAGGATGGAAAGCAGCTCCCAGCCCAGATCCAGCGTCTGCTCCAGCGTGCGCTCCTCGTTCATGCTCTGATTGACAAACCGGTGCTCAAACTCGTCGCCGAAGCGCAGGTACAGCCGGTCGGTGCGGGACAGCTCATCCTCGCCGATGACGGTGGCCAGACTTCTGGCGCCCGCCACCTCGCTGTAAGAGGCGAACAGCTGGTTAGACAGCTCGCTGTGGTCGTCCCGGGTGAAGCCCTTGCCGGTGCCGTCCTTCATCAGGCGGCTCAGGCTGGGCAGGATGCTCACCGGCGGGTACACGCCCTTGGCGCTCAGCTCCCGGGAGAGGACGATCTGCCCCTCGGTGATGTACCCGGTCAGGTCGGGGATGGGGTGGGAGATGTCGTCGCCGGGCATGGTGAGAATGGGCATCAGCGTGACGCTGCCGCTCCGGCCCCGAATCATGCCCGCCCGCTCGTACAGGCTGGCAAGGTCGGAGTACATATAGCTGGGGAAGCCCTTGCGGGAGGGAATCTCCCCCTTGGAGGAGCTGAATTCCCGCAGCGCCTCGCAGTAGAAGGTCATGTCGGTCATCACCACCAGCACATGGTAGCCCAGGGTGAAGGCCAGATACTCGGCGGCGGTGAGGGCGCAGCGGGGCGCCAGAATGCGCTCGATGATGGGGTCGCTGGCCAGATTCAGGTACATCACCGTGCGGCTGAGCGCGCCGGACTCGGCAAAGTCCTTGCGGAAAAATTCGGCGGTGTCGTTCTTCACGCCCATGGCGCAGAACACGATCACGAACTCGCCGTCGTCATGCTGCACCTTGGCCTGCCGCACGATCTGGGCGGCCAGCTCGTTGTGGGCCATGCCCGCGCCGGAGAAGATGGGCAGCTTCTGACCCCGAATCAGGGTGCTGGTGGCGTCGATGCTGGAGATGCCGGTGAGGATGCAGCTTCTGGGGTACATCCGGGACACCGGATTGATGGCGCTGCCGTTGATGTCCCGCCGCTCCTCGGCGTAGATCTCGCTGAGACCGTCGGCGCTGCGGCCCTTGCCGTCGAACACCCGGCCCAAAATCTCGCCGGAGAGGGGCAGGGTGATGGGGCGGCCCACGAACTGGGTGGCGGCGCTGTCCATATCCATGCCCACGGTGCCCTCAAAGACCTCCAGCACCACCCGGTCGCCGTCGATGATGATCACCCGGCCCTGACGGCGCTCGCCGCCGGGCAGAGTAATCTCGGCCATCTCGTCATAAAAGGCGTCGGTCACGCCCTCAAGGGCCACAAGGCTGCCCTTAATCTCACTGAGGCCGGTATATTCTATTCTCATACCCCCGCCCCCTTATCGGTTGGCCTTGCGGACGGACTCAATGGCCGCGTCCACCTGACCCATGAATGCTTCTTCCTTCTCGCCCGCGCCCAGACCGAACTTCATCTTGTCCAGCACGGAGAAGATGCCGGTTTCCTTCAGCTGGCGCAGGGGGATGCTCCGCCCCACCAGCGTTCGCGCCTGGTCGTACAGGTGCAAAATCACCCGCAGCATGGCCATCTGGTTCTCCGGGGTCATGTAGGTGTCCGTTTCGTGCATGGCGTTTTGCTGCAAAAAGCCCTGACGGATGACCTTGGCGGTCTCAATCACCAGCTTCTGGTCGTCAGGCAGGATGTCGGAGCCGATGAGCTTCACAATCTCCGCCAGCTTGCTCTCCTCGTTCAGCAGAGCCACGATGCGGCGGCGATCCTCGTCGAAGTCCGGGCCGAAGTGCTCGTTGTACCAGGGCACCAGGTCGTTATAATACTCGCTGTACGAGTTGTTCCAGTTGATGGAGGGGAAGTGGCGGGCGTAGGCCAGGGAGCGGTCCAGCGCCCAGAAGGTGCGCACAAAGCGCTGGGTGTTCTGGGTCACGGGCTCGCTGAAGTCGCCGCCCTGGGGGGATACCGCGCCAATGGCGGTGACGCTGCCCTCCGCGCCGGAAAGGGTGTCCACATAGCCCGCCCGCTCGTAGAAGCCGGCAAGGCGGCTGGGCAGGTAGGCGGGGAAGGATTCCTCGGCGGGCATCTCCTCCAGACGACCGGAGATCTCCCGCAGCGCCTCGGCCCAGCGGGAGGTGGAGTCGGCCATCAGCGCCACATGGTAGCCCATGTCCCGGTAGTACTCGGCGATGGTCATGCCGGTGTAGATGGACGCCTCCCGGGCGGCCACCGGCATATTGGAGGTGTTGGCGATGAGGATGGTGCGCTCCATCAAGGGTCTGCCGGAGCGGGGGTCCTTCAGCTCGCTGAATTCGTCCAGCACCTGGGTCATTTCGTTGCCCCGCTCGCCGCAGCCCAGATAGACGATGATGTCCGCGTCGCTCCACTTGGCAAGCTGATGCTGCACCACGGTCTTGCCCGCGCCGAAGGGGCCGGGGATGGCGGCGCAGCCGCCCTTGCCGATGGGGAACAGGGTGTCAATCACCCGCTGCCCGGTCACCAGCGGCCGGTCGATGGGCCGGCGGCTCAGGTAGGGGCGGGGGGTACGCACGGCCCAGTTCTGGGAGAGGCACAGGGGCGTTTTTTCGCCCCGCTCGCTCACCACATAGGCCAGCGGCTGGTTCACATTGTAGCGGCCGGAGGGCTTCACCTCCGTCACCGTGCCATGCAGCAGGGGGGACACCATGGCCCGGTGCTCCACCATTTCGCTCTCCTTGCAGCGGGCGAAGATCTGCCCGGGGCTCACCGTGTCGCCGTCCTTCAGCTCCACGGTCACGTCCCACAGGGCGTCCCCGTCCAGCGCGGGCAGGTTAATGCCCTTGGCGATAAAGCTGCCCGCCTGCGCCTCAATGGCCCGCAGGGGGCGGCCGATGCCGTCAAAGATGCCGCCGATCAGGCCGGGGCCAAGCTGCACGGACATGGGGCGGAAGGTGGGGTACACACTCTCCCCAAAGCGCAGTCCGCCGCTGTCCTCGTACACCTGCACCACGCTCTCGTCCCCCCGGGAGGAGACTACCTCGCCGAACAGACGCTGCTCGCCCACATAGACGAAGCTCATGCGGGGCAGGGTGGTGCCGCCGCGCACGGTGACCACTGGGCCGTTGATGCTTTGGATATAGTACTTCACAGAGGATTCAGTTTCCATGGCGAGCCTCCACGTCAAAGCCGGTAATATCGCTGAAGCGGCCCTGCAAATCGGCAAGGGCCGAGTCGTAGCTCAGGTCGGCCCGGCGATGGGCGTCCGGGCGCGCCAGAATCACGCCGCCCAGCCGAAATGTGCCGGTGAGCACCGCGGTCTCCCCGCCCAGAGCGGCGGTGACCATGGGCGCGTATTGCAGATCCTGGGCGCGCAGGGATACGGTAAGGGGGCCGCTGCCGGGGATGGATTCCGCGCCGGCGCGGGCAAGCTTTACCAGCGCCTCCCCGTAGCCGGGGGCGGCGGTGTAGGTCTCCAGCCGGGCGCGCACCGCGTCGTACACCAGCGCGGCGCAGCGCTCCCGCTCCTCCAGCAGCTCCCGGCGACATTTCAGCCGGGCGGAGGCCAGGCGCTTGGCGCTTTGCAGCGCGGCGGCGGCGGCGCGCGCCGTCTTTTGCTCCGCGCTCTTTGCCGCCAGCGCGGCTTCATATTCGTCCAGAGCGGTCTTTTCCTCGGCCTCGGCCTTGCGAAGAATCTCGTCGGCCTCGCTCTGGGCCTCCGTCAGCATGGCGGAGACAAAGCTGTTCAATTTTTCAAGGGGTTGTGTCATAGCCACACCTATCAATCAGATTTTGATGCCAATAGCCTCGCCGATCAGATCGGTGATCGAGTCGATTGCCCCTCTGGGGCCGTGGCTGTCGGCAATGATGTTCACAAGCGGACGTTCTGCGGAAAGCTTCAGCTCGTTGAGCCGTTCCTTCTGCAGCAGATAGCAGCTCTCGGTCACCAGCAGCACGGCCACGTCGCTGTCTGCGGCGGCCCGGTCCACGGCGGCGCTCACCTCCCGGGGGGTGGTGGCGTGCACGCCGGGAATTCCGGCCAGACGCATCCCCGTCAGCACGTCGGGGTCGTTGGAGATGCAAAAGTATTTCATGGCGATCAGATGTTGGAGATGATGATGAAGGCCACCAACATGCCGTACAGGGCGATGCCCTCGGCCATGCCCACGAACACCAGCGCCTTGCCGAAGGTGCTCTCGTTCTCGGCCAGAGCGCCGATGGCGGCGCTGGCGGAGCTGGACACGGCCTTGCCGCCGGCCAGACCGCTGACGCTCACCGCGAGGGCGGCGGACAGATAGCCCATGCCCTTGGCGAAGCCGTCGGAGGAGATGAAGCCGCCGCTCTCGCTGACGGCGCTGGCTCCCTGGGTGAGGAAGGTGACGGCGCAGACGGCGAACACGGTGCAAAACAGAGCCAGATTGGCCAGCATGGGCTTTTTCACATTTTTGTTGCCCCGCTTCACGCGGACGTAAATCAGCAGCAGGGGAAGGGACACCAGAACCAGCATGGCAATGGCGGATAAAACGATCTTCAGCATAATAATTCCTCCGGTATATGTAGATTGATTGTTATTTGTGTGTGGGGTGGGCGTAGTCCACCGTAACGGGGGTGAAGGGATGACCGCTGCCGCTGTAAAAACGGCCGAACATTTCGTAGAACTCCAGACGCAGCACCTGGATGCACACCAGCACGGCCTCGATGACCATGACAAGGATGTTGCCCAGCACCACGCCCCACACGGCGGTGCCGCCGGAGGAGGTGGTGGACAGCATATAGACCACCGTCATCATGCCCGCGTGGGCAATGGCGTAGGCGCCCACTCGCAGGAAGGAGACGCAGTTGGCAAACCAGCTCAGGCAGTCCTCAAAGATGTCAAAAAAGCCCTCGATGAAGAACATTCCCCAGCTCTCGGGCAGCCAGTCCCGCCGACGGGCGCAGAGCTTCCCCAGCATCTCGCCGCAGAACAGGCAGAGAATAGGCACAATGAGCACGAACACCAGATAGGGCACGCTGCCGAATAGGTCAAGCTTCAGCAGCAGCTTGCCCGCAAGCCCCGCCACAAGGCCGATGAAGAACACCAGTCCCGCCACGCCGTTGGCGCTGAACAGGGCCTTCTTGTAGTCCTTCTGGCGCAGGCCGGTGATGATGTTCAGGATGCCGCAGGTGATAATCAGCGCCACGCCCACGATGACGGAGACGATGAGCATGGTCATCATGTTGCCGCCCTCCATCACCTTGAAGCCGGGCAGCCAATGCTCGTTTCCGAACACGCTGCCGTAGATGCAGCCGAAGATTACGCTGCTCACGCCCACGGTGGCCATAATGCGCCCCAGCCACGCGCCCTTCTTTTTGTACAGAAGGATACCCGCCAGCACCAGCACCGCACCCTGTCCGATGTCGCCGAACATAATGCCGAACAGCAGCGCGTAGGTGATAGTCATGAAGATGCGCGGGTCGCACTCCCCGTAGGCCGGGAAGCCGTACATGGAGACAAAGGGGGCGAAAATGCTGGTGAAGAAGCCGGTTTTGAACTTGCTGGGGGCGCTCTTGATATCCGCGGGGCCGGGCTTATCCAGCGTGCAGTCCAGACCCAGGGACGCGGCGGCCTCCTCAAAGGCGCTGCCGCTCTCCTCTGGAATCCAGCCCTCCAGGAAGAAGCGCTTGCCCTTCCAGGCGGCGTAGGTCCGCGCCTCAAAGGCGCGGGACATGAACAGCAGCCAGCTGTATCGAGCCAGCAGCTCCTCGCTCACCTCCCGGGAAAGGGTGGCAAGACCATCCGCCAGCGCCTTGGATTTCCGGGTGGCCTCGTCGATCTCGGCGCACAGCGCGGCAATCTGCGCTTTGGGCACGCCGCTGACGGCGGCGGGGTCGGGGGCCTTGTCAAAGACGAAGCCACGGGCCTGCAGCTCCTCGGTCATGGCGTCCGCCACGTCCGGCAGCATCAGGCAGATACATCGGGTCAGCAGCTCGTCGCCGCCGGTGCGAAACAGGAACAGACCCTCGCTGCGGTGGTCCAGGGTCTCCAGCGCGGGCAGGCTCGCCGCCTCCGCGTGACCGAAGCGCACAATGCACCAGCGGGCGGAGAGCAGGCCGGAGATGTCCGTCTCCAGCGCCGAGTAGTCCCCAAAGGCCTTGATCTTCTGCTGGTTTTCGGCGATCAGCGCGTCCTCGGCGGTTTTCCGGGTGAGAAGCCGCGCCGCCGTGCCGCTTTGCTGCTCCACAAACTGGGTGCAGCTCTCCGCGTCAAAGTCCCGGTCGGCATAGTCCCGAAAGGCGGGCTTGATGCCCAGCCGGTTCATCAGGGACAGGTAGGAGCTGAGGGGGTCGGCGTAGGGGTTCGGCTCGTCAAAGGCCCGCAGGCCGTCCATGGAGCCGAGAATTTCAGAGGTTTTCAGCGGGTGAAAGTCGCCGTTCATGGCGAGGGTGCGTATGGCGCTGTCAACCATTGTCCTTGGTCCGGACAGCATTACTTTCAGTAGTTTTTCTGTTGCCAATGTTCACCCTCCTTTATAAATAGTCGCCGGGGTCGAGTCCGTAGCGCAGCGAGACAAAGGCTCGCCGCAGCATGGCGCACTCCGCTTCGCTGAGAACCATGTAGGCATATGCCACGCTCAGGCAGGGCGGGCCGTGAATAATGTGTCGGAAATAGGTGTCCTCCGCCGCGCGGACAAAGCGTTCCGGCTCCTGGGTGTCCATGCGTCCCAGATATTTTCCCACCCGGGAGGACAGGACGAGACGCAGGGCCTCATCGTCGCTTTTTGCGGTGAGGATGGCATCCTCCAGCTTGCGGCCCAGCGAGCCGCCCAGCGGCAGCAGCTCCCGTCCCTTCTGGAGAGAGGTGCCGAACCAGCGCAGGCGCAGCAGATAGGACACGTCCCGCAGGTCGGAGCGGAAGCTCATGATCTCCGTGAGCCGCGCCTTGTCCGGGCCCTTGTAGCCCACCCGCAGGAATTCGTCCAGCACCGCGTAGTACCGGGCCTCCAGCGCCTCCGCCGCCTCCGCCAGCCGGGGAAGGCCGGTGGCCTTGTCGATGGGCAGGGAGCGCAGGGTGTCCCCAAAGATGCCGTTGCCGCCCAGCGCGGTCAGCGCGGCGTAGCTTTTTGCGGACATGATCTGGTCGATGCCGTAGCCGGGCAGAGCCAAAAAGAAGTGGGGCACCGCGTCGCTGCCCCGGTCCCCCGGATTGCTCAGCCGGCTTAGGGTGTCCAGAATGGCCTTGAATTTCATCCGCAGGGCAATAAAAATCAGAAAGTCTCTGGCCGTGGTCTCCGCGAAGCGGTACAGCCGGGCGAACTCGGAGTACACCGCCCGCTCCATGGCCATGGAGAACTGGGCGTCGGTGGTGTCCGTGGTGGGCAGCTCGCGGGCCGCCGCGCCCCAGGCGCGGGTGCCGCGCAGGAAGGACACCAGCTCGTCGGCGGAGGTCATGGCGGAAATACGCTGCTTCTCCTCCTTGGTCAGCAGGCGGGCGTACATTCCATGGGCCTCGGTGGCCAGAGCAATGTCCAGCGAGAGCATATCACTTTTTGTCATCGCGCGTCACCTGTGACGATGGCGAACACCTTGTCCTCGTACTCCTGCCGGTGGGCGGCGAAGGCGGCGCGGGCCGTTTCCAGTTCGGCGCGGGTGTCGGCCTCCATGCGGGCGATCTCCGCGTCTGCGGCGGCGCAGGTCTGGGCGCAGGCCGCGTCTGCGGCGGCGCGGGCGTCCTGCTCGTACTGACGCTCCAGCTCTTTTTTCTTCCGCTCAATGGTTTCGGTCAGCGCGTCGCGCCTGTGCGCGGCCTCGTCGTAGATGTGGGAGGCCTCCTTGTCAGCCTCCAGCACGGCTTGCAGCGTATCAGTGGTATCCATGGATGAATTCACCTCCGGTGATGGATGCTCAATATCGCCTTGCATTGTATCATAAATCCCCAAAAATTAAAGTTAAATTTTTGCTCATTTCTGTTTTGAACAAAACATATTTGAAATGTCCGAAGATTGTTGTATACTACAAAAAAAGCTTACGGAGGAACCGATGAAACATATTCTTGTGATTGGGGACGGCATGGCGGATAATCCCGTGCCGGAGCTGGGCGGGCGGACGCCGGTGGAGGCGGCCGCGCGGCCCTATTTGAACGGACTTTCCCGCGCCGGTGTGCTGGGCAGCGTCAAGACCATTCCGGAGGGCTTTGCCCCCGGCAGCGACACCGCTATTATGGGCATTTTCGGCTGCGATGTGCACAGCTGTTACAGCGGTCGGGCGCCGCTGGAGCTGGCGGCCTCCGGCGGCGTGCTGCCCACAGGCGGCGCGGCCTACCGCTGCAACATGGCCAGCCTCCAGTGCGGCGACCTGCCCTTTGAGGAGCGGCGCATTGTTTCCCACAGCGCCGGCAGCATCGAGGGAGCGGAGTCGGACGAGCTGGTGGAGGCGCTTTTTGCCCACCCGGACTTTGCGCCCATGGCTGCGGCGGCGGGCATGACCGTGCTGCCCGGACACTCCTTCCGCCATCTGGCGGTGCAGGAGAAGGCCGATATCCACGGCATCGTGCTCGCGCCGCCCCACGACCATCTGGGGGAGGCGGCGGGGCCGCTGCTGCCCCGGGGCTGCGCCGTGGCCGGCGTGCTGCGCTCGCTGATGGAAAAATCCTTTGAGATACTGTCCGCGCACCCCATCAACCTGCGCCGTCAGGCGGAGGGCAAGCTGCCCGCCAACTGCATCTGGTTCTGGGCGGAGGGCAAGGGCGCGGCTCTGCCCAACTTTGTGGAGGCCTACGGTGACCGGGGCGGCGTGGTGTCCGCGGTGCCCCTGTGCCACGGCATTGCCCGGCTGGTGGGGCTCTCCCCCGTGACCGTGCCCACCGCCACCGGCGAGTGGGACACGGACTATGCCGCCAAGGTGCGCGCGGCGCTGGCCGTGCTGGGGGAGAACGACTTTGTGGCCCTCCATCTGGAGGGGCCGGACGAGGCCACCCATAACCACGACCTGACCCACAAGATTTTTGCCGTGGAGTGCCTCAGCGAGCTGGTGATCCGCCCGGTGGCGGAGCGGCTGCGGGAGGAAAAGGAGGAGTTCCGCATGCTGATCCTCTCCGACCACAAGACGCTGATGGCAAACGGCGCCCACGACGGGGACGCAGTGCCCTTTGTGCTGTACGACAGCCGGGAGAACCGCCCCGGCAGCGGACTGGATTACTCGGAAAGGAACGGCCTGAAGGGGCCCATGGTCAGTCGCGGGATTGATTTGATGCCCCTGCTGTTTGAGAAAATGTGATGGATCGGATCAGGGAAAAGGCATATGCCAAGCTGAATTTGTCGCTGGATGTGCTGGGCCGGCGACCGGACGGCTTCCACGATATGCGTATGGTGATGCAAAGCGCGCGCCTGTGCGACGATGTCACCGTGGAGCTGACCGACGGGGCGATGAGCGCCCAGACGGACAAGCCCTACATCCCCGGGGACGACCGGAATGTGGCGGTGAAGGCGGCTCGGGCGTTTTTCGCCGCGGCGGGCATCGCCCACCGGGGTGCGCTGATTGTCATTCAAAAACGGGTGCCGGTGTGTGCCGGACTGGGGGGCGGCTCCTCCGACGCGGCGGCGGTGCTGCGGGCGCTGAATGTGCTCACCGGCGCGGGATTTACCGGCGCGGAGCTGGAGAAAATCGCCGCCGGCGTGGGCAGCGACGTGGCATTCTGCGTGCAGGGCGGCACCCAGCTGGCTGAGGGGCGGGGCGACGCGCTTACGCCCCTGCCGCCCCTGCCGGAGACGCCGGCGGTGATCTGCATGCCCCATTTTACGGCCTCCACGCCGGAGCTGTTCCAGCGCATTGACGCCCGCTCCTCCCGCTGCCATCCGGACACCGAGGGGCTGCTTGCCGCCCTGCGGGCGGGGGACGCGGCCCGGGTGTCCCGGCGGATGTACAACGTGTTTGAGGATGTGCTGGAGCGCCGCGCCGCCGTGGTGAAGGAGATTAAGAGCGTGATGCTGGACGAGGGCGCCATGGGCGCCGCCATGAGCGGCACCGGCAGCGCCGTGTTCGGCCTGTTCCCGGACGAGGAGCGGGCGAGCAGCGCCGTCACCGCGCTGAGGGTGATTTGCCGGGAGGTGTTCCTCACCGCCACCTGCGGACAGGCGAAAATTTAGGATCATCCGTATTGACCGGCCCCACAACGGGCAAAATACCGTTGTGAGGTACATAGGATGATGAAAAATGAAAGCACAAAACTGAAAAAATGGGAGACCGCCCTGCTGCTGGCTCTGTGCGTCACCCTGTTCACCGGGGTCTGGGCGCAGGCCCGCAGCGAACGGCTTGCCTCCTCGCTGATTCGGCTGCACGTGCTGGCGGTGAGCGACGACGAGACCGAGCAGGCCGTGAAGCTCACCGTGCGGGACAGCGTTCTCGCCTATCTCTCCCCCCGGCTGGCCGGCGCGGAGAGCGCGGCGGAGGCAAGGGAGATCATCGAGCGGGAAAAGCCCGGCATCGAGGGGGCGGCCCGGGCCGTCTCCGGCGGGCGGCAGGTCACGGTGACGCTGGGGCGGGAGAACTATCCCACCCGGCAGTACGGGGGATTTTCCCTGCCCGCCGGCAGCTACACCTCCCTGCGGGTGGTGCTGGGCGAGGGCAAGGGGCATAACTGGTGGTGCGTGGTGTTCCCGCCCCTGTGTCCACCGCCGCCCAGGCGGAGACCGCCATGGAGACCCTGCCGGAGGGGGATGTGAAGCTCATTTCCGGCAAGGACGGCGCGGTGGTGCTGAAGTTCCGCATCGTGGAGCTGTGGGGCGAGTTGAAAAACTGGCTGACTAGGTAAAGAGAAAAGCTGCCGAGGCATTTGCCTCGGCAGCTTTTTGCTTGTACAGCTTAGAAGATGGGGACGACGGCGCCGCCGTAGGTGGCGTTGATGTAATCCCGCACCGCGTCGCTTTGGAGGGCCTTCACAAGCGCCAGCACGCCCGGGTCCTTCTCGCTGCCTTCCTTCACGGCGATGATGTTGGCGTAGGTCTGGGCGGCGTCGCCGTCGGCGTTCTCAATGGCCAGCGCGTCGCTGGAGGCGTTCAGTCCGCCCAGCAGGGCGTAGTTGCCGTTGATGACCGCCAGCTCCACGTCGGGCAGGCTGCTCACCAGCTGGGCGGCCTCCATCTCCACGATTTCGATGTTCAGGGGATTCTCGGCGATGTCCAGCTTGGTGGCGTTGGAGGAGGCGTCAATGCCCTCCTTCAGGGTGAGAATGCCCTCCTGCTGGAGCAGAAGCAGGGCGCGGGTCTCGTTGCTGCCGTCGTTGGGCACGGCGATCTTGGCGCCGTCGGTGAGGGCGTCAATGGAGGCGGCCTTGCCGGCGTAGATGCCGAAGGGCTCATAGTGGATGGAGGCCACGCTCACCAGATGGGTGCCGTGCTCG
>CAZCDJ010000017.1:0-19995 GCA_964497655.1 uncultured Oscillospiraceae bacterium | reverse complement strand
GTGCTGGAAAGCGTGGGACTGGGCGACCAGCTCTACAAGCGCCCCAACCAGATGTCCGGCGGACAGATGCAGCGGGTGGCCATCGCCCGGGCCCTGGTGAACGACCCGGACATCCTGCTGGCGGATGAGCCCACCGGCGCGCTGGACAGCGAGACCAGCGTGCAGATTATGGAGCTGCTGAAGGAGATTGCCCGGGACAAGCTGGTAGTCATGGTGACCCACAACCCGGAGCTGGCCGAGCGCTACTCCACCCGCATCGTGCGCCTGCTGGACGGCAGGGTCATTGATGACTCCGACCCCTTCACCCCCGCCGCCTCCACCGAGAAGGCTGACCGGAAGCGCAAGCCCTCCATGGGCTTCGGCACCGCGCTGGCCCTGTCCCTGCGAAACCTGATGACCAAGAAGGCCCGCACCATCCTCACCGCCTTCGCCGGCAGCATCGGCATCATCGGCATTGCGCTGATTCTCTCCCTGTCCAACGGCATCCAGCAATACATCGACCGGGTGCAGGAGGACACGCTGTCCAGCTACCCCATCACCATCGAGGCCGAGGCCGTGGACCTCTCCTCCCTCATTACCTCCATGACCGGCGCAAAGACCAAGGATGACACGGAGCAGGCAGACCACGCAAGCGACGCGGTGTACTCCAATGTGATGCTCTACGACCTGCTGGACAGCATGACCAGCGCCGAGACCGACACCAACGACCTGAAGGCCCTGAAGGTCTGGCTGGACGACCCCGACTGCCCCCTGCGCCAGTACGCCAGCGCCATTGAGTACAGCTACGACCAGGAATTTGACATCTACACCCAGGATAAGGACGGCGCCATCGTCAAGACCGATGTGGTGGAGCTTTTGCAGGGTCTGCTCTCCACCATGTACGGCGGCGACTTCACCTCCTACTTTGACTCCATGGGCGATATGTACTCCCGCTACGACGCCTGGGAGGAAATGCTCCCCGGCGAGGACGGCCAGCTTATCAGCGACACCCTCACCAACCAGTACGACGTGCTCTACGGCCGGTGGCCGGAGAGCTACGACGAGGTGATGCTGTTCGTGGACAGCAATAACGAGGTGTCCGATCTGGTGCTCTACGCCATGGGACTGGAGACCAACGCCGAGATTACCGACGCGCTGGAGAAGTCCATGAACCGGGAGCAGGTCTCCTCCTCCGTGCAGAGCTGGAGCTACGAGGATATTTGCAGTCACACCTTTAAGCTGATTCTCCCCGCGGAATATTATAGTCACGATCAGGCCACCGGAACTTATGTCAACCTTTCCGATACCGCCAGCGGCATGGACTACCTGTATAACAACAAGGAGCTGGGAACCACGCTGAAGGTGGTGGGCATCGCCCGCCAAAACGCGGACGCGGTGACCGGGATGATGAGCGGCGCCATCGGCTACACTGCCGCCATGGTGGAGCACGCCATCGCCGCCACAAACGACACGGAGATCGTGAAGGCCCAGCTGGCCGACAAGACCACCGACGTGATCACCGCTCTGCCCTTCCCCACCGGCAACGAGACCGAGCCCACCGCCCAGGAGATGACCGACGGGGTGAAGGAGCACATCGCCTCCCTCAGCACCACCGACAAGGCCGACCTTTACAAGCAGATCATGTGCGTCCCCTCCGATGCCTATGTGAGCTCCATCCTTGACGATACCATGGCCGGGCTCACCCGGGAGCAGGTGGAGAAGATGGTCACGGAGAATTACAGCACGGAGATGGGCGTGGATGCCCAGACCGTGACCGACTACATTGCGGGCATGGACGATGAGACCCTGTTCGGCTCCGTGCGCGACGGCATTGGGGAGCGGGTACGCAGCCAGTACGCCGAGGCCACCGCCGCCCAGCTCTCCTACATGAGCGCCGATCAGATGGCAATGGCGCTGGAGCACTCCGCGCTGGAGGACTGGCAGTACGCCTACATCTACGAGAACCTGATGCCCGAAACCCTGAGCGAGAGCACCTACGAAAAGAACCTGACCCTGCTGGGCCATGTGGACCCGGAAAGCCCCAGCTCCGTGAACATCTACGCCTCCTCCTTCGCGGACAAGGATGCCATTGCCGCCGCCATTGACGACTACAACGCCGCCGCCGCGGAGGAGCAGCAGATCTCCTACACCGACTATGTGGCGCTGCTGATGAGCTCCATCACCACCATCATCAAGGCCATCAGCTATGTGCTGATCGCCTTCGTGGCCGTGTCGCTGGTGGTATCCTCCATCATGATCGGCATTATCACCTACATCTCCGTGCTGGAGCGCACCAAGGAAATCGGAATTCTCCGGGCCATCGGCGCCTCCAAACGGGACGTGGCCAACGTGTTCAACGCGGAAACGCTGATCGAGGGCTTCGTGGCGGGCGCCATGGGCATCGGGCTTTCCCTGCTGCTGCTGTTGCCCATCAACGCCATTGTGCACCATCTCACCGATATCCCCAACCTGAGCGCGGTGATGCCCGTCTACGGCGGCATCGGACTTGTGTTCATCTCCATGCTGCTCACCTATATTGCGGGGCTGATCCCCTCTCGTTTCGCGTCCCGGCGCGACCCGGTGGAGGCCCTGAGAACGGAATAAGATAAAATGAATTATTTAAAACAGGGGAAGGGCTTCTACAAGGGAGCCCTTACACTGATGTTCCCCATGATATTGCAAAACTTCGTCACCAACCTGATGGCCATGGCCGACACCTTCATGGTGGGCGCGCTGGGCGAGACGGAGCTGGCCGCCGTGACCATGGCAAACTCCCTGTTCTTTGTGGTCATGTTCGTGGTGTTCGGCATCCAGAGCGGCGCAAGCGTCCTTGTGGCGCAGTACAACGGGCGAGCCAACAAGGAGGCCATCAACCGCGTGATGGGAATGGGACTCTACGTCTCCGTCTCCGTCACCGCCTTTGTAGCCGTGCTGGCGGCGCTGTTCCCCCGTGAGATTATGGGCCTGCTCACCAACAACGCCACCCTGATTGAGCCGGGCGCGGATTATATGCGAATCGTGGGCTTTTCCTATGTGTTCATGTCCATCTCCGGCGTGTATGTTGCCGTGCAGCGCAGCATGGAAAACCCGGTGTTCGGCGCGGTGGTGCTGTCGGTTTCCGGCGTGCTGAACATCGTGCTGAACTATATGTTCATCTTCGGCAAATGGGGCGCGCCCATGATGGGCTGCGCCGGCGCGGCTCTGGCAACTCTTATCAGCCGCGTGTTTGAGGTGGTGTGCACCGGCTTCTACGCCCCCCGGGCCAAAAACCTGCCCCTGATGCCCAGACACATCCTCTCCCCCGGCAAAATCATTGCCGGCGACTTCATGAAATTCTCCCTGCCGGTGGTGTGCAACGAGGTGCTGTGGAGCATGGCCATCAGCGCCTATGCGATCATTATGGGCCACATGGCAGGCTCCACCCAGATTCTGGCCGCCTACACCATCGCCGGCAACATTGACCGGCTGATGAACGTGGGCCTGTTCGCCGCCGGCGGGGCCACCGCCGTCATCATCGGGCGGGACATCGGCCGGGGCGACCGGGAGTCTATGTACGGCAAGGCCATCGCCCTGAACGCCCTGTGCCTGGCCACGGGCATCATCAGCGCCGTGTTCATCCTGCTCACCCGGGCGTTCCTGTGCGACAGCTTCATTTTCCCCATCATGGGCATCTCGCCGGAGGCCGGACGCATCGCCAAGTATATGCTGGTGGTCATCGCCATCGCCATGCCGGTGCGGGCCTGCAACCTGTGTGACGTGGTGGGTATCTTCCGGGGCGGCGGGGACGTGAAGTATGGTCTGCTGGTGGACGTGCTGCCCATGTATCTGGTCACTGTGCCCGCCAGCGCCATCGCCGCGCTTGCACTGGGCTGCGGCATCGAGGTGGTCTACATCTGTATGTGCGCCGACGACTTCTTCAAGGTGTTCATGTGCATTCCCCGGCTGATCTCAAAAAAGTGGATCAACAACGTGACAAGAGACGAAATCGCATAAGAAATCGGCCGCTCAGAGTGTTCTGAGCGGCCGATTTGCAATGTAAGTCAGTCAATGTAGTAGGTGATCTCATCCCTGTGGGCTTCGAGAAGCTCCGCCAGATAGGCCGAGAAGTTGTCCCGCACCTCCTGCGGCTGGTTCACTCGGGTGTATTCCAGACCGTGCGCCGCACAGTACTCCCGGTCCACCTGATTTCGCAGCTTCAATCGGGAGATGGTTCCGTAGGTCTGACGCTCCACGTCCGCCCAGTACTCCTCAAGGGTCATTCCCGCCCCCTCACAGAACTGGTCGATGGCGGCGGCCGATTCCGGGTAAGTCGCGTAGGTTTCCTGAAGGTCTGCGATCATCCGGCTGATTTCCTCGTCGGTGGCGGCAATGCCCAGCCGCTCCGCCTCCTCCACCTGCAGCTCCCCGGTGATGAGCCGGTCGATGATCTCCCTGTCGGTTTCGTCCCTTTGCAGCCCCTCGTCAGCCTCCGCGTTCAGCTTCTTCTGATAGTCCAGCATCCCGGCGGTGACGGTCAAATCCTTGTATACCGCCACTGCATCCGGGCTTTTCTCCGCCCCATAAGCGCCGCCGATTCGGTGCAGCCTGGAATCGCCGCTCCCGAACACGGCGACGCACAGCGCGATTACCAGAATCGCGGCAGCGCCAAGGATGGCAAACAGACGCGTTTTTCGGTTCACCCGCTTCCCTCCCCAAAATGACACGACGGCCCAGTCAGTCAATGTAATACACGATGTCGTCCAGATGCTCCTTCAAAAGCCGGGCGCGATACTCCTGATAGGCCTCGTTGATCTCCGGGGGCTGGTTCACCTTGGTGAATTCCATGCCGTGCTCCGCGCAGTACTCCCGGCCAAACTCGTCCTTCAGCTTCTGGCGCGTGATGGCGTCCGGCAGATCCCGCTCCAGCTTCTCGTAGTATTCCTCCACGGTCATGCCCGCGCCGGCGCAGTACTCGTCGATGGTTTTCTTCCCGTCCGGCAGGTCGTAGGCAGCTCTGGTGTTTTCCATCATCGCGTCCACCTCTGCCTGCGTGGCCGTGAGTCCCTTTTCCTCCGCCACCTCCAGAAGGATCATGCCCTCGATCAGTCTGTTGACGATCTCCCTGTCTGTCTCGTCGGCGGCATCGCCGCCCTTCACCGCGGCCATGCCGCGCTGGTACTCCAGCTCCACCATGGTCACCTGCTGGTCCTTATAAGTGGCGGCAAGCTCCGATGACCGGTCGTCTTGCGCGACACCTAGGAGTCTGCCCATGTCAAAAAACTGCGAGTCTCCGTAGGCGCCTGTGATCCCGGCGGCCAGCAGCACCACGGCAAGCACCGCCGCCAGCAAAATAGCGATTTTCTTTTTCATCACTCCGCCTCCCGTATGCAGTTTTACTATTATCAGCATATCTCTTTGCTCATAATTTGTCAACTGTCACAACCATAGGCGACAAAAAGCCGCCGGACTTTCGTCCGGCGGCGGCTCATATGCTTATTTATCCACGCTGCGGGAGAAGCTCACCCCGTCCTTGTGCAGATAGATGTCCAGCTTCACCCGGTCGGCCCGGATCAGGCTCTGGGTGAACTCGTACACCACACCGGATTCGGTGCGGGTGCGGCGCTGCACGCTGAAGGCGCAGCTGCCCGGACGGCAGTCCAGCAGCTCGGCCTCGCTGCGTCCCATGACCACGGCCTCATAGGAGTCCACGGCGGAGAAGGGCACGATGCCTTCCTCATAGAGCAACGAATAGAAGCTGTGGGTCTCCAGCAGCTCCCGGGTCAGCTTGGGGTATATGTAGGTGGGGTAGAACGAGGTCTCCAGAATGAGAGCCTGCCCGTCCACGTTACGGATACGGGTGAAGCGGTACACCTTGGACACATGGTCGCCCAGCTCCAGCATCCGCACAATGTCCGGCGAGGGGTCGATTACCTCAAACTCCAGAATGGTGGAGCTGGGGGTCATGCCCATGGCGCTGATCTCGGAGGTGAAGGAATAGACATTCTCCGTGCGGCGGCGCATCTTCGGCTCGGCCACAAAGGTGCCCCTGCCCTGCTTGCGGATGACAAGCCCCTCCGACTCCAGCGCGCCGATGGCCTGACGCACGGTGGAGCGGGATACATCGAACGTTCTGCACAGCTCCGCCTCAGAGGGGAGCAGCGCGCCGGTGGCCAGCGTGCCCGCGGAGATATTGCGCTTAATGATGCTGACCAACTGGGAATACAGCGGAATATCGCTGTCCATGGAGAGCTTGCTGAGCAAAACCGGATTGGTATCCATCAATAGATTTCCCCTAAATGAATTAGTATATTGTATCACAATGACACATTATAACGCACGCGCCCTGGTTTGGCAATAGAAAATGGACACAAATGTATGGTATCATCTGTACATTTGGCGACAAATAGTATAAAATAGCTACGCGACGTGGAAAAACCGCTGTCCTTCCCCTTCCCCGCCGCAGCCCAACCCAACACGCGCTCCCCTGAGGTAAGAGGCCGGGGGGCACGATCACAGGATAAGGGGTCATCATAATGAACGTGAAAAAAGCGTATTACATCACTTATCAGAACGCGGTCAACCTGGGTGCAAGGTGCCTGAACTGGCGTCGCCCCATCGTGAGCGAGGGCCCCGGCAGTCTCTCCGCCGTGCCCGGACTGCTGCGGCAGGAGGGCGTGGGGCGGGTGCTGATTGTCACCGGTCCCAGCATCGGCCGCACGCTGGCCCCCCTGCTGACAGAGCAGCTTGACGGGGCGGGGCTCCGCTACCAAATCTTTGACCAGGTGGAGGCTAACCCCTCCGTGACCACCGTGGAGGCCATCTGCAAGCTCTACCAGAGCAGCGGCTGTCAGGGCTTTATTGCCCTGGGCGGCGGCTCGCCCATGGATGCAGCCAAGGGCGCGGCGGCCCGGGTGGCAAGACCCGACAAGTCTCTCGCCCGCATGGCGGGACTGTTCGGCGTGGGCCGGCAGATCCCCCCCTTCATCGCCATCCCCACCACCGCCGGCACCGGCAGCGAGACCACCATTGCCGCCGTCATCACCGACAAGGAGACCCACCATAAATTCACCCTGATGGACCTGCATCTGGTGCCCAAGTACGCGGTGCTGGACAGCCGCCTCACCGTGGGTCTGCCCCAGCACGTCACCGCCACCACCGGCATGGACGCGCTGACCCATGCGGTGGAGGCCTATGTGTGCCGCACCTATAACACCCGGGAGAGCCTTGCCGACGCGGAGGATGCGGTTCGGCTGATCTTCCGCAATCTGGAGAACGCCTGCCGGGACGGCAGCGATCTGGAAGCCCGCAGCGCCATGATGACCGCCGCCTACAAGGCCGGCTTCGCCTTCACCCGGGCGGGCGTGGGCAATGTGCACGCCATCGCCCACACGCTGGGCGGGCTGTACAACACCCCCCACGGTCTGGCAAACGCGGTGATTCTGCCCATCGTGCTGGAGGATTACGGCGCCGTGGTGTATCGGAAGCTGGCCCGTCTGGCGGTGATTGCCGGCGTGGCCGGAGAGGGCAGCGACGAATGCAAGGCCAAGGCCTTCATTGCCGAAATCCGCGCCATGAACGCCCGCATGGGTATTCCCGACCACTTTGATTTCATCCTGACCCAGGACATTCCCCAGATGGTGGCTTGGGCGCTGGCCGAGGCCAACCCGGTTTACCCCGTGCCCGTCATTTACGACGAGGTACGCTGCGCCGCCGTCATTAAGCGCATCCGCTACGGCTGCTGAAAGACGCGAAACGCCCGACGCTCCGATGAGCGTCGGGCGTTATTTCGTTTGTGTGATCTCAGCCGCCCTGGCGCGGCTCATACTCGCAGTGGGGATCCTCCAAAAATCTGCGGGCATCCTCCTCCGTCACGTCCCGCAGACCCAGCTTGCCGCACCAGGTAAGCAGATCCAGAAGTCCGCCCTGAGTGCCGTCCGGCTTTCCCCGGCGAGAAATTCGGGCCAAGTATTCATCCAGAGTGCCATTTGTTTCCTGCATATTCCGTCCCTCTTGGTTACATTTTCTAAGAAAGGTACACCTTTCCAATATATCAAAAATCTTTCCAACATTTTGTAATATCACTTGCTTATTCACCATAATTACACTATACTCATTACAATAGTAGAATTATCTCTTTGCGGCATGGAAGAAAGGTGTACCTTTACTCAGGACAGATAATGTGTAAGCCTTCGGTGAAGAATAATCCGGAGGTGAACCATATGGCAAAAAAGATTTACGGATATATGCGCGTATCCACAGCCGACCAGAATGAGGACCGGCAGCGCATCGAGCTGCTCAGATGGGGCGTGCCCGAACAGAACATTTTTATGGACAAGCAGTCCGGCAAGGATTTTAACCGGCCGGAATATCAGCGGCTGAAGCGGGCCCTGCGCCGGGACGACCTGCTGGCGGTGAAATCCATCGACCGGCTGGGACGAAGCTACGCGGATATTCAGGAGGAATGGCGCGTCATCACCAAGGGCATCAAGGCGGACATTGTTATTCTGGATATGCCGCTGCTGGACACCCGCAAGGACAAGGACCTGATCGGCACTCTGATTTCGGACATCGTGCTGCAGCTTCTCTCCTATGTGGCCCAGACGGAACGGGAATTCATCCGCCAGCGTCAGGCGGAGGGCATCGCGGCAGCCAGAGCCAGGGGCGTGCATCTGGGCCGGTTCCCGAATCCCCTGCCCCACGGCTTTGAGGACGTGTACCGCCGCTGGAGCGAGGGAGAGCTCACCCGGGCACAGGCCGCGGCAGAGCTGGGCATCACGCTAAATCAGTTCGACTGGATCAAACGGAAATTTCGGCAATAAAAGGGAAGCGGAAGTCCCCAGGACATCCGCTTCCCTTTTGAATTTGACACTTATTCGATGGCGGCCCGATAGCCGCTCTGCTCCAGCGCGGCGATGAGGGCGTGTCCGTGCTCCTCGCCGCCCACCTCGCAGGCGATGTGCACCAAAATCTCGCTGGGTGTCAGCGTGGCGCACAGCCGGTCATGGGTAATGGTCATGATATTGGCGCCGGTATCCGCGATCACCTGCAGCAGACACATCAGACTGCCGGGGGCGTCCGGCAGGCGCACGTTGAATTTCATCCGGCGGTGGCGGGACACCAGTCCCTGCTCAATGACCTTGGGGATGAAGCTCACGTCAATGTTGCCGCCGGAGAGCAGGCACACGGTTTTTTTGTCCGCCCCCTCCACCTTGCCGGACAGCACCGCCGCCAGCGTGGTGGCTCCCGCCGGCTCCACAATCTGCTTGGTGCGCTCCATCAGCAGCAAGATTGCGGAGGAAATTTCGTTGTCTGTGACAGTGACCAGATCGTCCGCCCAGCGGAGGATCTCCGTCATGGTCTTTTCTCCGGGAACCTTGACGGCGATGCCGTCGGCAATGGTGCTCACACGGCTGCTGCTCTCCAGATGCCCGGCCCGGAAGGAGCGGGCTGCCGCGTCCGCGCCTGCGGCCTGCACGCCCACCACCCGCACCCGGGGGTTCACCCGCTTCACGCAGGCGGCCATGCCGGCCAGCAGTCCGCCGCCGCCCACAGGCACGATGATGCAGTCCACCGTGGGCAGGGCGCGCAAGATCTCCAGCCCCAGCGTGCCCTGACCGGCCATCACCTCATAGTCGTCGAAGGGGTGGAGGAAGGTGGCGTGCTCGGCCTGGCAGATCTCCATGGCCTTGGCATAGGCGTCGTCGTAGCAGTCGCCGTGGAGCACCACACGGGCTCCGTAGCCCTCGGTGGCCTGCACCTTGGCGATGGGCGCTGCCTTGGGCATGACGATGGTGGCGGGGATGCCGTTGCGGTGGGCGGCATAGGCCACGCCCTGGGCGTGGTTGCCGGCGCTGGAGGCCACCACGGAGGCCGCCTCGCCCCGCTCCACCAACGCGGCAATTTTGTTGGCCGCGCCCCGGAGCTTGAAGGAGCCGGTTTTTTGCTGGTTCTCGCACTTCAGCCAGATCTGGCCACCCACCATGTCAGAAAAGGTGCTGGACAGCATCAGATCCGTGTTGTGGACGATGCCCTCCAGCCGCCGGGCGGCAACCTCAAATTCCCGCAGAGTAAGCTCCATGTCCCCTCACCTCATATTATGTGCTCGCAGCGCGGACACGCGCTGCGGCGAAGTCACATTCCTACTTCTATTATATTCCACACACCCGGCCTGTCAATGCTTATCTCACGGTTTGATTGTCCTCACTTCGCGGACAGTCCGAACATTTTTCGGCAAAAAAGCACCGTCGTCCCATGAGACAACGGTGCTTTTGATGCTATTTCTCAGCCGATGCTGTCGCTGCGGAAGATGAACTTCACGCTGGCGGCGGTGTCCGCGCTGACGCCGGAGAAGCTGGTGTAGCCCTTGGACACGTCCACGATGGCGCGCAGACGGGTGAGCAGGGAGCCCAGATCTCCGCCAAAGGCGGCGGTGAGCTTGCCGATGCCCTCCTCGCTGAACTGGGCAATGCCGCTGCTCAGGTCGCCCGCTCCGTCACGAAGCTGGGTGACGCCGGTCACAAGGGCGCTGCCGCCGCTTTGCAGGGCGCTTACGCCGCTGCCCAGCTTGTTGTACAGGCTGTCAGCCCCTGCGGCGACCTGACCCGCGCCGGCAACGGCGGAGTCCACTCCCGCGGTGTACTGCTGCAATCCCTGATAGAAGGTGTTGTACTGATCAAGACTGTTCTTCAGGGCGATCAGCGGGCCGGCGCCGGTCATGGCGTTCTTCACCGCGACGGTGAGCTGCGCCTGCACCTCGGCGGACTCCATCTGCTTGGCGATGGCGGCGAGCACCTGCTCCTCGGTCTTGTCGGTGATGGTCTTTTGGATCTCCTCGCTCTGCATTTTCTGGGTAACGGCGGCAGAGACGGCCTGCTGCTGCTCGGCGCTGATGGCGCCCATGGCAGCGTACTGCTGGTACTGGGTGGCGGTCATGGCGCTGCCGTCCTGGTTGACGACGCCGGCAGCAGCCAGAACGCCCTCCAGCACTGCGGCCTTCACGCCGGTCTCCACCTGGGTGCGAATGGCTCCCGCCTGGGCGCGCACCATGGGCTCCACCTTGGCCTGAGCGGCGGCGTAGGCCATCTTGTACACGTCCTCCTGGGTGACGCCCGCGCCCAGCGCGTTGAGCACCTTGGCGTAGTTCTCGATGGTCAGCTTATCGGCGGTGACGCCCGCGGCGGCAAGCTGGCTGTCCGCAACGGCCAGCAGGGACTCAAAGGTCTGCTTGGCGCCCGCGTTGATGGCCGCGCTGTTGCCGGAGATGGTGGAAAGTCCGCTGCTCAGCTGCTTGGCTCCCTCGCTGAGCGTGGCGACCATGGGCATATTGGCGGCCAGCTGGTCAAGCCCCGCGGTGAGCGCGCCGGACTTATCCAGCAGCGTGCACAGGCCGGTATAAAGCTGAGAGGAGCCGTTGGACAGCTGCTGCATGGCGCTGGTGAGCTGGGCCATGGAGTCGGCCAGAGAGTCGGCGTCCTTCACATTCTCCAGATCCAGGTCGTTAAACAGCTCGTTGCTGGCAATGGTCAGGGTGGTATCCAGCGCGAAGTCGGTGGCGTCAAAGCTGATCTCCACGCTCTCAGGAATCTTGATGCCGCTGTCGTCGGAAAGACCAAGGCTCTCCCGCAGACCCGGCATGGCGTAGCCAGCGACCACCACGCGGTCGCCGTCGTTCAGCAGCTTGCCGTTGTCCACGGTGACATTTTGGGCGCACGAGCCATCCAGAATCACGCCGGTGAGCATCATGAAGGGCACATAGATCTTCACGGTTTCTCCGCCGATTTCTCGCTCCTCGTACTGCTTGTTGGTGAAATCAAAGCGCATGGTGACCTTGCCGGTGGCGCCGGCAATCTGCTCCGCCGTGACGGCCTTGCCGTCCAGCGTGTAGCTGACGGCAAGGCTCACGGGCAGGTCCTTGTCGGCGGTGCCCTGGTACACGATCTGGCTGCCGTTGGCGGCCCAGACGATGTTGCCGGAGGCGTCGGTGGTGAAGGTCTCGTCGCCGCCCACGTTCTCGATGTCGCTGAGGCTGGACACGTCGCTGAGGGCGGCGCTGCCGTCTGCGTTAGAGAGGCAGTCGCTGACGATGACCTTCTGCACCGCGCCGGCGGCGTCGGTCATCACATAGACGGTTTCGTCCTTGCCGCTTGCCGCGGGTGCGTCGGACGCTTTTGCGCCGGCGGCGTAGGCCAGCAGCCCGGTGCCGCCGCAGCAGAGCACAAAGGCCAGAGCCACGGCAATGATCGCTGCGGTATGGTTTCCAATCTTTTTCATAATGTTACCTCCGTATGCTCGGTTTTATTAATGAAGCCCTTGCTGGTCTTGCAGATCACCTTATCCAGCAGCATCAGTATGGCAGGCAGGACGAAGATGACGGACAGCATACTGACTATCGCGCCTCTGGCCACCAGATTGCACATGGAGCTGATCAGGTTGATGTCGCTGTAAACGCCCACGCCGAAGGTGGCGGCGAAGAATCCAAGCGCGCTCACAAGGATGGAGGGGATGGACACGGCCAGCGCGGTGGTGATGGACGCCTGTTTGTCCGCGCCGCCAAAGCGCTCCTTGCGGTAGCGGGTGGTCATCAGGATGGCGTAGTCCACCGTGGCGCCCAGCTGGATGGTGCTGATACACACCGGCGCAATGAAGGGCATGGTGAAGCCTGTGTAATAGGGAATGCCCAGATTGATGAAGATGGCAAATTCAATCACCGCCACCAGCACGAAGGGCAGGCTGAGGCTCTTTAGCACCACGGCTACAATGAGGAACACCGCGGCAATGGAAATCCAGGTGACAACGGTGAAATCCTTGTCCGTGACGGAGATCAGGTCCTTGGTGCAGGGGCCTTCGCCGATGAGCATTCCATTGGGATCGTACTTCTTCAGCACGGAGTTGATGGAGTCGATCTGCGCGTTGCACTCGTCGGTGGACACCTTGTACTCCGAGTTGATGAGGATCAGCTGATAGCCGCCGCTTTTCAGAGTCTCGGTGAGCTTTTCGGGGATGACCTCCTGGGGAATCATGGCGCCCACCAGAGAGTCCATGCCCAGCGCGTACTTCACGCCGTCCACGGTTTCGATCTCGCCCAGCATGGCCTTGGCGTCCTTGTGGGACATATTGGCGTCGCAGACGATCATGTGGGTGGAGGCCACGTCGAAGTATTCGTTCAGCTTGTCGTCCGCCAGCACGAAGCCCAGCTGGTCGGGGTCTATGTTCTCCTCGTCCTCGTCGGTGAGGATATCAGTGAAGTCGTAGTACACCGGGGTGTTGGCGTAGCCGATGGCGGCGGGCACAAGGAGAATGGCAAAGATGATGAGGAAGGCCCACCAGCGCTTGGTGACAAAGCCCGCCAGCTTGTTCATGTTGGGTACCAGAGGGCGGTGCCGGGTCTTTTCCAGCGCCTTGTCAAAAATCAGGAGCATGGCGGGGAGGGTGGTGACGCTGCCGATTACGCCCAGCAGCACGCCCTTTGCCATGACAATGCCCAGATCCATGCCCATGGTGTAGCTCATGAAGCAGAGCGCCAGGAAGCCCGCGATGGTGGTGACGCTGCTGCCCACCACGGAGGTGATGGTCTCGGCGATGGCGTGGGCCATGGCCTCCTCCCTGTCGGCAAAGATGCCCTTCTGCTCGCTGTAGCTGTGCCACAGGAAGATGGAGTAGTCCATGGTGACGGCAAGCTGCAGCACAGCGGCCAGCGCCTTGGTGATGTAGGAGATCTCACCCATAAAGTAGTTGCTGCCCATGTTCCACAAAATCGCAATGCCGATGCTTACAAGGAACAGGAAGGGAGCAAGCCAGGAGTCCAGCAGCAGCACCATGGCGACAAGGGCGCAGACCACGGCGATGGTCACATAGATGGGCTCCTGGGATTCGCAGAGGTTTTTCAGGTCGGTCACCAGAGAGGAAAGGCCGGAGACAAAGCACTGCTTGCCCGCCAGAGAGCGGATCTGCGTCACCGCGTCAATGGTCTCGTCGGCGGAGGTGGAGGTGTCGAAAAACACCGCCATCACCGTGGCGTCGCCGGAGCAGAAGGCGTCGTAGTACTTCTGGGGCAGCAGCTCCTTGGGCACCGAGATGTCCAGCAGATCATCGTACCACAGCACGGTGTCCACATGGGGCACGGCCTCAATCTGCTTTTCCAGCGCGGCCACGTCCTTGTCGCTCATGCCCTCTGTAATCACAAAGGAGAACGCGCCCTTGCCGAACTCATCCATGAGAATGTTTTGCCCCTTTACCGTCTCCATGTCCGCGGGAAGGTAATCGAGCATGTCGTAGTTAATCCTTGTGTGCAGCATCCCCAGCACCGAAGGAATGAGCAGCACCAGAGCCAGCACCAGGATCAGCACGCGGTTTTTCGCCACCGCTTTACCGAATTTGAGCATTTATCCTGCCTCCATTTTAAGGTTTTGCGAAAAATACCGGCTTCAGCCCGGCAGCTCGCAGCGCAGCGCGCCGGTGAGCGTATCCCGCTCCCAGGGCATATCCGCCGCGTTCTCGCCGAAGAAGCCGCCGAAGGCCAGCGTGGAATAGATGGGCCTTCGCAATTCAAATCGTCCGATCATGGAATTGGGGCGCATATCAAGGATTTTGGTCAGCGTCCGGGCAATGTCGCCGTCCGGCGCTGTGCCGGTGCCAAAGGTGTCCACGCTGAGGGAAATCGGGTCCGTGAGACCCATGGCGTAGGAGATCAGCACCTCGCATTTTCGGGCCAGTCCCGCCGCCACCACGTTTCGGGCGGCGAACCGGGCCATAAAAGCCCCGCTGCCGGCGGTTCCCGAGGGGTCCTTGCCGATGAGGGAGCTGCCGCCCCAGCGGGCCGCGCCGCCATAGGCGTCGTCCGCGGACTTGCGCCCGGTGAGTCCGGCAAAGGCCGCCGGGCCGCCCACCGTGAATCGTCCGGTGGGGTTCACGTAGATGACCGTCCCCTCATCCAGCAGCTCCGCCGGAAGGGCGGGACGGATTACGCTGTCGGTAAGCGCCTCCCGCACCGCGTCGGTGTCCGCGTCGGGGACGTGTCGGGCGGAGAGCACCACGGAGGCCAGCCGCACCGGCTCGCCGCACTCGTACTCCACCGTCACCTGCGCCATGCCGTCCGGCAAAAGGAAGGGCAGCCGGCCGCTCCGCCGCACGCTCTCCAGTCGCCCGGTGAGCAGATGGGCCAGGGTGATGGGCAGAGGCATCAGCCAGCCGGTGTCCCGGCAGGCGTAACCGCTGACCACACACAGGTCCCCGGAGCCCATGTCGCCCCGCTCCCGGCGCAGCTCGCAGCAGGCCAGATCCGGCGAGCGCTCGTGTACGTCCACCTGAACGGCGCAGCCGTCCGCGTCGAAACCGGCGCCCGGCCTTACATAGCCCGCGTCCCGGATGACGCTGCGGGCAATCCCCTCATAGTCCGGCACGCGGTGGGAGGAGAGCTGCCCCATGATATGCACCTTGTCCCGGCAGGCGGTCACCTCGCAGGACAGGTGGGCGGCGGCATCCAGCGCCAAGGCCCCGTCAAGGATGGCGGCGGCGATGCGGTCGCACAGCCTGTCGCTCTGCCCCGCGGCCGCGGATTCGGCGGTCATGTAGTTTTTCATCGGCGCATACCCCTCCTATAACGAAACTTTGGTTTCACAAGCGCATCATAATCCCGCGCCCGCCGTCCCGCCATAGACAAAAAAAGAAAGCCGCACAAAATTTGTGCGGCTAAGGGGTTTTGCCTATTTTTCAGACAAAAAGTTCACAACCGCCTGATTTTTAGGCATTTTGATCTTTTCGTCACAATTTCCCGTATTCACGCTATGCTCCAGAGAGGCGCGGATGTTGCCGGCAAGCAGTCTCCCCAGGTTGGAGATGTAGAAATCCGCATCCTGCTTCATGCCGTCCCGCAGCCACTTGGTCACCAGACCCAGCAGCGCCGCGGAATAGAACACCGACAGCATATGGATGTCCTCGTCGCACACGCCCAGATCTGCGGCCTCGGCCCGGATGTACGCCTCTATGCCCACCATGGACACATCGTACAGGTAGGCCTCCACCCTGTCCCGGTTGATGGAATTATACAGGTGGTAGATGGCCCGCCGGTTGGACTGGGCGAAGGCCGTGGCCTGCAAAAACGCGCTCTGCCACGACTCGCATTGCAAATTGCTCTCAATGATCTTCTGCGTCTCGCTGCGGAACAGCTCATCCACCAGAGCATATACGTCCGTGTAATAATAGTAGAAGGTATTCCGGTTGACCTGGCAGCGATCCGCAATGTCCACCACGGAAATTTTGTCAAATGGGCGCTCGCCCAGCAGCTCCACGAAACCCTCAATGATTGCTTTCTTGGTAAACTGCGCCATGCGTGCTCCTCCTCACAGGAAATTAGAATGTCCGCCTTCGGCGGCGAGGACTTATGGCGCACACGATGGATGCGGAGAGCGAGTCTCCCCCTCCCCGTGCGCGCTCCATAACAAGGCCCCCCAGCACTTGTCGCAGCTTGGCGCCCTTCGGACGCCGCATATGATATTTTATGCGTAATACTCCCCTTATTGGATATCATACCTTATTTTTGCTTTCGCCGCAAGAGTGTCATAAAAATGACATTTGGTCATTTAACCCGTTTTGCCTAAAATTCAGACAAATTTGCTTGTCTGCACAGTAACGCGGCAAAATGAGAAAACTGCTTTTCGGCGCAGGCGCAGACAGCAGCCGACTTTCGACACAGCGCCGCTGCAATGCCGATGAGAAGGATTCCCGAAAAATGCGTGAAGGAAAACGTCCGTCCTTTCGGCGCCAACCACGGCTGCGCAAATCCATGTGTAAATTCATGTGTAAATCGTTAGTAAATCGCACGCTTTTTCATGCTGAAAATTGTTTTTTGGTACCGCTTATCCCTTATCCATAAGCCGAGCGGAATACCCACAAACCGTTGATAATACAAGAAAAACCCGCTTCCCAATGGGAAGCGGGTTTTCTTTCAAATGGTGCGAGAGATGGGACTTGAACCCACACGCCTAAATTAAGCACAGGCACCTCAAGCCTGCCTGTCTGCCAGTTCCAGCACTCTCGCATACAACCGGAAAAGCGCAAGTGTTATTATAACAAAACCTGACGGATTGTCAATACCAATTTGCCGTTTCCCGGTTTTATTTCCCCTCAGCAGGCTGATAACCCCGGGTTGCGATACGCGCCTGCACCAAAAGGCCCACCACCAGGAAGGCGTAGTAGCAGAAAAATCGCCACACCAGCATGGCCCAGAACAGGTGCCCCTGCCCCAGCACCGCGAACAGCGCGTAGAAGCTGCCCTCCGCCGCGCCGGAGTTGCCCGGCGTGGGAATGAAGGTGACGCTCAGGTAAATCAGCACGCAGGAGCGGAACACGCTCCAGAAGCCGATGGTATTGCCGAAGGCCCGCAAAACGAAATAGGGCATGAAGGCCAGCGCGCACTCGAACACCGTCGAACACACCACCGCCCAGAAAAACATCCGTTTGTCCCGCCCCAGCAGCTTCAGGCTCTGGGTATAGGAGCCCAGCGCCCGCAGAACCACCGCTTCCCTGTCCTCCACGTCCCGAAGGAGCTTCAGCTTTTGCAGCAGCGTCAGGCACCAGTGCACCACCCTCTCGGTGAGGGCCGGGGCCACGGCAAACAAAATGATGGCCGCAGGCACAAGAATGATGCAGAGAAGTCCGATGCAGGCGGGGATCAGCAGCGCCGCGCTCCTGACTCCCGCACCGCCGCAGAGCAGCGTAATCACGGAGATGATGACGAAGGCCGCGTGCCGATACAGATAGCCCGCCACGGGCACCGCTCCGGCGCTGCCGGCGTCCAGTCCGATGCGGGAGAGATAAATCACCTGAAAGGGCTGTCCCCCGGCGCTGAGTGGGGTAATGAAATCGTAGTATTTGCCCAGCGCGGCCACCTGGAACGCCTGTTGGAGCGTACCCTTGCCCGCGCTCTCCCGCATCAGAAGATAGTATTTGGCGGTCTCCGCTGCCAGCGCGCAGAGAAAGCACCCGGCCACCGCCGTCAGATACCACGGCTTCATGTCCAGCAGATCGTTTCTGGAGATTGCCCGCTCCGACCCGAACTCAATGCCCGCGGTGACCGCAATCACAGCCACATTCAGCAAAATGAAGAGCGCGGTGCCGATGCGCTTGCGTGTCTTCTTCTTTTTTTCCATGTCCTGTTCATTCATAGCGTGAAGTATAACACCACTTTTCCCACCATGCAAGTGCATCCCGCCTGCCCTACCGGCTCAGCTCCGCTTCAATGCACTCCACGATTCGCGCCGCGCCGTCGCGGGGCACCCCCGCCTCCTGCGCCAATCGCATCGCGGCGGCGGACACGCCGTCGTAGAGCAGCCGATCGGCGAAGCGGGCGGCCTGATCCTCGTTCCTGGCATAGAAGGACATCCCATGGGCGGCAAAGAACGCCGCGTTCAGCGTCTCCACGCCGGGGATGGCCATGGTGTGCACCAGCGGCACGCCCAGCGCGGCGGACTCGGAGCTGGAAATGCCCCCGGCCTTGGACAGCAGCACGTCCGCGCTGGCCATATACTCCGCCACCTGATCCGTGAAGGGCACGGCGCGCACATCGCCGGTCTCTCCGTACTTCTCCGTCAGGTCGGCCTGAAGCTCCTGGTTGCGCCCGGTGAGCACCACGATCAGGGAGCCATCGTCCGGCATGGCACGGATGGCGGCGCAGAGGGCGAGCGCGTCCCCGCAGCCGATGCCGCCGGTCATCACCAAATAGATTTTTTGATCGACGGGCAGTCCCAGCAGCGCGCGGGCCTCTCCCTTCTCCCGTCTGTGAAAAAACGCCGGGGAGACGGGCATTCCCGTAACCAGCAGCCGTTCCTTGTCCATTCCCGCCCGGATGCACTCCCCGCGCACGTCCTCATGGGGCAGAAAATACCCGTCCAGCTCCGTCTCCGGGAAGAACGGAATGCAGGTGTAGTCCGACAGAACGCCGTAGCAGCGGGTGGTCAGCCCCCGCCGACGGCGCAGGTAGGTAAGGGTCTCCATGGGAAACAGGTGGGAGCAGATTATCGCGTCGTAGCCCCGCCGCTCCACCACGTCGCACAGCTCGTTGGCGTAGCGGATGTTGGCCAGGTAGACCGGGGAGGTGATGCCCGTGGCGCTGTACATGGCCCCGGCCTTATAGATCATGCCGAACACCTCCGGCGTTTTGCTGGAGATGGTGTTCAGCACCGATTCGATGCTCAGCGGCCCCAGGTCGTCGCAGAGACTGAGCATATCCAGAAACTCCGCCTGATGTCCCCGGGCCACAAGTGCCTCCTTGACTGCCATCGCGCAGTGGTTATGCCCCTCTCCCGTGCTGCAGCTGAGTAGCAATGCCTTCATATGCTGTCCTCCCGCGTATTTTTCCTTAATGTACCACATTCTTTTCTGTTTGGCGAGAGTTTTTCCGCAAATGCGGGCACACGCGGCGATGCGGCGCATACATAAAACCACCGCCCGGCGGCATATAGTTTTGCGAGGACTAATGCCGGGAGTGGTGTTTATGAGGACTGACATTGAGGAGCGGGCAATCCGGCTCGCGGAGTACATCACCGAGAATAGTGCCACAGTCCGTGCCGCGGCCAAAAAATTCGGGGTATCAAAATCTACCGTACATACGGCAGTAACATAATAGAACGCTTCATATGGGCGGTGACATAAAGGCAGAGGACAGACTGTGTGCCTGTGAACCTGTAAAATGAAAGTAGACACCCCCAAAGGTGTCTACTTTCATTTTTTAGTGTAAGATAGAAATAAGGGAGTGAAAGAAATGGGTAAAGAAGGAACGCCACACCGCAAGTGGAGCAAGGAAGAAAAGCTAAGGTATGTCAAACAACACTTGGAAGAACACAAGTCCATTACGCAGATTGAAGCCGAGAGCGGCATTCGAAATTCACTGATCTCTGCATGGGTGAAAAAATACATAGAGGATGGCGAAGATTCTCTGGAGCCACACAACGGCAACCCTTACGCAGCTCTAACCACAAGCAAATCACTATGACCGCGCGGGGCGGTGTTTTTCAAGGAACAATGCAGGGACTTGAAATGATC
>CAZCDJ010000016.1:0-20071 GCA_964497655.1 uncultured Oscillospiraceae bacterium | reverse complement strand
CATCTGTATGTCCCCGTGGTCACCGACCCCAAGAAGGCGGCGGGCGCGCTTCAGTGGGCGGTGGTGGAGATGCTCAAGCGCTACCGCTCCTTCAGCGAGGTGGGCGTGCGGGATATCTCCGGCTACAACGCCTATCAGAAGAAGAACGATCTGCCCACCATGCCCCAGGTGGTCATTGTGGTGGACGAGCTGGCGGATCTGATGCTCTGCGCCGCCAAGGACGTGGAGGAATCCATCTGCCGCGTGGCTCAGATGGGCCGCGCCGCCGGTATGCACCTGATCATCGCCACCCAGCGTCCGTCGGCGGACGTGATTACCGGCCTCATGAAGGCCAACATCCCCAGCCGCATCGCCTTCGCGGTATCCAGCGCCATGGAGTCCCGGATTATTTTGGACACCCAAGGCGCGGAGAAGCTGGTGGGCATGGGCGATATGCTCTACGCGCCCCTTGGAAACGGCAAGCCCATGCGTGTGCAGGGCGCCTACGTTTCCGATGAGGAGCGGGAGGATGTGATTGACAGCATCAAGCAGAGCGCCGTGGCTGATTACAGCGACGAGATTCTGGCTCAGATTGAGAAGGCCGCGGAGAAGGGTGAGGATGCCCAGTCCGGCGCGGCGGAGACCGATGAGGTAAGCGGCGGCAAGAGCGACTACGACGAGCTGCTGCCCCAGGCGGTGGACGTGATTTTCGAGACCAAGCAGGCCAGCGTGTCCATGCTCCAGCGCCGGCTGAAGCTGGGCTATTCCCGCGCCGCCCGTCTGGTGGACCAGATGGAGGAGATCGGCGTGGTGGGCCCCTTCGAGGGCTCCAAGCCCCGGCAGGTGCTGATCACCAAGCAGCAGTGGCAGGAGATGCAGCTTTTAAGCGGCACCGCGCCCACGGAGCGCTTTACCACCGAGATGGAATTCGGAACAGACAGCGAGGACGAGGGATGACGGAGAGCGACGTAAAACAGATGAGCACGCTGGGGCTTGCCCACATCGGCGACGGGGTGTACGAGCTGTACACCCGCACCTATCTGGCCGAGCGGGGCGTCACCGCCGTGAATAAGCTCCACCGGGCTACCGTGTCCCATGTCTGCGCGAGAGCCCAGGCGGAGGCGGCGCTGGTGATGCAGCCGGCGCTCACGCCGGAGGAGGCGGAGGTCTACCGCCGGGGGCGCAATACCCGGGTGAATTCCGTGCCCAAGGCGGCGGAGCTTGCCCAATACCATGCGGCCACCGGGCTGGAGGCTCTGTTCGGCTGGCTGTGGCTCCGTGGGGATAAGACCCGGGCGGAGGAGCTGTTCGCCCTCATCAGCGAGAGCTGGTCTAACCAGCAATAAGGAGATAGTATGCCACTTGACGCGGTGTGCCTCACGGCACTTCTGAATGAAATGGCGCCCGTGCTGACAGGCGCCCGGATAGACAAGGTGCAGCAGCCCGCAAGGGATCTGCTGCTCCTTTCCTTGTACGCGCCGGACTACGGCGGGCGAAAGCTGCTCATTAGCGCCGGCGTGGGCAGCGCCAGAGTGCACTTCACCGACGAGCGCATGGAAAATCCCGACGCGCCGCCCATGTTCTGTATGCTGCTTCGCAAGCATCTCATCGGCGCGCGGATTAACGCCGTCACCCAGCCGCCCTGGGAGCGCAGCCTTGCGCTGGACATCTCCGGGCGGGACGAGCTGGGGGTGGTCAGCGGCAAAACCCTGTACTGCGAGCTGATGGGTCGGGGGGCCAACGTGATTTTGGCGGACGGGGAGGGGCGCATCATAGACTGTATGCGCCGGGCCGACTTCGGCGAGGACGCCTATCGCCGTCTGCTGCCGGGAATGCTGTATAAGCCCCCCCAGCCCCAGGCGAAGCCTGTCTTTTTTGCCGTACCGTCGGCGGAGCGCCGGGCGCTGCGTGCCGCCGCGCCGGAGACCCAGGTGGAGGACTGGCTGCTGGATACCTTCGGCGGGCTCAGCCCCCTCATCGCCCGGGAGATCGCTTACCGGGGCGGGGAGGAGCATCTGGGCGAGGCCATGGACGCGTTTTCAGACAGCGTGGCGGCGGGGGAGTTCACCCCGGAGCTGCTGCTGGTGGACGGAAAGCCCAAGGACTTCTCCTTTATGCCCATCCGCCAGTACGGCGCGAAGGGCGAGAACCGGACGTATCCCGGCTTCTGCGCCCTGCTGGACTTCTACTACGCCAGCCGGGACAGGGCGGAGCGGATGCGCCGCGCCTCGGCGGACACGGTGAAGGCCGTGCGTACCTCCCGGGACCGTCAGGCGCGCAAGCTTGCCCAGCAGCAGGAGGAGCTGAAGGCCACCGAGGGTCGTGAGGAGCTGAAAAAGCAGGGGGAGCTGCTCACCGCCAACCTGTGGCGGGTGAAGAAGGGCGACCGGAGTCTGGTGTGCGAGGACTACTATACCGACGGCAGCCCGCAGGTGGAGCTTCGGCTGGACCCCATGAAAACGCCCCAGCAGAACGCCGCGGCGTTCTATAAGGAGTACAAGAAGAAGGCGGCCGCGGAGCAGCACCTGACCCAGCTGATTGGGGAGGGGGACGCGCTGCTGGACTATCTAGAGAGTGTGCTGGACGAGCTGGCCCGTTGTGAGAGCGAGAAGGACGTGGCGGAGATTCGTCGGGAGCTCTCCGAGAGCGGCGTGCTGCGCCGGCAGAAAACCGCCCGGCTGGGGAAACCCCGGAAGGAAAAGCCCCGGGGGCCCATGCGCTTCATCTCCACGGACGGCAGCGAGATTCTGGTGGGCCGCTCCAACGCCCAGAACGACGAGCTGACCACGAAGCTGGCCCGCCGCACGGATCTGTGGCTGCATACCCAGCGGGTGCACGGCTCCCATGTGATCGTCCGCTGCGAGGGGGAGACCCCCAGCGACCGCACCGTGGCGGAGGCCGCGTCGCTGGCGGCCTACTACTCACAGGCCAGGGACGGCGGCAAGACGCCGGTGGACTACACCCAGGTGCGCTTTGTGAAAAAGCCCTCCGGCGCGCTGCCGGGCAAGGTGATCTATACGGAGTACAGCACGGTGATGGCTCAGGGCGACGAGGCTCTGGTGAAGTCCCTTCAGACAAAATAAAGCTCGCCCCCGGACATTTGTCCGGGGGGCGATTCAGCTTGTCAAAGAAGTCAAGGACTTCTTTGACAAAGGGGTTGCGCTGCGCTTCGCGCCTCGGCTTACCGCCTGCGGCGGACACCTTGACGCGCGCTCCGCGAGAGGTGTTTTCCGCCACGTACGCGCCGCGGTGGAAAACGGGACTTAACTCTGTTTCGCCGCTGCGGCGGCGAAGCCCTACGAGGTTTTTGACAGACTGGAGCGCCCCCGGACATTTGTCCGGGGGCGCTTGTGTTTATCTGGCGGCTTTTACGGTGAGGGCGGAGATGAGCATTTCCGCCGCGTCGGCACGGGTCAGCGCAGCGTCGTAGGCCACGCCGTCGGCGGTGATGCCGCAGGCGGTCAGGTTGGCGTCGCTTTGGGCGGCCCAGGCGGGGGCGGCCTCGTCCCAGCGCAGGGCGGATACCTCCGTCAGCTCCATCAGGTTATCCAGCAGCACGGCGGCCTCGCTGCGAATGATGGGCGCGGTCGCGTGGAACACGCTGCCCTGCGGGGTGGTGTAGCCGCTAACAGCCCCGTCCATCAGCGCGGTGGCCACAAAGGCCTTCTCCCAGGCGGGAATGGCGTTGTCGTCATAGAAGCCGGTGCTCACCACGCCGGAGAGTACGTCCTTTCCGAACAGCACCATGCACATGCTGAGGAACTCGCCCCGGCTCACCTGACGATCCGGTTCAAACACCCAGAGCGAGCCGATGCGGCTGCCCACAAACACGCCCTGCTCCGCCAGCTCCGTGGCGGCGTAAGCGTCCGCGCTGCCGCTCATATCGGAATAGGTGACGCTGGTTTTCTGCTTGGCGATGCGGATGATCACGGTGGCCTCCTGGGAGGCGTTGCCCTCCGCGTCCGTGGCCTTGAAGCCGAAATAGTCCCGGCCCTTGCGGTTCACATCCGGGGTATAGACAAATCTGCCGTCCTGGGTCAGTTCCACCTGACCCTTCACGGGCTGGGTGGTGATGGTGAAGGTCAGCTCGTCGCCCTCCGGGTCTACGGCGGTGAGACGACCGCCCACGGACACGTTGCGGTAAGTGCACAGCTCCATGTTTTCGGCCACCGGCGCGCTGCCTTCTGCGCAGGCGGCCAGCATGGGCGCGGCCGCGGTGAGGCAGACGGCCGACGCCAGCAGCACGGAGCACACGATGATGCGGGTACGCTGATTCATAATAACTCCTCCTGTACTTTATGGTCCAGCCATATTTTGCACGGGAGGAATTGGTATTATTCAGATTTCTTCTGGCATTTGGCGGCGCAGGCGACCCGTTGCGCCGCGATCAGGGCAAGCTGGTCGCCCAAAGCGGTGATATACATGGAAAGAACGCCCAGCTCCTCGGTGGTAAATTGTTCCGCGATGGCGCAGGCCAGCGGGCCGAGGCTGACGGGCAGACAGCAGTTTCCGTCCGTTGCTCTCACCTCCCCGCTGTCAGTATATGAAAAAGGCCCCCGCGCCGTTCGTCCGGCGCGGGAGCCCAGGGGCGCGGCGCTTATTTCCGCAGCCCGGTCTTGGTCTTGAAGTAGTCGCGTGTCAGCTTCGCCACCACGCCGCTCAGGGCGAACAGGGCGATGAAGTTGGGGATGGCCATCAGTCCGTTGAAGGTGTCGGCAATATCCCACACCGCGTCAATGGGGGCCACGCAGCCCACCACAATAATCACGGCGAAAATCACCTGATAGACCTTGGCCGCTTTCACGCCGAACAGATACTGCATACATCTTGTGCCGTAAAGCGCCCAGCCCAGCACCGTGGAGAAGGCGAACAGGGTCAGCGCCACCGCGATGAACAGGGAGGACAGCTTGCCGCCGAACACGGTGGCGAAGGCGTTCATGATGAGGGTGGAGCCGGGCTTCACGCCAAACTCGATGGGCACCTCGCTGATGATGATGGTCAGGGCGGTGAGGGTGCAGATCACCAGCGTGTCAATGAACACCTCGAACACGCCGTACAGGCCCTGATCCACGGGGGAGGGGGTCTCGGCGGCGGCGTGGGCGATGGCGGCGGAGCCAAGGCCCGCCTCGTTGGAGAAGGCGCTGCGCCGGAGACCCCAGACGATGGCCTGCTTCATGGCGATGCCGCTGGCCGCGCCCAGCACGGCCTTGGGAGCGAAGGCGGCCACAAAGATTTTGCGGAAGGCGTCGCCCACGTTGCCGATGTTGCCCACAATGACCACCAGAGTGAACAGGATGTACAAAATCGCCATGAAGGGGATCAGCTTTTCGGTGACGGAGCCGATGCGCTTGATGCCGCCGATGACGATGATGACCACCAGCAGAGCCAGCACGATGCCGCAGATCCAGGAGATGGTGCTGACGCCCTGAGGGGACACATTGCCGAAGGCCTTGGCGGCGTCCACCACGCTGCCGGTGATGGAGTTCACCTGGGACATATTGCCGATGCCGAAGGAGGCCAGCGTGGCAAATACGCAGAACACCACGGCCAGCCACTTCCACTTGGGGCCCATGCCGTTGGTGATGTAATACATGGGGCCGCCCACCCAGTCGCCCTGGGAATTGCGCTCCCGGTAGCGGATGGACAGTGTTACTTCGCTGTATTTGATGACCATGCCCAGCAAGGCGGCGATCCACAGCCAGAACACGGCGCCGTAGCCGCCCAGCGCGATGGCCTGACTGGTGCCCACGATGTTGCCGGTGCCAACGGTGGCAGCCAGCGCGGTGGTCACGGCCTGCAGCGGCGTCACCGCGCCGTGTCCGGCCTCGGACTTGCGGAACATTTTGCCCACGGTGTTACGCATGGCGTAGCCGAAGTGGGTGAACTGCATTCCGCCGGTGCGGATGGTCAGGAACAGGCCGCCGATGGCCACACAGGGCAGGAAGATGTAGAGCCAGGCGATGTTGTTCAGCGGCCCTACCAGGAAGTCCAGAATTGCTTTCATACTCTCTCTCCTCACGTATCATACTCGCCGCCGGCATCCGGAAAAAAAGAGCGACGCAGCAGCGTCGCTCTCAAAAGTTACAGTGGTTCCGCCCCCGGCGGTGGGAATCCTCCTTCTGTCCTTTTGCCTGAGAGATTAACGCGCCCGCGTTTTGCACCTTCGGCACCCGCGAAAAGCGGGCTTCTCCAGAATGCCGTCCGCCCGCGGTCGCGCCTTCGCGCTCCTGGGGGCTTCATACGGCTTGTATTAACTTATGCGGATATGATAACCCAATATTCCCCAAAGCGCAAGGTTTTTTTCGCCACAGGCGGACATTTGTCTTTCTTGACAGCTCACTCCCTGTTTTTGTCTGCTTTTGCCAGTAGTTTTGACCAGAGCCGCGTGATCCGATCCCCCACCGCGTCGGCGGCGCGGGGAAGGCGAGCCAGGGCAAAAAGCTTTTCCCGGCAGATTTCCGGCAGGGCGCAGGCGGCGTAGATGCCCAGCGCGGACAGCAGCACCTCCCCCACAAGGAGGGGCGCGCTGTGGGCGGTCAGGGGTGCGAAGGCTCCCCGCAGCAGGTAGCTCCAAAAGTAGGAGCCGGTGTGGATCAGATACACGCCAAAGGAGGCGGCGCACAGCCGTCCCACAAGGGGGGTGAGAGGACGCACCCGCAGCCGGGTGAAGAAGCTCAGCAGCAGCACCGCCTGGGCGATCACCAGCGGGGACAGGTAGCTGATGAGAGCGCCGTCATGCAGCCCCTGCCCGTAGGCCAGGGTAGTGGCCGCCCGTAGCAGCGGCTTGCTGAGCAGCAGCACGGCGGTGCAGAGCAGATAGGCCGCCAGCCGTGCGCCGTTGCGGCGAAAGAGCGTTACCGGGTAGCGGGAGAGGCACCCGCCCAACAGGTACAGCACGCCCAGCCAGATGAAGTGGTAGCCGCCGTTGAGCACCAGCGTGTCCTTCCACGGGGTCACGGTGCTCACAAGGGACAGCAGCGCCGTGATGCCCAGAGCGCTGCTCCACAGCTTTTCCCGGGGCAGGGAGCGGATGGCCAGATTCAGCAGCGGTGTAAAAAAGCACATGACGAAGTAGGCGGTGAAATACCAGTACCGCTCGCTGAGCACCGGGAACAGGGCTTGCATGACCCCCAGCAGGGAGAAGGTCTCCGGGTGGGTGAGGAACATCACCCCGGCGCTTACCACGCTCCAGAAAAACACCTGAAGCCAGAGGGAAAGGAGCCGTCCCAGTCGAAATTCGCTTCTCCAGCCCACATAGCCGGAGATCAGGGCGTAGCAGTCCACGGCGCAGAACGCGGCGCACTCCAAAAACCAGGCGCACCAGTACCCGGCGCTGCCCTCCGCCGCCGCAGCCAGCACGCCGCCGTTGCCCAGAATGTGCAGCAGCGTCACCAGCAGCATGGAGCCCATTCGCAGCAGGTCTATTCCGTAGTTTCTGCCGGTCATCGACGCCACCGGCGCGGCTGTTGCGTCCATATTCTCCACCTCCCGTGAAAGCTTTGTTTTCTGTCATTATAACATTGTATCTGTCTGCCGTCACTATTGTTTTACCCGGGGGAATGTGATACACTTGTATAAATATCCTTCCGTTTGGAGGCGGCAAAGTGAAAAGCAAAAAGCGCGGCGCCATGTCTCAGGCAATGGCGTTCATTCTTCTGTTCGGCATAGTCAGTCTGTTTTCGGATATGACCCATGAGGGGGCCAGCAGCATCCGGGGGGCCTATCTGTCCCTGATGGGGGCCAGCGCGGCGGCCATCGGCTTTGTGTCCGGCCTGGGGGAGCTGGTGGGCTATTCCCTCCGCTATGTGTTCGGGCGCATCACGGACAAGACCAAAAAGTACTGGCCCATGACCATTCTGGGCTATCTTGTGGATGTGCTGGCGGTGCCGGCGCTGGCGCTGGTGGGGGAGAACGGCTGGATCTGGGCCTGCGCCCTCATTATTCTGGAGCGGGCGGGCAAGGCCATCAAGAAGCCCGCCAAGAATACCATCATGTCCTTTGCCGCCTCCCAGGAGGGGGCGGGCAGGAGCTTCGGGCTGCAGGAGCTGCTGGATCAGATCGGCGCGTTTCTGGGGCCTGTGCTGCTGTATCTTGTGATGCTGCTGAAAACCGAAGGGGACACCTTCCGGATGTATTCCCTCTGCTTCGCGGTGCTGGCAATTCCGGCGGCAATCACGATTGTTCTGCTGTTCGTGACGAAGCGCAAATTTCCCAACCCGGAGCAGTTTGAGCCGGAGCCGAAGGAGTATGTGCCCTTCAAAATGAAGAAGGAGTTTGTGCTGTATCTGGCGGGGATCAGCCTGTTCGCCTTCGGGTTCATCGACTACTCTCTGGTGAGTATGCACGTCGCCCGCAGCTTCACGGCGCTGTCCTCCGACCTGGCGGAGACCTCTGCCCTTGTCAGCACCGGCTCTCTGCCCCTGCTGTACGCGGCCGCCATGCTGGTGGACGCGGTGGCGGCGTTGGTGTTCGGCAATCTCTATGACAGAAAGGGGATGAAGGCGCTGGCAATCTCCACCGCGCTCTCCGCGCCCTTCTCCATTTTCATTTTCGCCTCGGACAGTGTGCCCATGCTGTTGGTGGGCGTGGCTCTGTGGGGCGTGGGCATGGGCGCGCAGGAGTCTATTCTGAAGGCGGTGGTGTCCACCATGGTACCCAAGGACAGCCGCGCCACCGGCTACGGGATTTTCGAGTGCAGCTTCGGCGTGTTCTGGTTTTTGGGCAGCACGCTGCTGGGCGTGCTGTACGACCTGAGCATCCCCGCCATGATCGCGGTTTCCGTGGCGGCGCAGCTGGCCGCCATTCCGCTGTACTATCTGTCCCAGCGGGAGCACAAAAGGGCGGGGGAGACACCCGCGTAACAGAAAAGACCGGAGGGCTTGTCCCACCGGTCTTTTCCGTTATTATTCCCGCGCGGTCAGCGCGGCTTCCAGCACACGGCGGATGTCTCCCTTTTCGGCGTGACCCTCGTGCAGCTTTTCTGTTCCCAAATAGAAGCAGGGCACATACCAGTAGTCGTAGCTTCCGGCAAGCTCCCGCTCTTTGCTCTCATCAATCTTTTCCACCTGAATGTCGGCGTAGCGCGGCTCCTCGGCCTTCAGCTGCTCCAGAAGCCTGCTTGCCAGCAGGCAGTGGGGGCAGAGCGGAAGGTAAAACATGGTGAGCTTCATTCTCATCCCTCATTTCCGGCGTTTGACTGAGAATACCACACCCGCCGTCGAATTGCAACGATAAAGGGCGAGGGAGCCACCCCGGCACCGGCAACAGTGTCAGGAATAAGTACAGACCTTGGAATAAAAAAAGTTGACAAGCTTCATCGCTGAAGCCTGTCAACTCGTGGTGGAGCCGGCGGGAGTTGAACCCGCGTCCGAAAACGCATCCACCGGAATTTCTCCGGGCGCAGCCGATTATTTGGATTCCCCCGCCTGCGCGTGAGTCGGCACACTCACAGGGTCGGTAGCTTCATGATTCATGGTGCGCGCAAAGCTTTGCGCACGCACGTCCGCCACTCATCGACGCCGCACATCCGGGCCGTGGCACTCCCGGAGGCGACGCTCACTGCTTAAGCAGCGAGAAGAGCAGTATTATTGCTGTTCTTTAATTTATAAAGTGCCCATTTTTGGGATGGTAGGCGCATCCGCCCGCTACTCCGGATTCCGCATCCCCGTCGAAACCGTTACGGCCCCGTCGTCGATTTGCCCCTGCCGGTTCCCATCTTCGCCAAGCGTGGGGAGCGAAGATGTACACCTCTGGGGCAATCTCCTCTCAAAACCGAAGCTCGCTTCGGTTTTGTTTGGGGAGGGGTTGCTGTTCCTCTCAAAACCGAAGCTCGCTTCGGTTTTGTTTGGGGAGGGGTTGCTGCTCCTCTCAAAACCGAAGCTTGCTTCGGTTTTGTTTGGGGAGGTATGGAGAGAATATACTGCTGCTCTTTCTATTTCATCCGGCGGGGGTTAGCCCGCCGGGGTGAAAACTTATGCCTTCTGGGGCTCTGGATACTCCACGCCGAAGGTCTCGGCGGTGACGGTCTGCATACAGGGAGGAATCATGGGCCGGTCGTTGTAGTCGCAGCGCAGCTTTGCGATGGCGTCCACCACGTCCAAACCCTCGATCACCTTACCAAAGGCCGCGTACTGCCCGTCCAGATGCGGGGCGTTGTCGTGCATGATGAAGAACTGGCTGCCGGCGCTGTTGGGCCGGTTGGTGCGAGCCATGGACAGCACGCCCCGGGAGTGCTTCAGATCGTTTTTGAAGCCGTTGCCGGAAAATTCGCCCTTAATGCAGTAGCCGGGACCGCCCATACCGGTGCCGTCCGGGTCGCCGCCCTGGAGCATGAAGCCGGGGATAACCCGGTGGAAGATGACGCCGTTATAGAAGCCCTTCTTCACAAGGCTCAGAAAATTGTTGACCGTGTTGGGGGCGATTTCGGGGTAAAGCTCCGCCTTGATCACGCCGCCGTCGGCCATGGTGATGGTGATAATGGGATTAGCCATCTGCGTTCCTCTCCTTCAGTGTTCTGTCAATATCGCGTTTGGCCGACTTCTCAGCCTCCGCGTCCCGCTTGTCGTGCAGCTTTTTGCCCTTGCACAGACCGAGACCCATCTTCACGTTCCCGTCCTTCCAATAGAGGGAAAGGGGAATCAGCGCCACGCCGTCGCGCATCACGTTGTCGTGAAGCTTCAGAATCTCCCACTTGTGCATCAGCAGCCTGCGCGGCCGCATGGGATCCCGGTTAAAAATGTTGCCGTGCTCATAAGGACTCACGTGCATTCCCCGCACGAACAGCTCCCCGTCCTTCACGGTGCAGAAGCTGTCCTTCAGGTTCACCTGTCCGGCGCGGATGGATTTGACCTCGGTGCCGCACAGCTCAATGCCGGCCTCAAAGTTCTCCAGCACAAAATAGTCATGGAAGGCCTTGCGGTTTTGAGAGATCTGTTTGATTCCCTGTGGCTTGGGCACGCTGCACACCTCCTGCGGACGGATGGTGTTATTCTAACACAGCTGTCAAGAAAAATAAACAGGGAATTTAGAAGTCTATGTAGGGCAGCAGCCAGGGGGCGGGGGTTACGGTGAGCGGGGAGCGAGGGCGGGCCAAAATCAGCGCCCCGCCGTCGCCGGGGAATACGTCCAGCTCCATCCCCTCCCACACCTGCAGCCCCGCGCCGCTGAGGGCCGTCCGCACCAGAGCGGCAGCCAGGGCGGGGGAGTCGCAGCTTCGCCGTACCCACAGCGCCACGCAGTTGGCGCTCACGCTTTGCAGTTCCATGGATCGCACCTCCCGGAGTTTTGCTTATCATCCCCCTTATTTATTTTTACGTCAAGGCAAAAATACTGGCAATACGCTTCAATATATGGTAGAATACCTTGACTAAGTATGCGGAGGTCTACAATATGGCATATTTTGAGCAGCGCGTATCCGGCGAAACTAAGTATGAGGGCGTGATCGTGAACGTCCATTTGGATAAGGCCCGTCTGGTGGACGGCAAAATCGTGAGCAGGGAAGTGGTGGAGCATCCCGGCGGCGTGGCCATCCTGCCTGTGGAGGAGGACGGCACCGTCTGGTGTGTGCGCCAGTTCCGCTATCCCTTCGGTAGGGAGATGCTGGAGACACCCGCGGGCAAGCTGGAAAAGGGTGAGGAGCACCGGCTGTGCGCGGTGCGGGAGCTAAGCGAGGAGACCGGCCTCACTGCGGATGAGCTGATCTACATGGGCGCGTGCTGCACCTCTCCCGGATACAGCACGGAGGTGCTGCACCTCTATCTGGCTCTTGGGCTGCACCGGGGCGAGATGCACCTGGACGAGGGGGAGTTCCTGAACGTGGAGAAGCATTCCCTTGGGGAGCTGACGGACATGGTCATGTCCGGGGAAATAGATGACGCCAAGACAATCATCGCCGTGCTGAAGGCGGCGAAGTATCTGGAGGGCAGAGGATAATGGGACGCAAGGTTCTGATTGTGGACGATGAGCATTCCATCGTGGATATTCTGCAATACAATCTGGAGCGCAACGACTTTGACACCGTATGCGCCTACGACGGGCCGGAGGGGCTCCGTCTGGCCCGGGAGGCTGATCCGGACGTGATATTGCTGGACGTGATGCTGCCGGGCATGGACGGCTTTGAGGTCTGCCGCACCCTGCGCTCGGAGGGCAACAACGTGCCCATCATTATGATCACCGCCCGGGAGGAGGAGACGGACAAGGTGTTCGGCCTGGAGCTGGGCGCCGACGACTATATCACCAAGCCCTTCTCCATGCGGGAGGTGGCGGCACGGGTGCGTACCAATATGCGCCGCGCCGCGGCTGCCGCGCCCGCCCCGGCGGAGGAGCCGGAGGCCGACCTGCTGCGGGTGAAGGATCTGGTCATTGACCGGTCCCGCCACGCGGTCTACAAGGACGGCAAGGAGCTGGAGCTGACCCAGCGGGAGTATGAGCTCATCCGCTTTCTGGCGGAAAATCCCGGCAAGGTAGTCTCCCGGGAGGAGCTGATGACCCAGGTGTGGCGCTACGATTACTTTGGCGATCTGCGGGCGGTGGACGTGGCCGTGCGTCGGCTGCGGGAGAAGCTGGAGCCCAACCCCTCCGATCCCCAATATGTCATCACCAAGCGCGGCGTGGGCTACTACTTCGCCGACTGACTTCACCCGGAAGGAACGGTCTTTGGCCTATGAACCGAAGCCTTTACACCAAGCTGGTCATCATCATTTTAATCATCATCATCACGCTGATGACCGTCACGGGCGTGTTCCTGCTGCGGGGCGTGCGTGACTTCTATCTGAACGATTTCTATGTGCAGATGCGGGATGTGTTCTCCAATCGGGAGCTGGCGGAGGGGCTGCGAAGCGCCTCCGACATGGACGACGCGGCGGAGCACATGGCGGATATTCTGCGCGCCTATGTGGGCAAGCTGGGCATTGATTCCGGCACCCGCAGCTTCTATATTCTGAGCGGGGCCACCGGTGCGGTGATTACCGGCAGCAACGCGGCGGAAAACGGCGTGCCCGTTACCCGCAATATCCTCACCGCCATGAGCGGCAGCGAGGGCTATGAGAGCGACCCGGGCGCGGCCTATATGGACGTGGCGCTTCCCATTGAGGGGGCGGCGGGCAGCTTCATCGTGTACATCATCGACAACAAGACCACCGTGCAGGATCTGAGCGACCAGCTGCTGGGGATTATCGTGAAGGCGCTGGCGGTGGGGCTTGTGATTTCCGTGCTGCTGAGTCTGATGCTGGCAAAGACCATGATCGCCCCCATTCAGGATCTGACCCACGCGGCGGAGAAGGTGGCGGGGGGCGATTTTTCCGACAAGCTGGCAAACGATTCCAGGGACGAGATCGGCGTGCTCACCCGCACCTTCAACAACATGGCCGGGCAGCTTGAGGATACGCTGGGCGACCTGACCCGCTCGGAGCAGATGCGCCGGGAATTTGTCGCCAATGTGTCCCATGAGCTGCGTACCCCCATCACCAGCATCCGCAGCTATGCCGAGACCCTGTCTGACGATCCCAATATGCCCGCCCCCACCCGCCAGAAGTTCCTGTCCGTCATTCTGAACGAGAGCGACCGCATGACCAAAATCGTGCAGGATCTGCTGACGCTGAGCCGGTTCGACGTGGGCAGCATCTCCTTTGATTTTCAGGCGTTCAGCTTTGAGAAATCTGTGCGGGACGTGTATAACGCCACCATCATGGAGGCGCAGGCCCATGGACATGACTTTGCGCTGGAGTTCAAGTCGCCCCTGCCCGCCATCCGGGGGGACAGGGCGCGCATTGAGCAGGTGCTCATCAATATGGTCACCAACGCCGTGAAGTACACCCGGGACGGCGGCCGCATTCGCATGAGCGCCGGCGCGGGCAGGGACGGCTGGGTCTGGTGCGCCGTGAAGGACAACGGCATCGGCATCCCCAAGGCGGATGTGAGCCGGGTGTTCGACCGGTTCTACCGGGTGGACAAGGCCCGCAGCCGGGAATCCGGCGGCACGGGGCTGGGTCTCTCCATCGCCCACGAAATCGTGCAGCGCCACGGGGGACGAATTGAACTGGAAAGCCGGGAGGGGAAGGGCACCACCATCACCCTCTGGCTGCCTGTGGAGGGCCCTGCCGATGACTAAGCTTCCCGCGCTTGTGAAGCGTTTTCTTGCCGACCACCGGACGGCCCTGCGGGAGAGCGGAAAGAGCGTGCTCATCGTGGCGCTTGCCATCTCCGCGCTGGTGCTGGCCTATCATGTGGGGCTGTTTTCCGGCCTCACCGGACTGGGCGGCGTGCTGGGCGAATCCGTCCGGCAGGAGGATATCGCCGGGGCGGCCTATGTGTCCGCCGCGTCCCCCTTCACCGTGGTGGTGACGCCGGAGGCCGGCACCCACTGCGCCGTGCAGTACGACGGGCAGAGCCTGGAGAGCGTTTACGCCCGCTTTTCCCCCAGTCTGGGGGAGGCGCTTGGCTCCTCCGGCACGCCCACCCCGGTCACGGAGGAGGAGTGGTACTCCGCGCTCGCCGGGCAGGGGGTCTACTTTGACTATCTGGACGAGCAGTATATCCCGGTGCTGGCCCGCTGGCTGGGCACGGATGTGACCGGCGGCGCGGCGCTGCATATGGCCCGGCGCTTCTGCCTTGCCCGCAGCGGCAGCGGCGTGGATCTGTACTACTACCGCACCCGGCTGGACGCGGGGGCCTACAAATGCGCCACCGCCCTCTCCTGGTCGGACCTCTCCGCCTGGGTGGCGGAGTATATCCCCAACGGCGCAAAGTACAACTTCGAGCTGGAGGACGGCTTCCGGCAGGTGGAGCCCTGCGCGGTGATTTCGGACGACATGATTACCCTGCGGGCGGTTTCGGTGAAGAATTCCCTGCAAACCGGCGTGGACGACGCGCTGGTCATGTCCGCCTTCGGGATGAACAGCTTTCTCGCCTCTCCCTACACCGAGGCGGACGGCACCGTGATCTGGGTGGAGGGAAACTTCACGCTGCGGATGGGGGCCGACGGGGTGTCGGTGTTCACCACGGAGGGCGTGGAGAGCGGCGACACGCCGGACGCGGCCCAGGCCATCGAGTACGGTAGGGCGCTGTGCGCCGCCACCGTGGGCGCGGACTGCGGCGAGGCGGAGCTGTATCTCTCCTATGTCTGGCACGACACGGAAAACGGCAGCTACAAGCTGACCTTCGACTACGCGGTGAACGGCCTGCCAGTGAGCCTGCCGGACGGGCAGAGCGCCGCAGAGCTGGTGCTCACCGGCGGCACCGTTACCTATGCCCGCATGGTGCACCGGAAGTATTCCTTCGCCGACGGGGCAGAGCACCCGCTGCCCTCTCTGCTCAGCGCCGCGGTGGTGCAGGCCTCCGGCGGGGGAGAGAGCGTGCTTTGCTATGTGGACGACATGACAAAAGTTCACGCGGACTGGATGATACGATAATATGGATGCTTCTAAGATTAAAAATCTCATCATCGTGGTGCTGCTGGTGCTGAACGCGCTGCTGCTGGGCGTGGGACTCAGCGACCGGGCGCGGGAGAACGCCGTGTGGCGGGAGTCCATGGAGCGCACGGAGCAGCTCCTCTCGGAGAGCGGTATCACGCTGGCGAATCTGGACGGGCTCCGCAAGGCGTCTCTGCCGGTGCGGCAGGTGGAGCGGGATCTGGCGCTGGAGAAGAAGCACGTCACCGCCGCGCTGGGCCGCGTCACCGTAGTGGATCAGGGCGGAAACCGGCTGTTCTATAACGGAGAGCGGGGGCAGGCGGTGTTTCGCGGCACCGGCGGCTTCGAGCTGCTGATGAACGAGGGGGCCGTCCCCGCCGGCAGAGACCCGGAGGAGACAGCCAGACGCTTTTTGGCCAAGCTGGGAATCAGCACCTCTAAAGAGAACGTGAAGTGCGACGTGAGCGACGGCAGCGGCACGGTGATTCTCACCGGGGAGTCGAAGGGCACCCAGGTGCTCAACTGCACCGTGACCATCACCTTCACCAACGGCAGCCTGCTGCTGGCGGTGGGCACCCGTCCGCTGGAGGACGCCGCCGTGGGGGAGGACAGCGTGGTGGATTTGCCCACGGCGCTGATGCGCTTTTCCGCCGCGGTGAACGAGAGCGGCAGAGTGTGCAGCAGCGTGCTGGATGCGCAGCTTTGCTGCGTGCAGACCGCCTCCGCCTCCGGCACCGGGGAGCTTACGCCGGTGTGGCGCATTGACACCGACGCGGGAAGCTTCTATCTCAACGCCATGACCGGTCGGGAGGAGCTTGTGGCCTGAGGTGGCCGGCCCTCCCCGGGCCTTGCGAGCAAAAGGTTTGATTTAATGACATAACTGTGATAAAATGCTTTTTTAGTATGGACGGACTTTGGACAAAATATGAGCACGAGAAGATCACGAAAGGTGTGAGCCTTTGGAAAAATATATTATTCATGGCGGAAAACCCCTGTACGGCGAGGTGGAGGTCAGCGGCGCGAAAAACGCGGCGGTGGCCATCATTCCCGCCGCCCTTTTGGTGGACGGCGTATGCCGGCTGGAGAATATCCCACAGATCAGCGACGCGGATATGCTTCTCACCATTTTGGAGCATCTGGGCGGCAAGGTAAAGACCATCAACCGCAACACGGTGGAGATTGACTGCACCTGTGTCCGGTATAACGACGCGCCCTACGACCTGATGCGGAAGATTCGCGCCTCCTACTACCTGATCGGCGCCATGCTGGGGCGCTTCGGCACCGCCAAGACCACCATGCCCGGCGGCTGCAACTTCGGCGTGCGCCCCATTGACCAGCACATCAAGGGCATGACCGCCCTGGGCGCCAATGTGGACGTGTCCGGCGGCTTCGTCATCGCCAATGCGGCGGACGGGCACCTGCACGGCACCCGCATCTATCTGGACAAGGTGAGCGTGGGCGCCACCATGAACATCATTCTGGCCGCCTCCATGGCCAGAGGCCGCACCGTCATTGAGAATGCCGCCAAGGAGCCCCATATTGTGGATCTGGCCAACTTCCTGAACTCCATGGGGGCGGACGTGCGCGGCGCGGGCACCGACAGCGTGAAGGTCATCGGCACCGACCGGCTCCACGGCGGCAGCTATACCATCATCCCCGACCAGATTGAGGCGGGCACCTACATGGTGGCCTGCGCCGCCGCCGGGGGAGAGGTAAAGGTCACAAACGTGATCCCCCGCCACCTGGAATCCATCACCGCAAAGCTGCGGGAGATGGGCGTCACCGTCATCGAGGGGGAGGACTGCGTCACCGTTAAGAGCAGCGGACGGCTGCGGCGCATCAACGTAAAGACCATGCCCTATCCCGGCTTCCCCACGGATATGCAGCCCCAGATCGCCACGGCGCTGTGCCTTGCAAACGGCACCAGCGTGGTGAACGAGGGTATTTACGATAACCGCTACAAGTATGTGAACGAGCTGCGGAAAATGGGCGCCCAGATTCAGGTGGACGGACGCACCGCCGTCATCGAGGGCGTATCGGGGCTCACCGGCGCGCCGGTGGCCGCCTGCGACCTTCGCGCAGGCGCCGCCATGGTCATCGCCGGGCTCTGCGCCAAGGGCGAGACCCAGGTGGAGGACATCCACTATATCGAGCGGGGCTATGAAAACTTTGTGGGCAAGCTGAGAAGTCTGGGAGCGGATATCCTGCTGGTGGACGACCCGGACGAGCCGTCCGCCTCCGGCGACGGCGGAGTGTGCGCCGGATGAGAGCTGTCACCTTTGCCAGCGGCTCCGGCGGCAACTGCACCCTTGTTTCCCAGGGGGACACCCATATTTTGATTGACGCGGGCATCTCCATGAAACGAATCGTGGCCTGCCTTGCCGACCGGGGGCTCACCCCGGCGGAGCTGGGCGGAGTGTTCATCACCCATGAGCACTCCGATCACGTTTCTGGTCTGGGGATGCTGCTGAAGCACTATCCTCTGCGGGTGTACGCGCCCCGCACCGTGGCGGCCAGACTTTGCGGTCAGCTGCCCCAGGCGGAGGAGCGGCTTACCGTGCTACATACGCTCAGCCCCCTTTCGCTGCACGACATGACTGTCACCGCCTTCCACACCCCCCACGACACGGATGAGAGCGTGGGCTACCGCTTTGACAGCGCGGAGGGCTCCTTTGGCTTCTGCACCGATCTGGGGCAGGTGACGGAGGAGGTAAGGGGCGCTCTGCGGGGCGTGACCGGCGCAGTGATTGAATGCAACCACGACGAGGAAATGCTGCGCCACGGGCCGTACCCGGTGTACCTGAAGCGGCGCATCCTCTCCGACCACGGGCACCTGTCCAACGAGATGTGCGGCGCGCTTGCCGTTTTCCTTGCGGAAAACGGGGCGGGGGAGCTGATTCTGGGCCACATCAGCCGGGAAAACAACACGCCCCAGAGGGCCTATGCCGCCGTACAAGCCGCGCTGACCGCAGCGGGGCTGTCCCCTACGGTGCTGATTGCGCCGCCCTTTGGTCCCGCTGAAATTGAGGTGAGGTCCGCGTGCTCGGCGTAAAATTTGTTTTTGTGGGAAAAATGCGGGAGAAGCACTACGTCAGCGCCTATGGCGAGTACGAGAAGCGTCTTGCCGCCTATTGCCGCTGTGAGACGGCGGAGACGACGGAGACCCGCCTTGGCGACGAGCCCTCCGAGAAGGAGATTGCCGCCGCGCTGGAGAAGGAAGCGGGGGAGATCGAGCGGCTGATCCCCAAGGGGGCCTACACCGTGGCCCTGTGCGTGGAGGGGGAGAAGCTTTCCAGTCCCGGACTGGCTAAACTGATTTCCGATAAGACCGCCGCCGGCACGTCCAAGCTCTGCTTTCTGGTGGGCGGCTCCTTCGGCCTTGCCGACCGGGTGAAGCGCGCCGCGGATTTGCGGCTTTCCATGTCCGATATGACCTTCCCGCACCATCTGGCGCGGGTGATGCTCATTGAACAGGTTTACAGAGCGCTCTCCATCAACGGGGGAGCGAGGTATCACAAATAAGGAGAAAAGCTATGGACGAAGAAGCAAAGCTTACCTGGGGACGGGATCTGCCCGGCAACGTGACGGAGAAATGGCCGAAGGATGAAAACGGAGATCCGGTGAAGGCTGAGGTTCTCACCGAGTGCAGTCAGCTTGACATGGGCGACAGCGTGCTTATCAGCATGCTGGACGCGTACGGCATCCCCGCGTTTCGCAAGTTTCCCCATTACGGGGGCTTCGGCAATATGATGATGGGAATGAGCGCCGAGGGCGTGGAGATTATGGTGCCGGGCACCCTGCTGGAGGACGCCCGGGCTTTACTGGAGGGGAATGACGAAAATGAGGAGCTATAAGGAAGAATATCAGTACTGGCTGGATAGTCCGGCCCTCAGCGAGGACGAGTGGAAGGAGCTGAGCGCCATCTCCGGCGACGAGCAGGAGATTAAGAGCCGCTTCTACGCTCCGCTGGAATTCGGCACGGCGGGGCTGCGCGGCGTGATGAGCGTGGGGCTGCACCGCATGAACATCCATGTGATTCGCGCCGCAACCCAGGCCTTCGCGTCCGTCATCCGGGCGGAGGGGGAGGAGGCCTGCCGTAAGGGCGTGGTCATCTGCTTCGATTGCCGCCACGGCAGCGACGTGTTTGCCCGGGAGGCCGCCTGTGTCATGGCGGCGGCGGGCATCCATGTGCGGCTGTTCGACGCCCTGCGTCCCACCCCGGAGCTGAGCTTCGCCGTGATTCACTACGGGGCCACCGCGGGGGTGAACATCACCGCCAGCCACAACCCCAGCGAGTATAACGGCTACAAGGTCTACTGGTCGGACGGGGCGCAGCTTCCCCCCAAGCACGCCGCCGCCGTGGCGGAGACCATGGAGAAGCTGGACATCTTCCGGGACATTGTCACCATGCCTCTGGAGGAGGCTCTGCGTACCGGCCTTGTGGAGTATATCGGCGGGGAGACCGACGAGGCCTTCCTGGAAAACGTGCTGAGTATGTCCGTGGACAGCGACGCGGTGAAGCGGGTGGCGGACGATTTTAAGATTGTCTATACCCCCTTCCACGGCGCGGGCTACAAGCTGGTGCCCGAGGCGCTGCGGCGGCTTGGCGTGAAGCACCTGTATCCGGAGCCGAAGCAGATGGTCATTGACGGGGACTTCCCCACGGTGGCAAGCCCCAACCCGGA
>CAZCDJ010000015.1:0-20138 GCA_964497655.1 uncultured Oscillospiraceae bacterium | reverse complement strand
ATCCTGCGCCTCCAGGCCGCCGCCGCCGCGCTGCGCGTGGACGACGCGGTGTGCGACTACGCGGTGCGCCTGGCGCGGGCCACCCGCGCCTGGGCGGGCATCAGCCTGGGGGCCGGCCCCCGGGGCGGCATCGCCCTGGTGCGCGCCGCCTGCGAGGGCAAGATTCTGAAGGTCATCATCGAGTGCTGCCTGCTCACCGAGGAGGAAAAGCGCCGGATGTGCCGCATCGTCTCCGACAGCGGCGCGGACTACATCAAGACCAGCACCGGCTTCTCCACCGGCGGGGCCACCCGTGAGGACGTGGAGCTGCTGCGCCGCTGCAGTGACGCCCATGTGAAGGTGAAGGCCGCCGGCGGCATCAAGACCTTGCAGGATGCGGAGGACTTTGTGGCGCTGGGGGCGGACCGGCTGGGCACCAGCCGCATCGTGAAGCTTGCCATGCAGCAGGAGAGCCCCGAGGATACCTACTGAGTGGGATTCAGTGTCCGAACACCCATCGGCTGATGCCGCCGCACAGGGCGGTGCCGGGAACGGACAGCAGCAGCCAATAGAGCGTGTAAAGGGGGCAGATTTGCCCCATCAGGTTCATGGGCAGGGCGGAGTAATCCCACACGTTCCAGCCCAGACGCATATTGACAATGGCCCCGGTGACAAATTCCACCGCCGTGATCACCGCGGCGCTGGAGACCCATTTGCCCCAAAGGGGCCAGTCGGTGCGCGTGGCAATCAGGTACATCACCGCGAAGCAGGTTCCGCCGGCCAGCAGCATGGTCCAGTGGGTGCGGCCCCGCCAGGCCAGCTCGATCCCGCCGTACAGCGCCGCGCCCACACCGGCGGCAAAAAGTGTCTCAAGCAGCATTTGTAACCATCCCTTTCCCGGAAAGCTTGCCCTTTTTTTCCGGAATAATGCCTGCAAGAGGAAAAAACTCTTGACACAGCCCCCGGGGACTGATATAGTAGCAAAGCAAAACAAAGCAGGAACGGCTTCCGCCGCCTCACCCGACCGCATATGGCGCGTACGGGTCAATAAAAACGCCGCCCCTTGTGGGTGAACTGTGTTTTTACGCGCGGATGCCGAGGCATCCGCGTTTTTCATTATGGAGGTGTTTTTGATAGCAAGCACGGAGCATCAGGTGAACGAAGAAATCCGCGACAAGGAAGTCCGGCTCATCGGAGAAAACGGAGAGCAGCTTGGCATCCTCACTTCGGAGGCGGCGCTGCGCTACGCCGAGGAGAAGGAGCTTGATCTTGTCAAGATCGCGCCGGGTTCCAATCCGCCGGTCTGCAAGGTGATGGACTACGGCAAGTTCCGGTTCGAGCAGTCCAAGCGCGAGAAGGAAGCCCGGAAGAACCAGCACATCGTTGAGATTAAAGAGGTCCGTATGTCTCCCGGCATCGGCGAAAACGATTTTCTCGTTAAGCTGAGGAACGGTCAGAAATTCCTGACCGAGGGAAACCGGGTCAAGGTCACCGTGCGCTTCCGTGGCCGCGAGATGGCACACACCGAGATCGGCGCGGAGCTGCTGCGCGATTTCGCCGCCCGCTGCGGCGAGCTTGCCAGCATGGACAAGGCCCCCAAGCTGGAGGGGCGTAACATGTCCATCTTCCTTTCTCCCAAGGCGGTTGTCCCGCCCAAGAAACCGGCAAAGCCCAAGACAGAGTCCACCCCGGCCGGCGAGCCGGAAGTAACAGAGTAAGCACACCAAGGAAGGAGACAAATAAATCATGCCTAAGCTGAAAACTCATAGCGGCGCGAAGAAAAGATTTGTCGTCACCAAGTCCGGACGGATCAAGCGTTCGCACGCCGGCAAGTCCCATCTGGCCACCGGCCACGGTAAAACCACGAAGCTTAAGAGGGGTCTGCGTCAGTCCGAGATGGCTGATGCCACCAACGTGCCCGCGATTAAGCGTATGATCCCGTATAAATAAGGAGGACCGCTAGAAATGGCCAGAGTCAAAGGCGCGATGATGACGCGCAAGAGAAGAAATAAAATGCTGGGCCTCGCCAAGGGCTACTGGGGCAACAAGTCCCGTCACTTCAAGATGGCAAAAGAGCAGGTCATGAAGTCCGGGCGTTACTCCTATGTGGGCCGCAAGATGAAGAAGCGCGATTTCCGCTCCCTGTGGATCACCCGCATCAGCGCGGGCTGCAAGATGAACGGAATGAACTACTCCACCTTCATGCACGGTCTCAAGGTTGCCGGTATCGACATGAACCGCAAGATGCTCAGCGAGACCGCAATCCATGACCCCGCCGCCTTCACCGCCCTGTGCGAGAAGGCCAAGGCCGCGATTGCCTGAGCTCATCAAATAAAACGGCTCCCGGAAGTTCCCGGGGGCCGGTTTTTTATGGACATTTTCGCCCACGGGCGCTATAATGCGGCTATGGAACATGCCGAGCAAAAGAGAATACAGCTGCGTGATCTGGCGCCGGCGCGGCTCATCGTCACGCTGCTGGCCCTGCTGACCGTGGCTGCCGTCTACGCGCGGAAGGGGGACGGGGAGGCAATGGCGCGGCTCTGCGCCGCCGTCACAAGACCGTTCCACGACTTCATGTCGCAGCTGTGCGCCCATGTGCCCTTCAGCGTGGCAGAGCTGGTCTGGGCCGGCGCGGTGGGCTTCGTGGCGGTTTACATAATATATACAATCGTGGGTCTGATTCGCTCCTCCCACCGGCTGCGCCGGGTCTACACCTCGCTGCTTACCCTGACCATGGCAGCCTCGCTGTTCTGGGCCGGCTTCATGGTGCTGTGGACGCCCTGCTACTACGCGCCCACGTTTTCCCAGCGCAGCGGGGTGGAGGCGGCGCCGGTTTCCGCGGAGGATTTGGCTGCTGTGACCCGCTATTTTGCCAGAGAGGCCAACAAGGCAGCGGCCCATGTGCAGCGGGACGAACGGGACATCTTCACCGCCGACCGGGAGGACATTCTGGATCGGGCCGCCGGGGTCTACGGCGGCGTGGAGGAGCTTTGGCCCTTCCTTACCAGTGCGCCGCTGCGCCCCAAGGGGATTGTCTGCTCCAAGGTGATGAGCCTGCTGGATTTCACCGGCTTCTTTTTCCCCATGACCGGGGAGGCCAACGTGAACATGGATTCCCCGGCGGTGATGCTGCCCGCCACGGCGGAGCACGAGATTTCCCATCAGCGGGGCGTGGCCTCGGAGCAGGAGTGCAATTTTTTGGCGGTGACTGCGTGCATGAGCTCGCAGGACGCGGACTTTCGGTACAGCGGCGCGCTGCTGGCGTATATCTATCTGGGCAACGCCCTGTACAGCGCGGATCAGGCCGCGTGGCAGAGCGCCTACTCCCTGCTGTCCCCCCGGGTGCGGGCCGACCTGGCCGATAACAGCGCCTACTGGCAGCCCTACCGGGACACGGTGGTGAAGAAGGCGTCCAACACGGTCTACGGCTCCTTTTTGGTGGATAACGGGCAGGAGCTGGGGCTTAAGAGCTACGGCGCCTGTGTGGATTTGCTGGTGAGCTACTATCAGGATATGGCATGAGGAAAGGCCGCCCCAATCGGGCGGCCTTTCATTTTAGATGAGGTATTCCCTTGCCTGGGGGAGAATGTACTGGAAAATGCGCCGGTGTCCCTCCACGCTGGGATGGATGCCGTCCCGGGAGAACAGCTCGTCAAAGTACTTGTTGCCCAGAAATGCGCTGCGCACGTCGATGAGAGGCAGACCCCGCCGGGCGGCAAGCTTTGTCACCGCGATGGAGTACATCTCATTCCAATGCTCAATGCTGGTGGTGTAGCGGAGAAAGCGCATCAGCGCCGCCGGGTCGCTTTTCTGGGAAAACCAGCGGAAATACCGCTCGCCGTACACGGGAATCATGTTCAGCATCACCGGGTTGCTGCCCAGCGCCAGCACCCGATCCAGCAGCTGTCCGTACAGCGCGGTAAACCGCTCCATGGTCGTGTTGCAGTCATGGGGCTCCTCTGGCGCGGCGGCCACCGCGGGCCAGTCAAAATCGCTGTCGTTGCCGCCGATCATGATGAGGGAGTGGTTGCAGTCCGCGATGTCGCCGGCGTACCGGTCCAGCCGCAGCAGGGCATTATCCACGGTGGCGCCGAATTTGGAGTGGTTACGCATCTCGCAGCCCAGCTCCCGACCCAGCAGGTTGATGAAGGAATCCGGGCAGTGGGTATATCTTCCCGCGGTCTCGTCATAGACGACGCCCCCGCTGATGGAATCGCCGATTACGCAAACGGAATCTGACATGGCGCGCACCTCGTTTCGTATAAATGGGTTGACCGATACGGTCGCATCGACGACCACAGTATAATTGACGGCAAAGGGAAAGTCAATATATGAAACGATAAAACTTAAAGAAATTATAGTTACAACACCGCCGCTTGTCTTTTCCGTGGCAAAGGAATATAATATTTGAACAAATTGATGGGGAGGGCAAAGATGGCAGGAACATATTTTAAGCCCTATGAGGGGGAGCAGCCCTATATTTTCATCAGCTATGCCCATGCGGACGCGGCGAGGGTGATGCCCATTGCCGCCGACCTTCACGACCGGGGCTTTCGGGTCTGGTACGACGAGGGCATCGCCGCCGGCAGCGAGTGGACGGAGAGCATCGCCCAGCATCTGTCCGGTGCTGCGCTGATGATCGGCTTCGTCTCCCCGGCCTACATCGCCTCCGCCAACTGCCGCCGGGAAATGAATTTTGCGGTGCAGAGGAAGATTCATCTTATCAACATTTTTCTGGAGCGAACGGAGCTTACCCCGGGACTGGAGCTGCAGGTGGGCGGCATCTGGGCGCTGATGAAGTACGAGTTCCACAGCGAGGACTACTTCTACCGCAAGCTGTACGAGGCGCCCGCCATGCTGGAGCTGAGCGGGGGAGAGGCTCCGCCCGCTCCCACCGCGCCCCGCCATGTGAAACGGGAGCGCCCGGCCAAGGCGGCGCGTCCCCGCCCGGAGGCAGCCCCCGTCCCGCCGAAGAAGCGGAAATCCCGGCGGGTGAGCGCCTTTGCCATTATTCTGGTGCTGCTGGTGGCCGTGGTGGCGCTGGCCTTTGTGGGGGATCTCACCGGCTTCACCGGCAGACTGCGGAACCGGCTGTTCGGCGCGGCGGACGCGGTGGCGCCTCTGCCGGACGACACGGTGGCGGTGTTTTCCAACCAGATGGTGGAGGCGGCGGCCCGGCAATACAGCGGCAAGGGCAGCGGAGACGTGACCGTGGGCGACCTGGAGGGGCTCACGGAGCTCTATTTCTGCGGCGCCCAGTATTCCTTCTCCCAGCCCTATGAGGCGCCGGACGCGCCCACGGGGGAGTCGTCCTACACCACGGCCGACGGCAGCACGGTGGAGCGGGGCATGATCGTGAGCCTTGCGGACTTCGCCTATTTCCCCAGCCTCACCACCCTGCAGGTGAGTTATCAGGTTCTCACCAATCTGGAGACGCTGCCCAGCTGCAACCTGACCACGCTGATCGTCAGCTCCGACCGGCTCACCTCTCTCGCGGGGGTGGAGCGGCTGCCGCTGCTCACCGCGCTGGACGCGGCGCACAGCCCCATTACCGATGTGACGGGCGTGTCCGCCTGCACCAGACTGGAATCCATTGACCTGACCGGCTCCGCCGTGACGGACTGGACGGAGTTCAAGTCCCTGCCGGAGCTGAAGAATGTAAAGCTCAGCGGCGCGGACTTTACGTCCCTGAAGCCCCTGCTCATGCTGCCCACCCTCACCGGGGTGGAGCTCACCGGCTGCGACCTGCGGGGGGATTTCTTCGACCGTATGGACAGCCGAAAGCTCACCATGGTGAAGCTCACGGACTGCACCATCGACACGCTGGCGGGTGTGGGGAAGCTTTCCTCCCTCAGCGAGCTGTGGCTCATCCGGGTGAGCGGGGTCACGGACTTTGCGCTTTTGGGGGAGTGCCCGGCGCTGCAAACCGTACACGCGGACGAGAGCATGATGGGCTATTTCGGCGCGACTTCCTTCACGCTGGTGGAGGAGAAGGCGCAATGAAGAAAAAAGTGATTTTGAAGCAATGCAACGCCGAGGGCTGCTTCGTCTGCGGCGTGAAGAACGATTCCGGCTTTCGGGCGCGGTTCTACGAGCTGGAGGACGGCACGGTGGCGGGACTCACCAGAGCCCTGCCCGTCCACCAAAGCTACCCCGGCCGCGTCCACGGCGGGGCCAGCACCGCGCTGCTGGACGAGGCCATTGGCCGCGCCATTCAGGTGGGGGACGAGGACGCATGGGGCGTCACGGCGGAGATCTCCACCCGCTACAAGAAGCCGGTGCCCTTCGGCGTGCCCCTGCTGGTGCTGGGGCGGATTACCTCCCGCAACCGCATGATGTTTGCCGGAGAAGGCTGCATCGTGCTGCCGGACGGCACTGTGGCGGTGACGGCAAAGGCCAAATATATGCGCCTGCCGCTGGAGCGCATCTCGGACTTTGAGGGCGACAGCTATGTGCGCTACCCCTCGCCGGAGGACCCGGCGGAGATAGACGTACCGGACAACTGGTAAAATCGCACGATACGGTGCCACCGGAGAGCGCCATGTTCTCCGGTGGCACATCTTGTGACAAGGAAACGGATGTGTTAAGATATGAGTATGAATGATTTAATGAGAAAAAGATATATTGAGGCGCGCAAAGCCGTCATCGCCGCTGATTTTGCCCGCCTTAACCCCATGCAGCAGGAGGCCGTCCTCAAAACCGAGGGCCCCCTGCTGATCCTTGCGGGCGCGGGCAGCGGCAAGACCACCGTGCTCATTAACCGCATTGCCAACCTGCTGCGCTACGGTCGCGGGTCGGACAGCGACGTGGTGCCGGAGAACGCTACCGAGGACGATCTGGCGGTACTGGAGGCCGGCTCCTCGGAGGAGGCCCGCCGTCTGGCGGCGCTGGACCCGGTGGAGCCCTGGCGCATCATCGCCATCACCTTCACCAACAAGGCGGCGGACGAGCTGAAGGCGCGGCTGGGCAAAATGCTGGGCGCGGCGGCGGATGATATCTGGGCGCGCACCTTCCACAGCGCCTGCGTGCGGATTCTGCGCCGGGACGCGGACAGGCTGGGCTACCCCAAGGACTTCACCATCTACGACACCTCTGACCGGCTCTCCATCATGAAAACCCTGATTCGGGAGCGTAATCTGGACGACAAGGTGTACGCCCCCCGTATGGTGCTGGATCGGATGGACGCGGCTCGGAACGAGCTGCTCTCCCCGGAGGGCTACCTGCGCCGCTACGGCGAGAGCGGAGACCCCCGCCAGCGGAAGATTGCCGAGCTGTACGCTGCCTATGCCCAGCGGCTGTTTGCCGCCGGAGCCATGGACTTTGACGACCTGATGTACAACACCGTCCGGCTGTTCAAGGAGTTCCCGGAGGTGCTGGAGCACTACCAACGCCAGTTCAAATACGTCCTTATCGACGAGTATCAGGATACCAACAACCTCCAGTACCTGCTGGCCTCCATGCTGGCGGGGGGCTGGGGCAACATCTGCGTGGTGGGGGACGACGACCAGAGCATCTATAAGTTCCGGGGCGCCACCATCGCCAATATCCTGTCCTTTGAAAAGCAGTACGCCGGCTGCCGCACCATCCGTCTGGAGCAGAACTACCGCTCCACCGGGCACATTCTGGACGCGGCCAACGCGGTCATCGCCAACAACACCGAGCGGAAGGGCAAGACCCTCTGGACCCGGGAGGGCGAGGGGGAGAAGCTGAAGTTTTACAGCGCCCAGAACGAGGACGACGAGGCACAGTATGTGGCCGCGCGCATCATGGAGCACAAGGGCGCGGGGGGCAGCTTCCGGGATAACGCGGTGCTCTACCGCATGAACGCCCAGTCGAACCGACTGGAGTTCTCCTTCAAGCGCAACGGCATCCCCTACAAGGTCTATGGCGGTATGCGCTTCTTCGACCGGGCGGAAATCAAGGATATGCTGGCCTACCTGTGCTGCATCGCCGCTCCCGCGGACGATCTGCGTCTGGCCCGCATCATCAACACCCCTCAGCGGGGCATCGGCGACCGCACGGTGGAGGAGCTTCGCGCCATCGCCCAGCGGGAGAACGTGCCCATGTCCCAGATTATTTCCCGGGCAAACCAGTATGAGGAGCTGCAGCGCGCCGCGGCTAAGATTATCAAGTTTTCCGACCTGATGAGCGAGCTGCGCGCCCTGTCTGAAACCGTGGGCGTGGACGAGCTGTACGACGCGGTGGTGGAAAAGACCGGGTACATACGCGCCCTGCAGGAGAAGAAGAACGACGAGAACATGGCCCGTATTGAGAACGTGGGCGAGCTGAAAACCAACATTTTAGGCTACATGAAGGAGACGGGGGACGCCACGCTCTCCGGCTTCCTGGACGAGGTGGCCCTCTATACGGATCTGGACAACTACGACGAGGACACGGACTGCGCCGTGATGATGACCATGCACTCCGCCAAGGGACTGGAATTTGACAACGTGTTCGTGGTTGGCGCGGAGGAGGGCATCTTCCCCGGCGTTAAGGCCATCGGCGAGCCGGACGAGATGGAGGAGGAGCGGCGGCTGTGCTATGTGGCCCTGACCCGCGCCCGCAAAAAGCTGTTTCTCACCTGCGCCCGGCAGCGGATGCTGTTCGGCCGCACCACCATGAATAAGCCCTCCCGTTTTCTGGAGGAGATTCCCGAGGAGCATCTGGACAAGGGAACCGCGCAGGCGGAGCGCCGACCCTCCGGCTGGGGCTACGGCAGCGCCGTGCGCCACAAGCGGGAGCCGGCGAAGCCCTCCTTCGCGCCCCCCAGCGCCCCGGAAAAGACGCCCGCGCCCACCGGCTTTGCGCCGGGCGACCGGGTGAAGCACACCGCCTTCGGCAGCGGAGAGATTACCAAGCTGACCCCCATGGGGGGCGACGCGCTGATTGAGATTGAGTTTCAGGGCGTGGGAGCGAAGCGCCTGATGCTGCGCGCCGCGCTGCTGCATATGACAAAGGAAGAATGACATCCCATGGAAGCAAACAAGAAGAAAATAGGAACCGCCGCCCTGCTGGCCACCACGCTGATCTGGGCGTCGTCCTTCATCATTCTCAAAAAGACGCTGGACACCATCCCGGTTATGTGGGTGCTGGCGCTGCGCTTCACCGGCGCGGCGGCGATTTTGGCGCTGTTCTCCCTTCCCCGGCGGCGGGAGATTGACCGCACCTGCCTTTGGTACGGTGTGAGCATGGGGGTCATACTGGCCGCGGCCTACATCCTCCAGACCTTCGGCCTGCGCTACACCACCCCGGGCAAAAACGCCTTCCTCACCTCCACCTACTGCGTGCTGGTGCCCTTCCTGTGCTGGGCCATCTATAAAAAGAGGCCGGACGGCTACAATATTACCGCCGCCCTCCTGTGCATTGTGGGCATGGCGCTGGCCTCGCTGAACGGAGATCTCTCCCTGGGGCTGGGGGACGGGCTCACCATGCTGTGCGGCGCGTTCTATGCCCTGCAAATCATCATCACCGACAAGGCGGTTCATGACCGCAGCGTGCTCCACCTGAGCATGATTCAGTTCACGGCGGCAGCCGTGGTGTGCTGGGTGGGGGTGGCGTTTTCCGGGCCGTTCCCGGCGGGCGCTCCGGCGGAGGCCTGGTGGTCGGTGGTGTATATGTGCGTCATGTGCACCTGTATCTGCTTTGTGCTGCAGGCCTTCGGTCAGCGCTACACCTCACCCTCCACCGCGTCCATTATCCTCACGCTGGAGAGCGTATTCGGCACCATTCTCTCCATGATTTTTTATCACGAGCGGATTTCCCTCCGCACGGCGGCGGGCTTTGTGCTGATCTTCGCGGCGGTGCTGCTCAGCGAAACCAAGCTCTCCTTCCTGAAAAAGCCCTCCGCGCCCCTGACCCCGGAGCGGGTGACGGACTGAAAAAACGGCTCCGAGCCTTGTGCCCGGAGCCGTTTTCATACCCTCATTTATCCGATTTTCTTGAAAAGCCAGTCGGCGATGTCCGCCATCACCTGATCCCGGTTGATCTCGTTGAGCATCTCGTGGCGACCGTCCTTGTAGAACTTGTAGAACACGTCCCGCATCCCGGCCTTCTTAAACATTCCGAATACCTTGGCCACGCCCATACCGTCCCCGCCCACCGGGTCCTTGTCGCCGCTCATGAAGTAGATGGGCAGCGCCTTGTTCATTTTTGCAAGGTTGGAGCTCTTGCCGATGTATTGCAGCCCGCCCATCATGTCCCGGTACAGGCTCACGGTGCAGAGAAAGCCGCAAAGGGGGTCGGCGGCGTACTTGTCCACATTTTCGGTGTCCCGGCTCAGCCAGTCAAACTTGGTGCGCTGGGGCTGGAAGTTTTTGTTGTAGGAGCCAAAGGCCAGATTATCCACCGCCTCGCTGCGGTAGCGCGGGCCGTGGAGCACCAGCTCCGTCTGGCAGATCAGCTTGCCGGCTGCCACCACGGGGGCGGGGTTCTGCCCGGTGCCGGAGAGAATCACGCCGGCGAGAGGGGCCTCCGGATGGTCGATGAGGAAGGTGCGGGTGAGGAAGCTGCCCATGGAGTGACCGAACAGGAAGTAGGGCGTGTCCGGGAAGCGGGCGGCGGTCATGGCGCGCAGCTGCTCGATGTCGCAAACCACCTCGTTCCAGCCGTCGTGAGCGTCGAAATAGCCCAGATCCTCCTGCATGATGATGCTCTGCCCGTGGCCCAGATGGTCATTGCCCACCACCGCGAAGCCCTTGCCGCAGAGGAAGCGGGCGAAGGCGTCGTAGCGCTCGATGTACTCGGCCACGCCGTGGACGATCTGCACCACGCCGTTCAGGTCGCAGTCCGGGATCCACTCATGCACATGGATTTTGGTAAAATGGTTGGCCGACGGGAAAGTGTATTCTTTTTCCTCGATAACAGGCATTTGCATTTACCTCCGTTTATGCTATTATTAGAACAATTCTATTGTGATTGTACATTCATTTTGCCATCGCGTCAACAGGAAGGGAGTATATGAATGAAAGGATATGTGATTGCCCTGGATCAGGGCACCACCAGTTCCCGCGCCATTGTGTTTGACCGTCAGGGGGCTGTGGTCAGCGTCGCCCAGTACCCGTTCCGGCAGATCTACCCCAAGCCCGGCTGGGTGGAACACGACCCCATGGATATTCTGGGGAGCCAGCTTCAGGCCCTTCGGGACGCCGTTGAAATGAGCGGCGTGTCCGCCGGGGAGATCGCCGGCATCGGCATCACCAACCAGCGGGAGACCACCATCGTCTGGGATAAAACCACCGGAAAGCCGGTGTATAACGCCATCGTGTGGCAGTGCCGCCGCACCGCCGGCGAGTGCGACGCCCTGTCTGCCCAGGGCATGGGCGCCTATGTGCGGGACAAGACCGGCCTGCTCATCGACGCCTACTTTTCCGGCACCAAGATCAAGTGGATTTTGGACAACGTGCCCGGCGCCCGGGAGCGGGCGGAGCGGGGCGAGCTGCTGTTCGGCAACGTGGATACCTGGCTGATCTGGAACCTCACCGGCGGACGCAGCCACACCACGGACTATTCCAATGCCTCCCGAACCATGCTGTTTGATATTGACGCCCTCCGCTGGGACGAGCGACTGTGCGAGACGCTGGGGGTGCCCCTTTGTATGCTGCCCAGGTCCCTGCCCTCCGCCGTGGAATACGGGCGGGTGGCGCCGGGAATCAAGGGCGCGGAGGGCGTCTGCGGCGTGCCCATCTGCGGCAGCGCCGGGGATCAGGCGGCGGCGCTGCTGGGGCAGGCCTGCACGGAGATCGGACAGGCCAAGAACACCTTCGGCACCGGCTGCTTTGCGCTGATGAACACCGGGGAAAAGAGCGTCAGGAGCGTTTCCGGCCTTCTCACCAGTGTGGCCTGGTCGCTGGGCGGCAAGACCACCTACGCGCTGGAGGGCAGCGTCTTTAACGCGGGCAGCTCCATCCAGTGGCTGCGGGACGAGCTGCACATGCTCGACTCCGCCGCCGAGAGCGAGCCGCTGGCTCTGTCGGTGCCGGATAACGGCGGCGTGTACATGGTGTCCGCCTTCACGGGACTGGGCGCGCCCCGCTGGGATATGTACGCCCGGGGCGCCATTGTTGGCCTTACCCGGGGCAGCACCCGGGCGCATATCGTCCGCGCCGCGCTGGAGGGCATTGCCTATCAGGTGAAGGATCTGCTGGACGCCATGGAGAAGGACGCAGGCGCCCAGCTCAGCGTGCTGCGGGTGGACGGCGGCGCGTCGGTGAGCAATTTCCTCATGCAGTTCCAGGCGGACATTCTCCGCCGCCCCATCGACCGGCCCCGGATGGTGGAGACCACCGCCTTCGGCGCGGCGTTTTTGGCGGGGCTCAGCGCCGGCATTTGGACGGATTTGCGCGAGCTCAGCGCCATCCGCGCCAGCGAGCGGGTGTTCCAGCCCGCGATGCCGGAGGAGGAAGCGGCGCTCTACCACGCCCGGTGGCTGAAGGCTGTGGAGCGGTCCAGAAACTGGGCGGACAAGGAATAAAATCGGGAAAGGAACGGTGCGACCATGAGTGAGAGCGTACTTGTCATCAAGCGGGAGTACATAGAGCATTTTATTCGGGAGAAGAACGGACTGATTTCCGGCTGCGGGGCGGAGCTGATGAATATCATTGACGCCAAGCACACCTTTATCCCCCGCCCGGAGGCGGAGCGGGACCCGTCCTATAAGCAGATTATCCCCTATGTGACCCTGTGTCGGGACGACCAGGTGTTTGCCACCCGCCGTTTAAGTCAGGGGGGAGAGAGCCGTCTGCACGGACTGCTGTCTCTGGGCGTGGGCGGTCACATCAACCCGGCGGACGACGACGCGGCCTCTCCTTTGATGAACGGTCTGCGCCGGGAGGTGGCGGAGGAGGTGCGCATTGAGCGCGCCGGCGCGCTGGTGCCCCGGGGCGTCATCAACGACGACACGAACGAGGTGGGCAGCGTCCATCTGGGCTTCTTCTTCACGCTGGACGTGGAGGGAGAGGTCACTGTGCGGGAGACGGAGAAGCTCTCCGGCGAGTGGCTGCGCCTCAGCGACCTGTGCGGCCTGAAGGGGCAGATGGAGACCTGGTCTCAGCTGATCGTGGAGGCGCTGATATGAGAATTTTTCGCACCTGTGATATCCTGCTCCCCGCCCTTGGCACGGACATGACCCGCTGGGCCTGCGTGGCCTGCGACCAGTTCACCAGCGAGCCGGACTACTGGCAGCGGGCGGAGGCTCTGGTGGGCGGCGCGAACAGCACGCTGCGGCTCATTCTGCCGGAGGCCTATCTGGGTCGCCGGGACGAGAGTGCCGAGACGGAGAAGATTGCCGCCGCCATGGAGCGCTATCTCCGAGAGGGCGTTTTCCGGGAAATCAAGGACAGCTTTGTCTATGTGGAGCGCACCCTCTCCTCCGGCGCGGTGCGTCGGGGACTGGTGGGCGCGCTGGATTTGGAGCAGTACGACTGGGCAGAGGGCACCCGTGCCCCCATCCGCGCCACGGAGGGCACGGTGGAGGATCGCCTGCCGCCCCGGGTGAAGGTGCGTATGGGCGCGGCGCTGGAGCTGCCCCATATCATGGTGTTCGTTGACGATCCCACGGGGGAGATCATCCCCTCCACGGCAGGGGGCGAGGCGCTGTACGACTTTGAGCTGATGCTGGGCGGCGGACATATCCGGGGCAGCCGGGTCAGCGGGGAAGCTGCGGTGGCGGTGTCCGCCCGGATTGAGGCTCTGCCCGGCGAGATTAAATTCGCCATGGGCGACGGCAACCATTCTCTGGCTGCCGCCAAGCGCTGCTGGGAGGCCGTGAAGCCTACCCTGGGCGAGACGCAGCGGGAGAGCCATCCCGCCCGCTTCGCGCTGGTGGAGCTGGTGAATCTGCACGATGACGCCGTCACCTTCGAGCCCATCCACCGGCTGCTGCTGGGCGTTGACGGGGTGGACTTTGCCGCGGCTGCCCGCGCCGCCCTGCCCCGGAGGGAGGACGGCTATCCCGTCACCCTGCTGACAGGGGACAGGCGGGAGACGCTGCGGGTGGACGCGCCCTCCATCGGCGCGCTGATCGGCGCGGTGGAGCGGGTCTGCAAGGACTATGTGTCCGTGCGCGGCGGCTCCATCGACTACATCCACGGCGACCGGGAGACGGAGCAGCTGTCCGCCCAAAGCGGCTGCGCGGGGGTACTGCTGCCCGCCATGGAAAAGGGCGAGCTGTTCCCCAGCGTGGAAAAGACCGGCCCCTTCCCGAAAAAGAGCTTTTCCATCGGTCTCGGCCCGGATAAGCGCTATTATCTGGAGTGCCGCAAGATCAAATAGACCACTATTCCCACAGGAGCGTGAGGGCCGGCGACGGGAAATATACAGTGCTGGAGAAAGAAATGATTTTTCGCAACAGTCTGCTGAATTTACGCCGTGCCTGGAAAAAGACCACGGTCTTTCTGGCGCTGCTGCTGGCTCTCACCACGCTGTTGTCCCTGAGCGTCTCGGTGTGGGTTTCCGTAAGCGGCTTTCTCAATGGGGCCCGGGAGGAATACCGCACCGTGGGGGTCTTTGAGTATCTGGACCCCGCCGAACCCGGCGATGCGACCCACAGCGCGGAGGCGCAGCGGGCGCTGCGGGAGCTTGACGCTCTGAATATCGCCGCAGTCCCCGGCGCGCTGGGCTGGGACGCCACGGAGCGGGCCATAGGGGTGATAGACGGCTATTCCCGGGAGGACTGCACCGAGCTGCACATTTTTTTGCAGGTGCCCGAGAACACCGTGCTGGAGTACGACCGGTTCTACGCCGTGTGCGGCGAGTTTTACAGCGGAATCACGTCCTACAAGTATTTTCTGGCAAACGGCATGGAGAACGCGGCGGCGGCGCGCTCCGGCTGCGAGACGCCCGCGCCCTGCACGGATGTGACCACACCGGAGGGCTCCTGGTCCCTCCCGGCGGACAGCGCCTACTACGACGCGGCGGAGACCATCCGGGCGGTGAACAACAGCGTGAACGTCTGGGCCACCTCCGACGCCGCGTCCCTGCCCGCCTTTCAGCAGCAGCGCCGGAGCGTGGTGGCCGGGCGGGAGCTGACGGCGGAGGAATACGCCCGGGAGGAGCGGGTCTGTCTCCTGTCCCAAAGCGTGGCGGAGATGCTGGGGCTTGCACCGGGGGACACCGTGGAGCTGTCCCTGGCGGCCACGGAGGGAGCCGACGCGGACGAGTCCTACTGGGCCGGGGTGGGCTTTGCCAGCCAAAATGAATACACCGTGGTGGGCCTTGTCAGCGACGTGATCGGCGAGGCCCCCGCCGTATATCTTCCCAAAAGCGCCGACGCTCCGCTGACCAATCTTGTGGGCGCCACGCTGGGCGTGGCTCGGGTAGAGAACGACGCTGCGGCGGAATTCTACGCCGCGCTGGAAAACGTCCTGCCGGAGCGGGTGAGCCTTACCCTGTACGATCAGGGCTACGCGGGGGTGGCGGAGAGCTTTGGCTATATTCGCCGCATCGCCGCCCTCACCACCGCCGCCTGCGCGCTGGTGTGCCTGGCGGTGCTGGGAATGTTCGGCTATCTCTACGTCTACCGGCAGCGGGAGGTCTCTCAGATCATGATTCGGCTGGGCACGGGAAAGCGCCGGGTCTACGGCTACTTTGCCGCCGGCAGCGGTGTGCTGGGCGGCGCGGCGTCCCTTGTGGGCGCGGCGGCGGGATGGCTGCTCTCCGGCGCCGTGGGGCAGGCGGTGGCCCGCTTTGCCGAGGAGCATACGCTGGTGGACGCCCGCTATTCCCGCAGCGCCCTTACCGTAACCCGTGGCACGGACTTCAGCGTGGACGTCGCTCCCGGCCTGTTCCTTGCCGTGGCAGGGGCGGTGACGCTGCTGGCTGTGGGCTTTTGCATGGCCTTCACCGCCCGCACCCTCGCCCGGCGGGGCGGCAGACGTGCCGGGTCGGGCCGGGGCGGCGCGCGCAGCGTATCCCTCCGGGGCGGCGCGGCGAAATACGCCCTGCTCAGCGTATTCCGGGGCGGCACGCGCACGGCCATCGCGCCTGCGCTGGCGCTGGCGGCCACCATCCTGTTCACGTCACTGGCCTCCTCCTCCGCCTCCTATGAGGCCAGGCTGGGGGAGATTTACGCCTCCACCCCCGTGACAGGGGCGTTGACAGACGGCGCGGGGCGCGTCAGAGGCACCGCCGCCATGACCGGCGACCTGCTCAATGCCCTGATTGCCACCGGGCAGGTGGAGGACGTGGCCGTCACCCGCAGCGTGTATCAGTATTATCTGGGCCCCGTGGAAAAGGACGGCAAGGCCATGGCGGCCCCGGAGTTCACGGATGTGCTGCCCCAGAGCGGCTTCGCCATGGAGACCTTCCTGGACAACGTGGAGCGGGGCGGCAAATTCATCTTCACCAACGATCTGGACGACTCGCCGGAGTTTCTCTTTTCCGGCGGCGCGGAGACCCGGTGGCTGGAGGGAGTGGAGAGGGAGGACTTCAACAGCGGAGAGCAGATTGGCTATGTGGTGTCCACGGATTTCCTTGCGGAAAACAATCTGGCGCTGGGCGACAGCATCCGGGTGTATTATTACGCCGACCGCTCCATGGACGGACGGGACAACGTCACGGGCACCGTGGACGCGCCCATTGTGGGCAGCTATGTGAAGCAGGGGAAGCTAAGCAACCTCTATTTCCCCATGGGCGCGCTGCGAAATCTCACCGCGCTGCCCCTGTCACCTGAGGACGAGGGCTACGAGGCCCTGCGTTACCAGATCTATAACAGCGTGGGCTTCGCGCTGAAGGAGCCCGCCCAAATCTGGAATTTCAAGCAGCAGCTGGCGGACGCGAGCTTTGCCCAGGCGGGCACCCAGCGGGGTGCGCGCACCTATCTGGTGCTGGAGGATCGCACCCTGCTGACCCTTGTGGGGAACCTGAAGCAGCAGATGCGCTTCGCGGAGCTGCTCTATCCGCTGCTGTACGCGCTGGCGCTGGGCTGTGGCCTGCTGTCGTCCTTCCTGATTACCCGTTCCCGGCAAAGGGAGCTGGCGGTCATGCGGGCGGTGGGCGCCAAAAAGGGACGGGCCTTTGCCGCCCTCTTTCTGGAGCTTGCCCTGCTTACGCTGCTGGGCGCGGGTCTGGGACTTGCGCTGGGCTGGCGCTCGCCCCGGCTGGGCTTCGTGCTCACCGGCGCGTATGTGCTGCTCAGTCTCGCGGGGGGCGCGCTGGCGCTTTTGCGAATGAACCGGGGCGCCGCCATGGCGATGCTCCATGAGGAGGAATGAAATGGCTGTTCTGGAAGCGAAAAACGTACATTATCAGTATCCCGGCGGCAGAGAGGTGCTGCGGGGGGTGAGCTGCGCCTTTGAATATGGCACGCTGTATTCCATCGTGGGCCGCTCCGGCAGCGGCAAGAGCACCCTGCTCTCCCTGCTGGCGGGGCTGGATTTGCCCACGTCCGGACAGGTGCTCTATCGGGGGGAGAGCACCGCAAGCATGGATTTGGATCGCTACCGACGGGAGAGCGCGGCGGTGGTGTATCAGAATTTCTCCCTGTTCCCTCTGCTCACCGTGCTGGAGAATATCATGTACCCCATGGAGCTGTGCGGCATCACGGGAAAGCCCGCCATGGACACCGCCCGCGCCCTGGCTGCCAAGGTGGGGCTGGGGGAGGAGCTGTTCCACCGCTTCCCCGGCAGCATCAGCGGGGGAGAGCAGCAGCGCGTGGCCATCGCCCGGGCGCTTTGCATGGATCGCCGGCTGATTCTGGCGGACGAGCCCACCGGCAATCTGGACGCCGCCAACAGCGACGCGGTGATTGCCACCCTTAAATCCCTTGCCCATGACGACGGCTGCTGCATCGTCATCGTCACCCACGATTTCTCCGTGATGGAGGCGGCGGACACCATGCTGAACGTGTCCGAGGGTCTGCTCCGCCCCGGTCGGGGGTCATAAACAGAAAAAAACCTGCCGCATACAGCCTGCATACAAAAAAGTGTCATTCTGAGGCGTTGCCGAAGAATCTGTCTCCTCAGACGGGGGCAAGATCCTTCGCTTCGCTCAGGATGACACTCTTTTATTCATGCACGTCGGCCTATGCGGCAAGCTTCTATATAGGACTTTTGGTGGGGGTTACTCCAGAATGTTCTGCCCGGTGTAGAGCATATAGTACCGGCCCTTTTCCGCCAGCAGCTCCCCGTGGTCGCCCTTCTCCTGAATCTGCCCGTCCTCAATCACCACGATGCAGTTGGAGTTGCGTACCGTGGAGAGCCGGTGGGCAATGACGAACACCGTGCGGTCCTCCATCAGGGCGTCCATGCCCTTCTCGATGTGCCGCTCGGTGCGGGTGTCGATGGAGGAGGTGGCCTCGTCCAGCACCATCACCGGGGGGTCGGCCACGGCGGCCCGGGCGATGGACAGCAGCTGCCGCTGACCCTGGGACAGGTTGGCGCCGTCGCCGGTAATCCGGGTGTCGTAGCCGTTGGGCAGCCTGCGGATGAAGCTGTGGGCGTTGGCGCTCTTGGCGGCGGCAATGCACTCCTCGTCGGTGGCGCTGAGCCGGCCGTAGCGGATGTTTTCCATCACCGTGCCGGTGAACAGGTGGGTATCCTGCAGCACCGCACCCATGGAGCGGCGCAAATCGTCCTTGCGAATCTCCCGAATGTCGATGCCGTCGTAGGTGATGGAGCCGCTGTCGATCTCGTAGAAGCGGTTGATGAGGCTGGTGACGGTGGTCTTGCCCGCGCCGGTGCTGCCCACAAAGGCAATCTTCTGCCCCGGATTGGCGTACACGCTCACATGTTTCAGCACCGGCTTGCCCGGTACATAGGAAAAGCACACGTCCGTGAGCTTCACCGCGCCCCGCACCTCCACCAGAGCGGTGCCGCCGTTGGCCTGCGGCACCTTCCACGCCCAGTGCCCGGTGTGGCTCTCGCCGCCCTGACACTCGCTGAGGCTGCCGTCGCAGTTTTTCCGCGCGGCGGTGAGAGTCACCTTGCCCTCGTCAATCTCCGGCGGGGTGTCAATCACCTCAAAGATGCGCTCCGCGCCGGCCAGCGCGGACAAAATGGCGCTGATCTGCTGGGACACCTGATTCATGGGCTGCCCCACCTGACGACCGTATTGCAGGTAGATGGCGAGGCCTCCCAAGTCCAGTCCGCCGCCGAAGGCCAGCGCGCCGCCGATGACGGCGGTGACCGCGTAGCCGATGTTCATCAGGTTGCCGGCCAGCGGCATGATGGCAGTGGAGTAGAAGTTGGCGTCCTTGGCCACGTCGTAGTAGGCGTCGTTCAGCGCCGCGAACCGGGCCTTGGTCTGCTCCTCGTGGGTGAAGGCCTTCACCACCCGCAGTCCCTCTATGGTCTCCTGAATCTCGCCGTTCATGTCGCCCAGCGCCTTCTGTTGCGCCTGATAGAGCTTGCGGCTGCGCCCGCCGATCACCCGGAAGGAGAGAAACAGCACGATGAGCAGAGCCACGGTGATGAGAAACAGGGGCGCGCAGGTGTAGAGCATCATGGCTACCACGCCGATGAAGGTCAGCGCGGAGGAAAAGAGGGAGACGATGCTCTGCTCCAGCATCTGCTGCACATAGTCCGCGTCGTTGGTGAAGCGGCTCATCAGCTCCCCGTGGGAGTGGGCGTCAAAGTAGCTGAGGGGCAGGGACTCCAGCGCGTCGAACAGCTGGGCGCGCAGACGGTTGGTGCCCCGGTTGGCAAGCTGCACCATGATGGCGCTCTGCACATAGGAGCAGATGGCCCCCAGCAGAAAAATGACGCCCATGGTCAGCAGGGTGCGGGCAAGGGAGGCGAGCTTCGCGTCAAGGGAGGAGGAGCTGATCAGCTCGTTGAGCACCGGGCGAATCAGGTAGGTGCTGGCGATGGTGGCCACGGCGCTGATGATGACGCAGACTGCCACAATCAGCAGCGGCCACTTTTTCCCGGTGATGTAGCCCAGCAGGCGCGACAGGGTCTTTCTGGCGTTTTTGGGCTTCTGAAATCCGCCGCGGCCGCCGGGCCCGCCGGGTCCGCCGCCGTGACCGCCGCCGGAGTTGCCGTTCAGCTTTGCTTTCAACTCAGCCATTTCCGATCGCTCCTTCCTGTTGAGACTGGAAGATCTCCTGATAGATGGGGCTTGCCGCCATCAGCTCCCCGTGGGTTCCCTGAGCGGCGATGTGGTCGTCGTCCAGCACCACGATCTTATCCGCGTACCGCACGGAGGAGATGCGCTGGGCAATCATG
>CAZCDJ010000014.1:0-20203 GCA_964497655.1 uncultured Oscillospiraceae bacterium | reverse complement strand
CCCCCGACCTGCTGATTACAAATCAGCTGCTCTACCGACTGAGCTACACCAGCATCATACCGGCGACGTTTATAATAACAAAACCCGACCTGTTTGTCAACCAGAAATAATGAGGAAGGCGGATAATCTTTATGAATCTTTCGGAACTTGCCCGGGAATATCGGGCCACCGGCCTGCTCTGCCGGGAAAAGGCCGCGCAGCTCCGGCGGGAGCTGGAGGCGGAGGATATGGCGGAGATGGAACGGCTGCGCGCCCGCTGCCGTCTGTGCATGGTGGAGAGCATGGCCCGGGACGCCATCGCCACCGGCAACTATCTTGCCAATTACTATGGAAGGAAGGATGCGTATGCCCAGGGAGGAAGCATGGGTGAGGGAACGGAACTATCAGGCGCTGCGGAGCTTCTTTCGTCTGGAGGGCATGGATGAGCGCAGCCGGGGCGGCCGCCTTGCCGGGGCCATGCGCGCCGAGCTGACCCCCTGCCAGCGGGACATGGCCCGGATGTACTACGTGGACCAGATGCTGATGCAGGAGATCGCCGACGCCCGGGGCGTCACCGCCTCCTCCGTGAGCCGCACCCTGAAGCGGGCCCGCGCCCGCCTGCGCCGCGCCCTGCGCTACGGGGGCGCTGCCCTGCTGGAGAGCGTTGAGGAATAGGGCAGGGCCGCGACTTCCCGGGCGTGGGGTTTGATTTATTCATATTTTTCTGCTATCCTTGTCGCATCAAGTCGAAACGAGGAGCGCCATGAACAAAAAACTTGCTGCCCTGCTGCTGACCGGGGCCTTGACTTTGCTATCCGGCTGCGGCACACGGCAGACCGTGGATCCCCATGAGGGGATGATAAACGTGAACACCGGGGGCAATACCGAGTGGCTGTACCCTGCCGACGGGGTGGCTGTGTCCGACTTTGCCCCCGCAGACTTCGCTCTGGACGAGAGCGGACGGGTGACCTACACCGGCGCCGACTACGCCGCGGAGACCGGCATCGACGTATCCTTCTATCAGGGGGACATCGACTGGCAGGCGGTACGGGACAGCGGCGTGACCTTCGCCATGATTCGCTGCGGCTTTCGCGGCAGCAGTCAGGGCGGCATCTTTGACGACGAGAAGTTCACCGCCAACATGGAGGGGGCCATTGCCGCCGGGCTGAAGGTGGGCGTGTACTTCTTCTCCCAGTCCACCGGCGCCAAGGAGGCCGCCGAGGAGGCCCTCTATGTGCTGGATAAGATTAAGGACTATCAGGTGACCATGCCCGTGGCCTTTGACTGGGAGCCGCTGGACGACAGCCGCGCCCAGGACATCAACGTGGACGAGCTGACCAGCGCCGCCGCCGTGTTCTGCGAGATTGTGAAGGACGCGGGCTACGAGCCCTGCGTGTACTTCTACCGGTATCTGGCCTACCATGACTACGACCTGAGCGCCTTGGGCGGCTACACCTTCTGGGTGGGCGCCCCCGGGGACGTGCCGGACTTTTACTACGCCCATTCCATCTGGCAGTACTCCTTCACGGGAGCGGTGCCCGGCATCACCGGGGACGTGGATTTGAACCTGCACTTCACCCGCTTGACGGAGACCACCTCCACCCCCGCACCCTCAGCGTAAGAGCATATGATAGCCTAAGGGCGCCACCGCAAAGCGGTGGCGCCCTATTTTTGCTTGTGACGGGGCTGCGCTTTTCTCCGCCCTCACTCCCCGCCGCCGAAGAAGTCGGCCGCGTATTTTTCCGCGCCGGTGTGCTTCAGGTACACCACATTGAACTCATGCTCCCCCTGAAAGCCCTCCACGGCAAAGGAGGTCAGCGCCTCGTCGTCCCGCAGCAGCGCGGCATAGGCGAAGGTGACGCCCAGCCCCTCCGCCACCAGCTCCCGAATCAGCTTGAAGCTGCTGATATACACCACCCGGGCGAAATCCGAAAGGTCGTATCCCGCGCCCGACAGCTCCCGCTCCAGAATGTCCCGGGTGCCGGAGCCCGCCTCCCGGACGATCAGCGTCTCCCGGGCAAGCCGCTCCACCGTGACGCTGCGCCCCGCCAGCGGATGCCCCGCCGCGCACACGCCCACAAAGGGCTCCCGCCGCAGCAGGCCGTGACCAAAGGCGCTTTTCTTGAAATAGCCCTCAATCACCGCGAAGTCCAGCTCCCCGTCGCTGAGGGCGCGCAGCAGCGCCCGGGTGTTGTCCACCGTGAGGGACAGCTCACCCCCCGCCGCCAGATGCCGCCGGATCCAGGGGGACAGCACATAGTCCCCGATGGTCTTGGTGGCTCCCACCCGCAGCGGGCGCACCCGGGGCGGATGCAGCGCCGACAGCAGCTCCTCGTGCTGATAGCGCAGGCTTTCGCAGTGGGCGCGCAGCGTTTCCGCCGCCTCCGTGCGGTGCAGCCGCCGCCCGTCGTATTGAAACAGCCGCACGCCGTACTCCCGCTCCAGCGCCTGAATCTGCTTGGTCACCGCCGGCTGGGTCAGGTGCAGCTCCTCCGCCGCCATGCGGTAGTTCATCACCCGGCACAGGGTCAGAAAGGTCTCCAGCTTGGGGTCCATAGGCCACCTCATAATAATTACTTATCGCTCAATTCCAAACGATTACTTAATTTTATCACAGTTTCATGAGATAATCAACGCATACGAAAAAGGAGCTGTGGATGTTATGTTGAAAAAATGGCTTGGATACCTGCCCGGCGTGGGCGCGGCGCTGGTGGTGGCGCTGATCGCGAGGCTGATCGAGGACGCCCTGCCCATCCCCCTCATCAGCGCCTCGGTGATTGCCCTGTTCATCGGCATGGGCCTGAACGCCCTGCGCGCCCCCGGCGCGGTGTTCGCCCCGGGGGTGAAGTTCACCAGCAAGAAGCTGCTGAAATTTGCCATCATCCTGCTGGGCGCGGGTCTGAACATCACCACGGTGCTCCATGTGGGCGGCGTGTCCCTGATGGTGATGACCTTCACGCTGCTCACCTGCTTCGGCGGCGGCTACCTGATCGGGCGGGCGCTGGGGCTGAACTGGAAGCTCTCCAACCTGATCTCCGCCGGCACGGGCATCTGCGGCGGCAGCGCCATCGCGGCCATCGCCCCTGCCATCGACGCGGAGGACAGCGACATTGCCTACGCCATGTCCGCCACCTTCCTGTTCGACATGGTGATGATCGTGGTGTTCCCCTTCCTGGGTCGTGCCATGGGCATGAGCGACGCGGCCTACGGCCTGTGGTCGGGCACCGCGGTGAACGACACCTCCAGCGTGGTGGCGGCGGGCTACGCCTTCAGCGAGGCCGCCGGGGACTTTGCCGTGATGGTGAAGCTGACCCGCACCCTGTCCATCATCCCCTGCGTGCTGATTTTCACCATGGTGAACCTGCGGCTGAAGCGGCGGGAGGCGGCAGCCGCCGACTGCGGGCAGGGCGCGCTCTCCCAGGGGCTGGGGAACGTGAAGGGCATCATCCCCTGGTTCATCGTGGGTTTTCTGGCTATGGCGGCGGTGAACAGTCTGGGTCTCATCCCCGTCGGGCTGGCCACCGGCATGAAGGAGGTCAGCAAGTTCCTGATGGTGGCGGCGCTGGCGGCCATCGGCATGAACACCAGCTTTGCCGACATGAAGAAGTCCGGCGCGGCTCCCATGCTCCACGGCTTCATCGTCTCCGCCCTTGTGGTGGTGGTGGCGCTGGCCGTGATCTGGCTGGAGCAGGGCATCGGCCTGCTGTAAGGCTCCCGCCGGGAAAAGATCCTTCGCTGCGCTCAGGATAACAGAGGAACTCATGTAGGGGCGAACTGCGTTCGCCCGCCGCCCGTGGGTAATCCGCTCCGGCACGGCATAAAACAAAACGCGGGAGGCAAATGCCTCCCGCGTAGCTCTTTATCCCAGTCCCGGGGACTTTTTGGATTCCATCACCCGCAGGCGCAGCTCGTGGTCCGCCAGACGGGTGCTGCTCTCCTCATAGCGCTCATTTTGGGCCTTCAGGTTCTTTTCCAGCGCGTCCACCCCGGCGCTGAGGCGGGTGATGGTGGTGTTCAGGGTGAGCAGCGGCTTCACCACCGCCGCGATCAGCCCCACCAGCACCACCAGCACCGTGACCACCGTCCATTCCATGCTCAGCTCACCTCCCCCGCCGGAGCGTACTTCTCCAGCGCGTCCCAGCTGCCGCAGGCGGCGGAGAGGGCGCTCCAGGAGGCAAAGGCCGTCTCCAGCTCCGCCCAGGTCAGGTACACGATGCTGTACTCCACCGCCAGATGGCAGGGGAGGATGGCCTGAATGCGGGTCTTTAGCGCGTCGAAATTCCCGGGCACGCCCCGGTTGTAGGGGAAGTACACCCGCACGGTGGACGCGGCGTCCGTCTCCTCCGCCACCGCCCGCAAGCCGCAGCCGGCGAGGGTGTCGCACAGCGCGGAGACCGTGAAGCTGCCCCCGTCGATGCGAAGCAGCGCCATGATGGCCCGGCGGCGGTCGGCCAGCGTCAGATACTCCGGCGTGTAGGGCAGCACGGCCTCGTAGGCCGAGAGCCCCCCGTCCTCCGCCGTGGGCAGGATGCTCTCCCGCTCCGTCAGCTCCAGCGCCGCGCCCAGGTCGTCCATGGCCGCCCCGGCGGCGGTCAGCTCCCCGCCCCCCGCGCCGGAGGTCAGGTCGTAGATGCCCAGCGGGCGCAGCAGCTCTCTCAAATGCTCTCCGTATCCCATCAGCTCATCTCCGTAATCGTCACCGTGCCCTGCACCGGCAGGGCGGTGGGCGCGGCGGCCAGATCGGCGGCAGGGGCGGTGAGGGCGCAGTTGGCCACCCCGGGCACACCGTAGATAAGGCTGATGAGCCCCGCCCGCAGCACGCTGCCGCCCAGCAGCTCCCCGGTGAAGAAGGCGGACACCGCCGCCTCCACCGCCGATTTCACCTCCGCGAAGCTGTGTCCCGCGGCGGGCTTCACCGAGGCCGTCACGTTCACCGCCGTGCGGGTGGGCGCGCTCACCGCGATGTCCACGCAGATCTCCCGCTCCCCGTCCAGCGCGCTCTGCACCGCCGACACCAGCGCTAAGGAGGGCTCGCCCGTATGGGACGCCACCACCACGTCCACCGTGCCCGTGCCCCGGTTTTTGGGCAGCACCTGCACCGCCGCCACCCCCTCCACCGCCAGCGCACGGCTCTCATAGTAGGCGGCGTTGGCTCCGTTGGGCAGGGTCTTATAGCTTTGCAGCACCCGCGCCCGCAGCGCCTCGTCGCTCTCCGCCCCGGCTCCCCCGGTGAAGGCGGCGCTGTTTTTGCAGCCGGTGACGCCGGTGGGTGGGGCGGGCAGCAGCACCACGCTGCCGGCGGGCACGTTGCCCCCGGGCCCCGGCTCCACGGCCCGGGCCGGGATGTCCGCGTACAGCGCCCCGGCGGCGATCACCCCGGGGGCGGTGGTCACAAAGGCGGTCTCCCCCGCCGTCATGCACGTCACCCCGGCGGGGATGGTCATGTCATAGCCCAGCGCCGTGCCGATGGTCAGGCGCACGCTGCCCTCCGCCGGCACTGCGGCGGCGCGCTTTAGTCCCCGCACCTGGGCGTGGTAGTCCAGATAGAGCCCGGAGGCGGTCTGGGGGAAGCTCTGGGCGGCGGTGAAATCCGCCTGCACCCACAATGCCTCCAGCTCCTCCGCCAAGGCCCGCAGGCGCAGCGCCATGTCGCCCCCGTCGTTCATCACAAGGCCGGCCTCTCTCTCCCACGAGGCCTTCATCTCCAAAAATAGTTCATCCGCTGTTTTCATTGTTTGACCCTTCCTTTCGGTTCACTTAAGGCGCCCCCCTCATACCATCAGCTCCACGGCGGACGCTTCGCCGCCGTACGCTAAGGTCAGCGTCACCCGGGCGCCCCCGTCCGGGAGCGGCGTCACCTCCGCTCCCTCCACGGACACCTGCGGCTCGCCGGACAGCGCCTCGGCGGCGTACAGCGCGGCGGCTGCCGCCCGCTGGGAGGGCTTCACCGTGCGCAGCAGCTCCCCCATGCGGCTGCCGAACTCCGGCATGGGCGCAAACGCGCCCCGGCGCGCCCCCAGCTTCATGGCAAGGCGCTGGGCCAGCTCCTCCGTGCCCGTCACCGTGGCTACGCCGCCGGTGGGATTGGGGGGATAGACCCCGTTTTTCAGTGTAAGCTCCATTGCTCCTCCTTCTATATGGCGGCGGTGGCCACCGGCGCGCCGTTTATCTTCAGCGTGCCGGTGACCTCCACGTTCCCGGTGAGCAGCACCGTGCCGTCGTTTTTCAGCAGCAGGGTGGCACCCCCGGCGCTAAAGACGCACACCTCTCCCGGCTGCAGCCCGGCGGGGGCGGCGGAGAGCACCCCCGCCACCGCCTCCCCGTCGCCGCAGCGCAGCAGCAGCGCCTCCTCCCCCACCCGGGGCAGCCACGCCACCCCGCCGGGGGACGCTACCATCAGCGCCCGGCGCTCGCCGCCGCACTCCGCCGCCGGGCTCGCCCCGGCGATGGTCACCGCGCCGATGCGCGCCCCTTCCTCTCTCTCCACTCCGGCTCTCGCCGACTTTTTTGCCAGCCACACGGTCAGCACCTCCTTAGCTTCAAGCTTGTTTCCGCCCCGCCGTCCCCCGCCCGGCAGCGGGATTCCAGCACCGTGAAGTCCCCGGTGATGCCCAGCGGCGAGGCGTACATGGCCACCCGATCCCCGGCAAAGGCCGCGAAGGGCACGGGCAGCGTCACGGTGCACAGCTCCGCCTCCTTTGCCGACTGGGCAATCTGGTAGGAGCCGGTGTAGCGCATGGCGTCGTAGCCGGTGCGCCGGGGCACGTTCACCACCCGGCGGGCAAGGCCGCCCCGGGCCTTAAAGTCCCCGTTCTCCACCGTGGTCTCCGCCCCGGCGGCGGTACGCACCAGCACCTCGGAGATGACCCCGTAGCGCTCCTCCGTCCACGCCTGCTCCGTGATGGCGGTTTGGGCGGTGAAGGCGCGCTTTTCCCCCTCACTGCCGTCCAGCAGCAGCACGCCCCGCCGGTCGAAGCGGGGCTCCACGCCGCCGCAGAAGCGGCAGAAGGAGCGCAGCACCTTCCACTGGCTGTCGCCGCTCTCCACGGCAAATTCCCCGGCGGCGGACATGGCCTTTTTTTGCACCTGCGTCACGCCCCAGGGGGCGGCGTGGCGCTCGAGAATGAAGTCCAGCGTGGCCCCGTAGTACCGGGCCGGGGCGGCCTCGTTATCCAGCAGCAGGGCGGCAAGCCCCCGGCCCCGCACCGTGAGGGTGAGCCCCGCCCCGTCCGCCCGGGCCTCCCACTCGTCCACCACGCCGGTGAACACCGTGTCCGCCCCCTCAAAGGCTTTGAAACGGCAGGCCGCCCGGAGGGTCTCCGCCATGCCCGGGTCGTAGCGGCACATGACGGCAAAGGCGTCGCAGCCCCCGTCCGCGGTGTGGGTTACCTCCCAGCCGGTCAGCTCCGGCAAAGGGGCGCGCTCGCCGGCGGTATTATAAATGTATCCGGTCACGCCGCCCCTCCTATTCCACCCGCAGCCGGTCGCCCGGGCGCAGCAGGTTGGGATTTTTCATCAGGGGATTGAGCGCAGCCAGACGGGCGGTGCTCAATCCCTCCTCCGCCGCCACGGAGCACAGGCTGTTCCCCGCCTTCAGGGTGCGCCAGCGCTGCCCGGCGGCGCTGGCCGGGGCTGCCGCGGCAGTTCTCGCCTGCCCCGCCGTGCCCGCGTCCCAGCCGTCGTAGCACTCCAAAAATTCGAAGGCGTAGGCCACATAGTCCTCCGTGGGCTCCTGCCGCAGGGATAGGGACACGAACCACGCCCGGGAGGTCTGCCACACCGGATGCACCAGCACCCCCGGCGACTCCTCGCAAAAGACGCTGGCCAGCTTCTTGAATTCCCGGTACGCCCCCGGCCCGGTGAATTCCCCCTCTCCCCGCAGGGTGCGCGCCCCCCGGCCCAGACTTTGCAGCGTATACATCCCGAAGGGAATCTTCCGCTGGGCCACGGCGCGGGTGAACTGGATCTCGTACACCCGGGGGTTGTGGGGCCACACATAGTCCTTAAATCGCATGGGCGATAGCGTCACGCCCGGTCACCTCCTCAATATCTCTCATAGCCGCCGTCCTCCCGGCGGGCGGCACGGCGCACGGCGGCGGAGAGCGCCTCCGCGTCGGGGAGCGCCGCCGCCTCCATGGGATACGCCCCGGCGCTTTGTCCGGCGGCGTCCCCGAAAGCCCCCGCCCCGCCTCCGGCGGACAAGGCCGCCCGCCGGAAGCTGACGGTCTCCAGTCCCCGCAGCAGGGCATTGCGCTGTGCCTGCTCCATGGGCAGAGCCTCCCCGGCGCTTGCCGGGTGGCTCACCTCCCCGTCCGGGAGCGAGGCGCTCCGACGGGGCGTGGGGGCAAGTGGCGTCTCCCCGCCCTTTGGGGCGGCGGGGGCGGCGCTCTCCTGCATGTTATCCCGGGTATGGGACTGCTCTCCCCCGCCCTCCAGCGCCGTGAGCAGAGCGCGGGCAAGGGTCTCCCGCTCCGCGTCCCCCAGCACGGACAGCTCCTTAAACAGCTCCATCCGTCACCTCCCGCAGGCACCGGAAGCGCCCCTCGTCGAAGGCCGGGTTTGCCCCGGCCTTCTCTGTTTCCTTCCTGCTTTTGCCGTCCAGCACCAGATTCGCCGCCGCCCACAGGCAGGCCCCGTCCGAGGGCGGGGCGTCCGGCGAAAGGCCGAACGTGCGGCACACCCGCCAGCGCAGCCGCTCCATGGGGTCGTCGGCAAGGGCGGAGAGCAGCTCCTGCGCCGTCATGCCGCCGTCTCCACGCGCTTTTTGGCGATCAGGGTGATCTTCTCCGCCACCATCTCGCTGAGCTCGCCGGTCTCGGCGATCTCGCACCACTGGCAGCCGGTGTACACCACCCGGCGATCCGGCTTCACGATCACCAGCGTAAAATCGCTGAGAGCGTGGAAGTCTATGCCGTCGGTGATGGCGTCGTCGGTGGCGTAGAGCCGGGTCAGCTCGATCTTATAGGTGCGCTGGGCGGCGATGGTGGCCACCGGCTCCGCCTCGCCAAAGGCCTCCACGTTCTTCTCCGTGCGCCGGGACACCGCCCGGTAGCCCTGCACCACGGCCACTTTTTTGCCCTCGGCCTCCAGATAAATGTCGCTGCTGGTGGGAAATCCCACTGTACTCATCTGCGTTCCTCCTTAAACCTTGATGTTGGCCACGAGACTGATGCGGCACAGGCCGTGGGCCACGGTGAAGGCAAAGCTCACGTCGCACACGGTGGGGTCGGCCTCATCGGCGGCGGCGGACACGTCGCCGTAGCTCTCGATGATCTCCCGGGAAAGGAGCTGCTCCAGCTCCACCACCACCGCGGTGCGGATGGCTCCCCGGGTCTGGGCGGTGTTCTTCACCCGGGCGAATTTGGCTCGCAGCGCGTCCCGCACCGTGGGGATCACCGTGTCCACGATGAGGATGGTGCTCAGCTCCCGCCAGGTGGCGTCCGCCACGCTGTTGGTGGTGGTGCGGCTGGTCACGGCGCGCACCACGCTCACCGCGCCGCCCACGGTTTCCACCGGGGTCACGCCCCCCTGCACCAGCGTGGTGATGTCGCTGTCACTGAAGCTGCCGGAGAGCTCACCCAGCCCCGCAAGCTCCGCCCCGTTCAGGGGCAGGGCCGGGTCGTCGCTGCCGGAGATCACCGCCGCCACGGCGGCGGCCACCGCGCCGGGAGTGCCCGACTTCTCGCCGGGGGACACCAGCACCATGCGCTCGCAGTTCAGCACCGCCGCGGCGGCGGTGAGTGCGGAGGCCGTGCCGCTCATCTCCCCCAGCCCGATGCGGTACTTGGTCTTTTCGCTGTCCGCGCCGGTGATGGCGGTTTTCATGGCGCCCAGCACGGCGGCGTCCCGGCTGTCGCACACCATGTAGCGCACCGCGCTATTTTGCATCAGCACGGCGAAGGCGGCGGTGTAGTTGGCGGTGGTGGCGGTGCCGCTGCCCACCAGCACCGGGGTGGCGATGACCTTGGCCGCGCCCCCCAGCAGCAGCACGCGGATCAGCTTTGCCATGGCGCTGCCCTCCCCGTAGGCGGCAATCGCCTGGGCATAGGCCGTGATCTCGGTGAGCTGGCCCACGGTGCCGGCGGCGGCGCAGGCGGCAAGACCCACCGCCCCGCCGCTGCCCTTGCCGGTGAGTGTGCTGGTCACCTGATAGGACGTATACACGCCCGGTCTTTCATTTTGAGACACTTATTTCAAGACTCCCTTCAAGGTAAAATCGGTAAAAACGCCGGTGTCCGCGTCCCGCTCCCGGGTGAGGAACGCGGCGCAATTAAGCTCCGCCGTCATGCGAAACATTCCGCTGCCCCGGTCGTAGCCCGCCTCCCCAAAGCGCAGAGAGCGCAGCCGGAGCCCGGCGGGCAGGTCGGCAAGGGCGGAGACAATGGCCTCGCCGCAGCGGACGCAGCCCGCCGCGCCGTGGGTCTCGTCGTCCGGGGAAAACACATCCAGCGATATGCGGCACTCGGCGCGCAGGCCGTACAGCTCCCGCACCGTGCCGCCGTCGCTGCGCTGGCCCAGATAGTCCCCCATGCCGGGGGAGAGCAGCTTATTCTCCCGGATGCCCACGCAGACCACCGGCCCCCGGCTTCGATCCAGCGCCGTGGCGGGGTAGGCGCGCACCGCGTCCAGCCCAGCGGCGGTGAGGGCGGCGGTGAGCGTCGAGAGCACAGTCTCTGTCATACGCCGCCCCCCTTCAGGCGCAGCACGCCCTCCCAGTGCCCCAGCGCGCCGCCCACATAGTAGGCCTCCGCCCGGAGCAGCTCGTAGGTGCTGCCGTCCACGGTGACGGTGACGCCGGTCTCCCCGCCGGTGAGGGCGGCGGGCTCGGCAATCAGCAGGTACTCCCGCCGATCCGCCCGGCCGGGCAGGGTGGGCGCGTGAATATCCCCGCTCTCCCCCTGCCGGATGGGCTGCACAAAGCCCCGGCACACCCGTCCCGTGGGGGTCTGGGCGCTGCGGAGGGTGAGGCTTCGGCCATAGGCGGCGGGGGCGGCAAAGTATCCGCTCATCCCCTCACCCCCCGAAAGACAAAGTCCGTGTCCGTAAGCTCCCCCGCCAGCAGGGTCTCCGCGCTGCGCCGCAGGGCAGCGGCGGAGGCGGCGGCCTCCCCGCCGGAGCGGCGGGTGACGGACACGCTGCCCGCCTTTACGCTGCCGTCGCTGCCGGCGGCGGTCAGCTCCGCGTCCAGAGAGAGGGCGTAGAGCGCGGCGGCGGTTACGAAGCGCTCCTCCATGGCGGCGGGGTCCACCCCCTGCCGCAGCCGGGCGGCGAGCCGCTCCAGCGCCGCCTGACACAGAGGGGCGAGACGCCCCTCGTCCCCGCCCCCGCCCAAAAGGGCGAGGGCGCGGGTCTTTATGTTGTCGGCTGTGATGGCCATAGGCGTCAACCGCCTATGGAGAGCACCTTGCCCGCCTCGTCGTACAGCTTGGCGAAGCCGGAGATGCTGGTGATGGCGGCCCGCTCCAGCTGGCGGTCGATCAGGCGGTCGTACTCCACGTTCACGTCGCCGCCGGCGATCATCTCCAGCGCGTAGTTGCGGTCAAGGCCGATGACGGTGCCGGCGGGCACGGCGGAGGACTTGATGAGGCGCGCGCCCAGAGGGCTCACCAGCTCGCCGGTGCCCTGGAAATTCAGGCCGGCGCTGGCGTCCTGAAAGACGCTGAGGCTCAGCAGCTTCATCATGGCGTCCGGGGACACCAGCAGGGTGTTCAGGGTGTAGGGGTCGAACTCGTTCCAGAACTTCAGCAGCGCGTCGTAGGTGAGGGTGCCGGCGGTGCCGCCGATGGTGGCGTCGCCGATCACAAAGCTCTCGGCGGCGTTGGAGTTGCCGTCGCCGTTGCGGATCACGTCAATGGCGTCGTCCAGATGCATCCGCATGATCTGGGCGCCGATCTGGCGCAGCATCACGGAGAACAGATCCAGACGCTGGAAGCGGATGGCCTCGTAGGAGGCCACCAGCATCCTGCCCCGCTTGTGCAGGCGGATGGTGTGGTCGCCGGCCTTCACCTCCGTGGTGGGGATGGCGGCGCCCTCCTCCACCCGGCGCAGAGCCTTGTCGTCAGCGGTGGGGCTGGAGTACAGGCTGCGGTAGTCCATGCCCTCAAAGTTGGTGACGGTGGCGGTGATGGCGGGCAGGATGTTGCCCTCCTCCATGCCGGCCCGGACGCTTCGGGACACATACTCGGGGAACAGCACGCTGCCGGCGCTGGTGGCGAAGAACTTCTCCACCGCGTCGCTGCCCGCGCCCTTCACCTTGATGTCAAAGCGCCTGAGCTGGCGCTGATAGGCGTCCAGCCCCTCCAGGGCGCTGCCCTTGTAGTTCTCGCTGGGGTCCAGCCCCTCCAGCACCTGGGTAAAGCTCTTGCCGGAGACGCCGTACATCCCCTTTTCCAGACTGATCTCGTTGTAGGTATAAGCCATATTCCCACTTCTCCTTTCTTACAGTACGATGCCGGCGGTGCCGGCAACGCTGTCCACGTTGACCACCAGATACTCCCCGCCGGTCTTGGTGGAGGCGGCGTCCACCTTCACGCCGCCGGCGCCGTTTGCCAGCAGGCGGGCGTAGCCCACGGTGGGGGCGGTGCCGGTGTACTTCACCGTGGCATAGCCCGCCGTCTGCACCCCAGCGAAGTCGTCCTCCGCGCTGATGGCAAGGCCGCAGAAGCGGTCGCCGTCGGCGCACTTGCCCACGGTGCCGGCGGCGGTGAGCTTCACCACGCCGCCCTTGGCGGCCTTGGCCGTGGCTGCGGACGCGTTGTAGAATGTGATGAGATTTGCTCCGATTCCCTCAAAACTGACTGTCATTTGTTTTCCTCCTTAAAATTTTTAGACCTTGTACTCGTCGCCGGAAAATGCCTTCACCTCGTTGCGTCCGGGCAGCTGGGTGACAGGCGGGAACAGCTCCGCCGCGCGGCGGGCGTAGTTTGTGCGAAAGCCCTCCAGCTCCTCCGCTCCCATGGCGGGCACCATCCCCTTCAGGGTGTCGTGCAGCCCGTCGCCGCACAGCAGGCTCAGGCGCAGCACCTCGCAGCGCAGCTCCGTGAGATACCGGTCGCCCAGCGCGGCCCGCTCCCGCAGGCTTTTCAGCTCCGCGTCCTCCCGGGTGTGCTTTTTCAGCACGCCGGCGCTTTTCTGGGCGGGCACCGCCACAAAGCTCCACTCGTAGGCGTCCACCGCCCCGGTGAGCTCGCCGCAGCACAGCTTCCCGCCGTAGCGCTGCCCCTTCACATGGGTGCACTTTCCCCGTCCCAGCTCCTCGCCGCAGACGGAGCACACCGTTTTGCCCACGGCGCAGCCCACGCTGGTCTCCCGCTTGATGCCCCCCTCGATCTCGGCAATCAGCTCCGCGTTACCCTCCGTGCGCAGCATATAGGCGCAGCCCTTCAGATAGGTGTAGGGCTCGCCCAGCGAATTTTTCCGCGCCTTGTCCGTCACCAGCTCCGTGCGGTAGATGCGGGCCTTCTGGTTCTCGCTGCTCCAGTCGTGGTCGGCGATGCCGGTCTTGCCCACGAACAGCTCCCGCAGCTCGGCCAGGGTCTGATCCGTGAAGCGCTCGTAGTCCCGGTCCACCTCGTTGTCGCACAGAAGCACACTGAAGCAGTAGACGTCCTCCGCCTTCAGTTCTTTCTTGGCAAAGGCGTTCACCGCCCCCAGCTCCTCTCGGGAGAGGGTCAGCTCCCCGGCCTCTCCGGCCTTTTTGATTTCCATCTCAGTTTCCTCCTTCCTCAATCCTTTTTGTCTGGGCGGCGTAAAGCGCGGCCTTGGCCTCCTCCACGTCGTCCTGCAGGTTGATGGGGTCCCAGTCCACGGCAAAGCCGCAGGCGTAGCCGTGCATAGCAAGCCACAGGCCGCAGATGCGCTCCACCACCGGGGTCAGCGTGCGGCGGATGGCGGTGAGCTCGCTGGTCATCAAATCCGCCTGCTGGGCGCTCATGCGCTCGGTGGAGCTCCAGTTCATCCCCAGCAGGAAGGGCGGGATGCCCGTGCGGGAGATGAGCTGCTCCAAAATCTGGCGCACCGGCACCTGACTGTCCAGCACCTGCCCGTCCGCGCCGATCACCTTCACGTCCACGTCGCCCACGGCCACAAAGTCCCGCACCCCGCCGTTTTTGCCGCTTTGCATGGCGGCGCTCCACTCGGAGGCGATTTGCTCCGCCCGCTCCGCCGCGCAGGCCCGGTCCACCACGTCCCCCTGAGGGCGGTAGGTGACGGCATAGCGCACGTTGCCCGCCCGCTCCCAGTTGACGCCGATGCAGTTGTAGATTTTCAGCAGAATGTCGGCCAGAAAGGGCATGGAGCGCATCAGGCTCACGCCGTAGGGGCTGTCCGATTCCGGGTTGAAGGGCGTGAACAGCAGCAGATTCTGATAGGGCAGAGGCCGCAGCCCGCCGGAGGCCGAGTAGCCGCAGAGGGTGAAATCCAGCGGCGTGTCCCCCTCCCGGATTTGCACGTCCGCCACGTTGCCGCATATGACCGCGGCAATGTCCCGGTCGCCCCGGGTGACAATCTCACCCACGGCCCGACCGCAGGTGAGCATGGAGTCCAGATACTGATCCAGAAACGCGCCCAGCCCCCGCTGCCCCCGGCCCACGTCCACCGTACGCAGAAATTCCGCCAGCTCCGCCTCCGCCCGGGGGTCGGCGCACGTTACGCTGAGGCCGCCGGCCAGACGAATCACCTTCATCACCGCCGCGTCCACCACCGGCACCGCCTCCCGGATGGCCCGGTAGAGCCGAATCTCACCGCCGCCCAGCGGCACATAGCCCGAAAGGACGCCGAAGGGGTGGCGCTCCGCGCCGCGCAGCTGCACGGAGCGTCCCGGCTCCGCCCGGGGCTTTTTGAAAATGCCCATTGATTACCTCCTGTTATATATTTGCCCTTATGATCGGGCAACGGACACCGCCGCGAAGGGACTGTCGCGGCTTTTCACCGCCATGGCGAAATAGCGGATGTCGTCCATGGCGTGGTCGGAGAGCTTCACAGGCGCGTCCCTTGCGCCCCCCTCCTGCCAGCGGTACAGGGAAAACTCCCGGATGGCGTCGGCACAGGGGCGACAAACGACCAGTGTTCCAGAGCGGAGCATATCCGCCGTGACCCGAATGCCGGTCAGCACGTCGTTGTCGGCCCGAATGACCCGATAGCCCTCCCGCCGCAGGGCGGTGATGAAGCTGGCGGCGGAGGGGTCCGCCACCACGAAGGAGGGGCGCGCGCCCCCAAGGAGGATGGCCAGATCGGACACATAGTCCGCGTCGGTCTTTTGCCGCTTCTCCCTGCGTGAATCCCAGTAGTATTCACGCACACGGTACCACACCTGTCCCCGCCGGGCCCACAGACCCATGGAGGTTGGGTTCGCGGTGCCGTAGTCGCAGCTCACCGCGCACTCCTCCCATGGGCCCTCCGGCACGTCGGCCACCAGCTCCTCCGAGAAGAAGTCGTACACCAGCCCCTCCGTCACCGCCCACTCCCCCAGCACAAAGCGCCGGTAGAACGCGCCGGAGTACATGCGCAGATAGCGGGCAATCACCGCCCGGCTCAGGGAGGGATTGTCCTCCAGCCGGAAGCGCACATAGAGGGCGTTTTTCTCCTCCGCCTTCTGAATCCAGTCGGTGTAGAACCAGTGGTACGGCCCCTCCGGGTTGCAGGAAAACCACAGCTTGGCTCCCTCCACGCTGCACCTGGCCACCGCCTGCTCCACGAAGGAGCGGGGCATCAGCGCCGCCTCGTCCAGCAGCACCCCCGCGAAGGTGACGCCCTGAATGTGGGCTGCCGCCGCCTCGTCCCGGCCGCCGAACAGGTAAAAGCTGTTGGCGTGTCCGTTGAAGCGCACGTCAATGCGGTTCTTGCCGCCCCCGTCCGTCCAGTCGAAGCCCAGCTCCGTGAGAAGGGGCAGCAGCACGCTCACCACGTTGCGCCGCAGGGACAAAATGGTCTTGCCGCAAAGGCCGAAGCGGGCGCCGTCAAAGCGGCGCATGGCCCAGCACACAAAGCTGAGGGAGGTGCACAGGGTCTTGCCGCTGCGCACCGCGCCGTCGCAGATGATGGCGTCCCGGTCCCGGTAGGGGGAGGCGTCGCTCCACCAGGTCAGGGCGGTGAGCTGGCTTTTGGAGAAGGTCTCAAACCGCATCGCCGCCCGCCGCCTCCTCCCTGCTCTCCCCCAGCGCCCGGGCCGCGCTGTCAAGAGCCGCGTACAGGTTCTCGCTCTCGGCGCTCTCCTCCGGGCGCAGCAGCTCCGCCAGCAGCTCAAACAGCTTCAGCCGGTCCAGCAGCTTCAGCTCCGTCACCCCGTCCTTGCCCCGCTTCAGCTCCGTCACCAGCCGAAGGTCGGCCTTTCTTCGTCCCGTCTTTTTCTCGCCCAGCGCCAGCTCCAGCACGTCGTTGGCGGGCGCAAAGGCGATCTCCGCTATTTTTTCCGCCAGCGCCTCCCGGCTCAGTCGCACGTCCATGCTCCACTCTCCTTCCAACCATAGGCCGCATCACCCCAAAACTTGAACGTTTGCGTACAATAGAAATTTATGGAAATTAAAAAAGCGCAAAAAAACCGGCCGCTCATTTCTGAGCCGCCGGCACCTTGCCGCCTAAAGCCTCGCAGTGTTTCGCCGCCGCAGCGGCAAACGAAAAAACCGGCAGCTCATAAAATGAGCTGCCGGCGCCCGCCCTGCCGTGAGGGTCCTATTATAACCTGCACGTCTCCGGCAGGTGGGTCGCCGCTCCGGTGCTTCATCGCTTCCAACGTCCGGTGCGCAAGCGCGCCGGGAGGCCTGCGATCGGCAGGGGAATAAGGCATCCCTTATAGTAAATGTGGGCTTAAAAGGACCCGTAATGCCCTCGAACAGGGCAGGACATCTGATGAGATCTTATGCGGCTTTGCGGAACTTATTCCTTGCCGCTTTCGTCTTGACTCTCGTCGGACTCCTCGTCCGCGAAAAGCTGCTTCATGAACAGCTCATACACGGCGCTGAGCTCCTCCTCGTCATCCACGCTGTTGAACAGCTCCTCGCCGTTTTCTTCGGTGATCTTCAGGAAAATATAGCCGTAGTCCGGATCGTTCTCGTCCATGTCGGCGGGCAGGAAGGCGGTGTACTCCTGACCGGCGTACTCCAGAGTACCGATCTCCTCCAGCTCAAACTCGTTGCCGTCCTCGTCCTCTATGGTAACAAAATTGCTGCCGAAATCCTCATCCATTGGAATGACCTCCTATCGTATCGCGATCTCACCTATACTATACCCCACGACACGGGAGAAATCAATCTCCAATTCTCCGATCAGGAGCCAAGATCCTCCAACAGCGACAGCAGCTCCTGCCGGTCGCACACGGCGATGCCGGCGGAGAGCATATCCCGATCCGCGTCCCGCAGCCCCGCCACCTCGATATCCGTCACCGTGACCGGCTTTCTGGCCCCGGCGCTCTCAAAAACGCCCACATAGCCGTCGCTCTCCCGCAGGACAAAGGCGGCCTCCTCCATGGAACAATTCCATTCGTAGGTATAGACGGTGGGGGTGGGCGGAGCGTTTTGTTGGATGCCGCCCAGCGCCCCGGCGGCGCTGACCCCCGCCAGCAGTACCAGCGCGCCCAGCAGCGCATATTTTGCTTGCAGCTTCACGGTATCACTTCCTTCGGGAAAATTATCCCTCATTTTGGGCAGACTTAATCACAGACGTAAAAATTTACAAAGCATCTACTCTCCTTTGACAAACTGTGTTATACTATTGAATTAGTATCTTATGGAGCGCGGCTCCCTACACCCTACGACCCGCCAAAACGGGAGGTGCATTTTTTTCCCATGAGTCATGACAAACGAAACATGGCCGCCAAGGCCGCGGACGCCACAGCCGGCACGGTGCTGGGCACCGTGGGCAGCGTTCTCAAGGTTCTGGCTACCATTGTGCTCATCCTGATTACCACAGGACTGCTGTTCACCTGCATCTTTGCCTTCTATGTAAAGACCTGCCTTTCGGACAAGATGGACGTGTCCCTCTCGGACTACTCCCTCAGCCAGTCCAGCGTCATTATGTACGAGGATAACGGCGGCAACTGGCAGGAGCTGGTGACGCTCACCGGCATGGTCAACCGCATCTGGGTGGACTACGACCAGATCCCCGAGAACATGGAGCACGCGCTGGTAGCCATTGAGGACAAGCGCTTCTATACCCACAAGGGCGTGGACTGGTACCGCACCGCCGGCGCGCTGGTGAATATGTTCTTCTCCATGCGAAACGACTTCGGCGGCAGCACCATCACCCAGCAGCTCATCAAAAACCTCACCGGCAAGGACGAGGCCACCGTGCAGCGCAAGCTGCTGGAGATTTTCCAGGCCCTTGAGTTTGAAAAGAAGTACTCCAAGGAGGACATTGTCACCTGGTACCTGAACGCGGTGTACTTCGGCGAGGGCTGCTACGGCGTCTGCACCGCCGCCAAGACCTACTTCAATAAGGAGCTGAGCGAGCTTACCCTTGCGGAATGCGCCAGCATTGTGGCCATCACCAACAACCCCTCCAAGTACGACCCCTTTGTGAGCGTGTCCAAGAACCGGGAGCGCCAGACCGACGTGCTGCGCGCCATGTACGAGCAGGGCTATATCGACTACGAGCAGTACACCGCCGCCCTGAACGAGGAGCTCCAGTTCGTGCAGAGCGAGGGGCAGGCCTACCAGCAGAAGATTTACAGCTATTTTGAGGAGGCTGTGATCAACGACGTGCTGGAGGACCTGATGGAGCGCAAGGGCATCAGCGCCGAGAGCGCCACCCAGCTGCTGTATTACGGCGGCTACCGCATCTACTCCACCTATGACCCCAACGTGCAGGCCTGCGTGGACAATGTGTATGAGAACCTTGAAAATGTACCCCAGTCCTACCGCGCCTCCAATCAGCAGCTGCAAAGCGCCATCTGCGTGATGGACCCCTACACCGGGGATATTATGGCCCTCAGCGGCGGCATGGGAGAAAAGACGGAGAACTTCGTGCTGAACCGCATCTACTCGGAGCGGCCGCCAGGCTCCTCCATCAAGCCCCTGGCCGTGTACGGCCCGGCGCTGGAGTATAACCTCATCACCCAGAACACGCTGGTGGACGACTCCCCGGATATCCAGCTGGCCGGCACCTGGTGGTATCCCCGCAACTCCGGCGGCGGAAACCGGGGCATCATCACCATCCGGCAGGCCCTGATTTCCTCCATCAACACCGTGTCCGCCCAGATTTTGGACAAGCTGGGCACCGACACCTCCTACGACTACATGACCCAGAAGCTGGGCTTCACCACCCTCACCGAGTCCGACCGGGACTACGCCCCCCTTTCGCTGGGGCAGCTGACCAACGGCGCCACCGTGCGGGAGATGACTCAGGCTTACAGCTCCTTTGTGAACGACGGGGTGTTCACCAACTCCCGGCTGTACTCCTACGTTACCGACTCCCGGGGCAACAAGGTGATGGATAATCCCGCCCAGACCCATGTGGCCTGGAAGGCCAACACCGCCTACAACATCACGGATATGCTCTCCGCCGCCGCCACCTACGGCACCGGCAGCGAGGCCAGCTTCCAGGGCATGACCGTGGCGGGCAAAACCGGCACCACCAGCGACAACAAGGACCGCTGGTTCGTGGGCATGACCCCCTACTTTGTGGCCGCCGTGTGGACCGGCTACGACACCCCCGCCCCCATGTACTTCTACGGCAACCCGGCGGCGCAGATCTGGAAAAAGGTGATGCAGCCGCTGCATCAGGGTCTGGAATACAAGGCCTTCCCCTACCCCAGCATCGGCACGGACACCCAGCTCTTCGGCGACCTGACCGAGGCCAAGGAGGAGCAGGATAACCCCTCGCCCTCCCCCAGCCAGCCGGCAGTCACGCCGGACACGGAGGAGACACCCACAGTCACGCTTCCCGTGGGATAATTAAAAACGGCAAAGCGGCCGGAATTTACCGGCCGCTTTTTCCCCGGTGCGGTTGACATGCGCCGGGAGATGTGTTACAATTTGGTAACAGAAACACTGGTATGGAGGAATAGCAATGGCGGAAAGAACCGATCTCGTATATAAAGGACATCCCCTGCGCCGGAAGGACAACATCATCTATTTCGGCAGCATGGCAGACAAGTATATCATCATGATGCAGATTCTCTCCACGAAGAAGATGGCGGATATGGACGTGGCCACCAAGGTCTCCGTGCAGCTTCAGCTCACGGATCCGGACCTAAAAAGCCGGGACCGGGTCATCAAAAAGAGCGAGAAGG
>CAZCDJ010000013.1:10979-21563 GCA_964497655.1 uncultured Oscillospiraceae bacterium | reverse complement strand
TACCACGCCCTTCACACCCCTGCCGTGGATCAACTATCTGGGCAATGAGTCCTTCTTCGGACTCATCAGCAACACGGCAGGCGGCTACTGCTTTTACCGGGACGCCAAGCTGATGCGGCTTACCCGCTACCGCTACAACAATGTGCCCGCCGACATCGGCAGCCGCTTCTACTATATTAAGGAGCGGGGCAAGAAGGCGTGGAGCCCCTGCTATCACCCCTGCGACACGGTGCTGGACGACTATTCCTGCCGCCACGGACTGGGGTACAGCGTGCTGCGGGGTGAGCGGGAGGGACTGTGCGCCGAGCTCACCTGCTTCGTGCCCATGGGAGAAAACTGCGAGGTGCACAAGCTCACGCTGCGTAACCTCACATCGGAAAAGAAGGCCGTGCGCATCACCGGCGCGGTGGAATGGTGCCTGTGGAACGCGGTGGACGACGCCGCCAACTTCCAGCGCAACCTGAACATCGCCGAGGTGGAGGTGGAGGGCAGCACCGTCTACCACAAGACCGAGTACCGGGAGCGGCGGAATCACTATGCCTACTACGGCGTGAACGCGCCTCTTTCCGGCTTCGATACCGACAGGGACGCCTTTCTCGGGCCCTTCGGGGACTGGCGCGCCCCCAAGGCGGTGGAGCTGGAGCAGAGCTTTGGCAGCATCGCGCACCAGTGGTCGCCCATTGCGGCCCTCTCTGTGGACGCGGAGCTTGCCCCCGGCGAGGAAAAGACCTATGTATTCACCCTGGGCTACGGGGAGAACGACCCGGAGCAAAAATTCATTTCCCCCGGCGTCATCCGCAAGGACGGCGCGCAGCGCGCCCTTGCCCGGTTCTCCAATGCCGCCGCCGTGGACGGGGCTCTGCGCGAGCTGGCGGTCTACTGGGAGGGCCTGCTGTGCCGCTTCCGGGTGAGCAGCGGACAGGAAAAAATGGATCGCATGGTGAACATCTGGAACCAGTACCAGTGCATGGTCACCTTCAACATGAGCCGCAGCGCCAGCTACTTTGAAAGCGGCACCGGTCGGGGCATGGGCTTCCGGGACAGCTGTCAGGATCTTCTGGGCTTTGTCCACCTGATTCCGGAGCGGGCCAGAGAGCGGATTCTGGACATCGCCGCCATCCAGTTCCCGGACGGCAGCACCTGCCACCAGTACCAGCCCCTCACCAAGCGGGGTAACAACGACGTAGGCAGCGGCTTCAACGACGACCCCCTGTGGCTGGTGGCCTGCGTCCACGCCTACCTGTGCGAGACGGGGGATTTTACCATCCTTGACGAGCCCACCCCCTTTGACAACGTGCCCGGCAGCGAGGCGCCCCTCATGGAGCACCTGCGCCGCAGCGTGAATTATACCCTGACCCATCTGGGCCCCCACGGCCTGCCCCTCATCGGTCGGGCGGACTGGAACGACTGCCTGAACCTGAACTGCTTCTCCACCGAGCCCGGGGAGAGCTTCCAGACCTGCGGCAACTTTGAGAGCGGCGTGGCCGAGAGCGTATTCATCGGCGGGATGTTCGTGAAGTACGCCGGGGAGTACGCGCAGCTGTGCGACGCCCTGTCCCTCCGGGAGGAGGCGGAGCGTGTCCGCGCCGCGGCCGGCGCCATGGCCCGAGCGGTGGAGACCGCCGGCTGGGACGGGGCGTGGTTCCTGCGGGCCTACGACGCCTTCGGCCATAAGGTGGGCAGCGCGGAGTGCGAGGAAGGGAAAATCTACATCGAGCCTCAGGGCTTCTGCGTCATGGCGGGCATCGGCCGGGAGAGCGGCAAGGCCAAACGGGCGCTTGCAAGCGTGCGGGAGAAACTCACCGGCAAATACGGCGTGGAGCTGCTTGCCCCCTGCTACACCGTCTACCACAAGGAGCTGGGCGAGATCAGCTCCTACCCCCCCGGCTATAAGGAAAACGGCTCCGTGTTCTGCCACAACAACCCCTGGGTCAGCATTGCCGCCGCGGTGCTGGGGGACGGGGACGGGGCCTTCGACTACTACCGGCGCATCTGTCCCGCCTATCAGGAGGATGAGAGCGAGGTTCGACGCAGCGAGCCCTATTGCTATGCCCAGACCGTGGCGGCCCGGGCGTCCCACAACGAGGGCGAGGCCAAGAACAGCTGGCTCACCGGCACCGCCGCGTGGACCTTTGTGAACATCAGCCAGTACATTCTGGGCGTGCGCCCCACCCTTGCGGGACTTTCCATTCGCCCCTGCCTTCCCGCCGAGCTTTGCGAGTACCGCGTCACGCGCGTCTACCGGGGCGCGGAGTACCGCATCCATGTGCGCCGCACGGGCGAGAGCTGCGTCCGCATAGACGGCGCGCTTTTGCCGGGTACGCTGCTGCCGGTGGCTCCGGCGGGCAGCGTCTGCGCCGTGGAGGTAGGCGTATGAGCGTCTCCTTCCCCCCGAACTTTCTCTGGGGCGCGGCCTGCGCCGCCTATCAGTGCGAGGGCGCGTGGGAATCGGACGGCAAGGGCAGCAGCATCTGGGACGAGTTCTGCCACGCCCCGGGACACATCCGAAACGGGGACACCGGGGACACGGCCTGCGACAGCTACCGCCGCACCCGGGAGGATATCGGTCTTGTGAGCGCACTGGGTGTAAAGGCCTATCGCTTTTCCGTCAGTTGGCCCCGGGTGCTGCCCCAGGGCCGGGGGCGGGTCAACACCGCCGGGCTTGACCATTACGACCGCTTTGTGGACGATCTGCTCTCCGAGGGGATCGCGCCATGGATTACCCTGTACCACTGGGATTTGCCCTCCGCCCTGCAAGCGGAGGGGGGCTGGCAGAGCCGCGATGCTGTGGACGCTTTCACCAAGTATTCGGCGCTGGTGGCCCGGCGGCTGGGGGACAGAGTGCGCCACTTTCTCCCCATCAACGAGCCGCAGTGTATCGCCAAGCTGGGGTACGGCACCGGCGAGCACGCGCCGGGGCTGAGGCTGCCGCCGGAGGAGGTGGCGAGGGTGCTGCACCATCTGGCGCTGGCGCAAAGCCTCAGCACGGACGCGATCCGCGCCTCGGCCTCCGGGCCGGTTGCCATCGGCTCCGTCACCTGCGGCAGACTCTGCTGTCCCCAAAGTGACACGCCCCAGGGGGCGGAGGCCGCCTATCGCGCCACCTTCGGCCTGGGGAGCGAGCTGCACGACTGGGCCTTCACCCACAATATCTTTTTGGACAGCCTCATCCGCCATCGGTATGACCAGAGCGCGCCGGAGTTCCTCCTCCGCTTCGCCGACACCGTGCCCCAGTCCGACTGGAGCGCCATGCGTACGCCCGATTTTCTGGGTCTGAACATCTATAACGGTGAGCTCAGCGACGACGGGGGTAACATCATCCGCCGTCCGGAGGGCTTCCCGGTCACCGCCACCAAATGGCCGGTGACGCCGGAGGTCATGCGCTGGGGGGTCAGGCACATCTACCGGCGCTACGGCCTTCCCATCTATATCACGGAAAACGGACTGAGCTGCAATGACCGGGTGTACCGGGATGGGGCCGTTCACGACGGCGACCGAATTGATTTTCTCCGCGCCTATCTCGCGCAGCTGCGTGTCGCCATGGGGGAGGGGGTGCCTGTGAAGGGGTACTTCCACTGGAGCCTTATGGATAATTTCGAGTGGGCGCTGGGCTATGACGAACGCTTCGGTCTGTACTACACCGACTATGTCACGAAAAAACGGATTCCCAAGGACAGTGCCGCCTGGTTTGCCCGCGTGGTGCGGACAGGCAGCCTGCCGGATTGAAATATCCCCGTATTCCCTCCGGAATACGGGGATATTTTGCGCTTTCCATCCATTGCAAACCACCATTTGTTGTGATAAAATTGCTTCCAAACGGCGCGGCTGTCCTCGGATGGCCGATTCCCACTCACGAGGAGGTATCCCCATGAATTTTACTAAAATGCAGGGCTGCGGCAATGACTATGTGTATGTGAACTGCTTTACCCAGCAGATCGGCGACCGGCCCGCCCTGGCCCGCAAGGTGTCCGACCGGCATTTCGGCGCCGGCAGCGACGGACTGATCTGCATCTGCCCGTCCGACAAGGCGGATTTCAAGATGGATATGTACAACGCCGACGGCTCCTCCGCCCAGATGTGCGGCAACGGCATCCGCTGCCTGGCCCGCTATGTGTACGACCGGGGCATGACCCAAAAGACGGAGCTGACCATCGAGACCGGCGCGGGGGAGCGCACCGTATGGCTGAACGTGGAGGACGGACAGGTAAAGAGCGTGCGGGTGTGCATGGGCAGACCCGAGTTCATGGCTGCCAAAATCCCCGTGATTGCCGACGGGGACACCTTCATCAACCGGCCCATGGAGGTGGGCGGCACCACCTGGAACGTCACCTGTGTCAGTGTGGGCAACCCCCATGCCGTGGTGTTCGTGGATAATGTGGACTGGCTGGAGCTGCCCACCCTGGGCCCGCTCTTTGAAAACGACCGGATTTTCCCTGAGCGCATCAACACCGAGTTTGTGCAGGTGGTGGACGATCACACCCTGAAAATGCGGGTGTGGGAGCGGGGCAGCGGCGAGACGCTGGCCTGCGGCACCGGCTCCACCGCGTCTCTTGCCGCCGCCGTGGTCTGCGGCAAGTGCGGCAACCGCGCCACGCTGAAGCTGCTGGGCGGCGAGCTGCTCATCGAGTGGGACAGGGAAGCCGACCTGCTCTATATGACCGGCCCCGCCGAATACGCCTACGACGGCGTGCTGCTGTAAGGAGGCCCCATGCTGAAGCTGAATGAGAATTACGGAAAGCTGCCCGGCAGCTACCTGTTCGCGGAGATTGCCCGCCGTACCTCGGCCTACGCCGCCGCCCATCCGGAGCAGGAGCTGATCCGTCTGGGCATCGGGGACGTGACCCGTCCGCTGCCCCGGGCGTGCATCGACGCGCTGAAGCGGGGCGCGGAGGACATGGCCCGGAGCGACACCTTCATGGGCTACGGCCCCTACGAGGGCTATGAGTTCCTGCGCCGTGCCATTGTAGAAAACGACTACGCCCCCTTCGGCGCGCAGATCACCCCGGAGGAAATATTCGTCTCCGACGGCGCCAAGAGCGACTGCGGCAACATCGGCGACATCTTCTCCGCCGATTGCGTGGTGGCCGTGTGCGACCCGGTCTACCCGGTGTATGTGGACGCAAACGCCATGTCCGGCCGGGCAGGGGAGTGGGACGGTCAGCGCTGGACAAAGTTGGTCTATATGCCCTGCACGGCGGAAAATGACTTCATGCCCGCCCTGCCGGAGCAAAGCGCCGATCTGGTGTACCTGTGCTTCCCCAATAACCCCACCGGCGCCGCCGCCACCAAGGCGCAGCTGAAAACCTGGGTGGACTGGGCCAACCGGTGCGGCAGCATCCTTTTGTACGACGCGGCCTACCGGGCGTACATCAGCGACGCGGCCCTGCCCCGCAGCATCTACGAGATTCCCGGAGCGGAGACCTGCGCCATTGAGTTTTGCAGCTACTCCAAGACCGCCGGCTTCACCGGCACCCGCTGCGGCTGGACGGTGATTCCCAAGGCCCTGCGCCGGCAGGGCGTGAGCCTGTGGGATCTGTGGATGCGCCGCCAGTCCACCAAGTATAACGGCACCTCCTATCCCATCCAGCGGGCGGCGGAGGCCGTCTATTCCCCGGCGGGGAAGGCGCAGGTGGAGGAGACCATCGCCTACTATATGAAGAACGCGGCGGTGATTCGGGAGGGGCTTACCCGGGCGGGACTTCAGGTCTACGGCGGGGTGAACTCCCCTTACATCTGGTTCCGCACGCCTGACGGCATGGGCAGCTGGGAGTTTTTCGACAAGCTGCTGCATGAGGCCGGCGTCATCACCACCCCCGGCGCGGGCTTCGGCCCCAGCGGGGAGGGCTACATTCGGCTGACCGCCTTCGGCGACGGGGAAAAGACCCGTGAGGCCGTGGAGAGAATACAGAAAATATTGTGATCGGAGGCCGTTCCATTGAAAATCATTGTGGGCACAGCGGAAAAGATTGCCGAGGAAGCCGCGCGGCAGTATGTTGAGCTGCTTGCAAAAAAACCCAACGCGGTGCTGGGGCTTGCCACCGGCAGCACGCCGCTGGGGCTGTATGCCCGGCTGGTGGAGCTGTACCGGCAGGGAAAGCTGTCCTTCGCCGAGTGCGAGACCTTTAATCTGGACGAGTATGTGGGGCTGGACGGCTCCCACGACCAGAGCTACCGCTATTTCATGAACAAGAACCTGTTCTCTCAGGTGGACGTGCGTCTGGATCACACCCATGTGCCCTCCGGCAGCGTGGGAAGCGACGAGGAGGCCGCCCTCTATGACCGGCAGATTAAGGATGCCGGCGGCGTGGATTTGCAGCTTCTGGGCATCGGTCTCAACGGGCACATTGGCTTTAACGAGCCGCTGACCCCCTTTGATTCCCTGACCCATATCGTGAAGCTCACCGACTCCACCCGGGAGGCCAACCGGCGCTTCTTCGCCTCCATTGATGAGGTGCCCACCCACGCGGTCACCATGGGCATCCGTACCGTCATGAGCGCCAAAAGCATCCTCCTCATGGCCACCGGCGAGAACAAGGCGGATATCATCAAAAAGACCGTGGAGGGACGGCCGGAGATTGCCGTGCCCGCATCCCTGCTGCAGCTCCATGAGGACGTGACCGTCTATCTGGACGAAGCCGCGGCCAGCAAGCTGAGCTGATCCCATGCGGCCGCCAAAAACGGCGGCCGCAAACTTATTTCGGAGGTTTTATGGCAAAATATTTCGGCACCGACGGCTTTCGCGGGGAGGCCGGCAAGGATCTCACCGTGGAGCACGCCTTCCGCATCGGCCGCTTCACCGGCTGGTACTACGGGCGGGACCACAAGGCCAGAGTGGTCATCGGCAAGGACACCCGGCGCAGCGGCTATATGTACGAATCCGCCCTGTGCGCGGGCCTCACCGCCTCCGGCGCGGATGCCTGCCTGCTCCATGTGACCACCACCCCCAGCGTCAGCTACATCGCCCGGGTGGACGATTTTGACTGCGGCATTATGATCAGCGCCAGCCACAACCCCTTTGGGGACAACGGCATTAAAATCATCAACTCCGCCGGGGAAAAGATGGACGAGGAGTTCCTGCTGGAGATTGAAAAGTATCTGGACGGGGAAATTCCCGATCCCCCCTTCGCCCTGGGGGGAGAGATCGGCCGCACGGTGGACTATGCCGCCGGGCGCAACCGCTATATCGGCTATCTCATCAGCCTGAGCACCCACTCCTACAAGGGCAAGAGGATTGGCCTGGACTGCGCCAACGGCTCCACTTGGCAGATTGCCAAGAGCGTGTTCGACGCCCTGGGCGCGGACACCTATGTGATGGGCAACGCCCCCAACGGGGTGAACATCAATCTGGACTGCGGCTCCACCCATATCGGGGCGCTGCAAAAATTCGTCACGGACAACGCCCTTGACGTGGGCTTCGCCTTCGACGGGGACGCGGATCGCTGCCTTGCCGTGGATGAGCGGGGCGGCGTGGTCACCGGCGACCACATCATGTACCTGTGCGCCAAGCATATGAAGGACAGGGGAGAGCTGGACAGCAACACCGTGGTCACCACGGTGATGAGCAACTTCGGGCTCTACAAGGCGCTGGACGCGGCGGGCATCGCCTATGAAAAAACCGCCGTGGGGGACAAATACGTCTGGGAGAACATGAGGGAAAACGGCCATCTGATCGGCGGGGAGCAATCCGGTCACGTCATTTTCCGCAAGTTTGCCACCACCGGTGACGGCATGATTACCGCTCTCTCGGTGATGCGGGCCATGCTGGACGAGAAGCAGCCCCTGTCCAAACTGGCGGCGCCGGTGCGGTTCTACCCACAGGTTCTGAAAAACGTGGTGGTGGACGATAAGGACGCCACGCTGGAGGATGAGGCGGTCAGGGAATCCGTGGCCGCGCAGGAGGCCTTTCTGGGCGACCGGGGCCGGGTGCTGCTGCGCAAAAGCGGCACGGAGCCGGTGCTGCGCGTGATGGCGGAGGCGGAGACCGATGAGGACTGCGCCGCCGCGGTGGACGCCATGATCGACGCCATGCGCCGTTCAAATCATTTGGTAAGGGTGAAGTAATATGTATCAGATCTCCCAGCTTTTGGATCTGTCCCATACCATCGCGGCTCCCCTGTTCGCGGGGAAGCAATACCCTTGGGAGGTGCTGGGGGACATCAGCGCCTTCATTCTGGAGCTGGGCCCCACGCTGGACCCGGAGCTGTACGACCATCCGGCGGAGGACGTGTGGATCGCCATGGACGCCACCGTGTACTCCACGGCCTGGATCACCGGCCCCTGCATCATCGACCGGGGCGCGGAGGTGCGCCACTGCGCCTTCATCCGGGGCAGCGCCATCGTGGGCAAAAACTGCGTGGTGGGCAACTCCACGGAGCTGAAGAACGTGGTGCTGTTCGATCATGTGCAGGTTCCCCATTATAATTATGTGGGGGACAGCGTGCTGGGCTACAAGGCCCATACCGGCGCGGGCGCCATCACCTCCAACGTGAAAAGCGACCACAGCGACATCACGGTGCGCTGCGGCGAGGAGCGCATCGAGACCCGCCGGCACAAGTTCGGCGCCATTCTGGGCGACGGGGCGGAGGTGGGCTGCAACAGCGTGCTGAACCCCGGCACCGTTCTGGGCAGGCACTCCACGGTCTATCCCACCAGCAGCGTGCGGGGCACCGTGCCGGAGGGCTGCATCTATAAGGACAAGGACCACATCGTCCCCAAAAAATAAGCAGACACGCCCGGCGAAAATCGCCGGGCGTGTCTGCTTATGCGGTTGCTGGCTTACACCATGTCTTTGTAGTCGTCGCAATCCCGGGCGCTGTCCGGCGGGAAGAACTCCTCCACCGGGAAGCGGATGCGGCTGAACAGGGTGCAGGGGTCATCCTCTGTGGAGCCCTGGCACTCCTTATCCGGCACGCAGTAGTCGTAGGCGGGGATGAGAAGCTGGGTGTCCCGCTCCAGCCGTACGATGGAGAACTGGCCGATGGTCACATACAGCCGGCGGCAGGCGTCGCACATATTCAGCTGCTCGCCGAAGCTGTCGCAGATAAAGGCGGGGATCTCCCGTCCGTCGCCCTCGGCGCAGACGCAGCAGTCCGAGTCCACCAGCTTTATGTGCAGGGCAAGTGGGTCCACGGCCTCCACATAGGCGATGGGCATGCTCTCGTCGCACACATGGCCGTGGTGCACGCCGCATTTGTCGGAGCTGAAGCTCTTGACGCCGCCCTCGCTGCCGAACAGCATCACGCGTTTGTCGAACACCGCAAGGCCCGTCACCGTGTGTCCGCCGGGGAAGGTCTCGCCCTTGACCCGGTAGAAGTAGGTGACGTCCACCGTGTAGTAGCCTTTGTTGAAGGTGATGGCCTCCACGTGCACGCTGGCGTAGATGAGCTCCGCCGACCGGGGACGGATGCTGAAGGCGCAGTCTATGTATGCCTGAGAACCGCAGGTGGGGTAAACTCTCAGATCCTCAATGCAGTCCTTATCACGGCAGCTGTCGAATATCTTCTTGGTATGGATGCAAACGGCCTCGCGCACGCAGGCCGAGGCTTCCACCGGGCCGGGCAAAACCTTGTCTGCCATTATTTTTCCTCCTTGACTGGATGATTGAAGCAAACTTCATTACAGTCTATGCGCGCAGCGTCCAGGTGTGAAAATATGTTTACTACCAGAGGAAAATATGGTATGCTTCAAACATAAACGTGGAAAAGGGGGAGAGGCTGATGGACAATTTCGGCTTTATCCACGGGGAACTGGACACCAAAATACTCATCCTTTTCGTGCTTCGCCGCCTGCCCAGCCCGGTGGACGCCCAGACCCTGCAGGAGCTGTGCGCCTGCGACACCGGCGTGGGCTACTTTGACTATGCCCAGTGCCTTGCCGAGCTGGTGGAAACCGGCCATGTGGACGAGGTGTCGCCGGAGCGGTATCTCATCACCGAGAAGGGCGCGCGCAACGGCGAGACGGCAGAGAGCAGTCTGCCTTACAGCGTGCGGGCCAAGGCGGGTCGTCTGGTGACGCCTGTGGCGGAGAAGATGCACCGGGATCGGATGATCTGCGCCGCCCACCGCACGGAGAAGGACGGCTGCGTGGTGGAGCTCTCCCTCAGCGACGGGAAGGGCGAAATCTTTTCCATGCGACTGCTGACCCCCGGCGAAAAACAGGCAAAGACCATGGAGCGAAACTTCCGCGCCGGCGCGGAGACCATATATGGCCAGATCGCCGAAATCTTGCTAAAGGACTAAACGCCTATGCACACCTACATCCCTGAAAACTATCAAAGCCTGCTGTCCATTTATGATACCCAGAAGGCCATCGGTCTGATGAAGCGCCTGTTTGAGGATCGCTTCGCGGCGGTGATGAACCTGCTGCGCGTGTCCGCGCCCTTATTTGTGGAGGGCAAAAGCGGCTTGAACGACAACCTGAACGGCTACGAGCGCCCGGTGGAGTTTGACATTCTCCACAGCGGCGAGACCGCCCAGGTGGTGCAGTCTCTGGCCAAGTGGAAGCGTCTGGCGCTGAAGCGCTATGAGTTTTATCCGGGCAAGGGCATCTATGCCGACATGAACGCCATCCGCCGGGACGAGGAGA
>CAZCDJ010000013.1:0-10969 GCA_964497655.1 uncultured Oscillospiraceae bacterium | reverse complement strand
CTCCGTCTATGTGGATCAGTGGGATTGGGAGAAGATCATCCTGCCGGAGAACCGCAACGAGGATTATCTGAAAAGCACGGTGATGGACATTGTGGGCGCGGTGTGCGACACCCAGACCACCCTGCGTGCCATCTACCCCCAGCTCAGCGTGCTGGGCGCGCTGGAGCGGAAGGTGAGCTTTGTCACCGCCCAGCAGCTGGAGGATCTGTGGCCGGAAAAGACGCCCAAGGAGCGAGAGTACGCCTATGTCAAGGAGCACGGCACCGCCTTCGTCATGGGCATCGGCGGGCCTCTCCGCTCGGGCAAGCCCCACGATGGACGCAGCCCCGACTACGACGACTGGACCATGAACGGCGATATTATTTTGTATAACGAGCTGCTGGACTGCGCGTTTGAGATCAGCTCCATGGGCATCCGGGTGGACAGCGCCGCGCTGGATCGGCAGCTGACCCTCTCCGGCTGCGACGACAGGCGGGGCCTCATGTACCATCGTATGCTCCTCTCCGGCGAGCTGCCGCTTACCATCGGCGGCGGCATCGGCCAGTCCCGGCTCTCCATGCTGATGCTGGGCAAGGCCCACATCGGCGAGGTGCAGGCCAGCGTGTGGGACGCCGAGACGGTGGATACCTGCCGCGCCCGGGGCGTCATGCTGCTGTAAGGAGCGGAGCGGATGATCAGGCTTTGTCAGGTGGACAGGGGGAATCTCTGGAAGGTGGTAAAGCTTACCGTCGCCGACGGGCAGAAGGACTTTGTTGCCACCAATACCGAGAGTATTCTGGAAGCGTATGTCACCATTGCCGCCGGCTGCACCGCGCTGCCCTTTGCGATTTACGCGGACGAGACCCTGGTGGGCTTTGTGATGCTGGGCTATTCCACCATCGGCGAGGAGGACGAGCCGGACATCGCGGAGGGGAACTACTGCGTCTGGCGCTTCATGATTGACAAGGACTTTCAGGGGCGGGGCTATGGCCGCGCCGCGCTGCTGGAGACGCTCTGCTATGTGCGTACCCTGCCCTGCGGGGAGGCGGATTACTGCTGGCTCTCCTATGAGCCGGAGAATGTGGCCGCGAAACGGCTGTACGCCTCCGTTGGCTTCGTGGAAAACGGGGAGACGGACGGGGACGAGACAGTGGCTGTGCTGAAGCTGTAAATACGCGCCGCCGCAGGGAAGCCTTCCTTGCGGCGGCGTTTTCCTGCCGGGGAAGGGGAGAGCACCCTTTGCGTTAATTAAATATCACTTGCAAATTGCGGGGGAATACTATAAACTCACTTGGTTATGAATGAAAATAATGCTTTGAAAAGTGAAAACAAGATGGGCGTGATGCCCGTCAATCAGCTGCTGGTGTCCATGGCAGTGCCCATGATGATCTCCATGCTGGTGCAGGCGCTGTACAACGTGGTGGACAGCGTGTTTGTCTCCCGCATCTCGGAGGACGCGCTGACGGCGGTGTCCATGGCCTTCCCCATGCAGAACCTGATCATCGCCACGGGCGTGGGCTTTGGCGTGGGCATCAACGCCCTGCTGAGCCGGGCGCTGGGGGAGAAAAACCCGGAGCGGGCCAACCGGGTGGCCATGAACGGCGCGCTGCTGGAGCTGGTGGGTTACCTGATCTTTCTGGTAATCGGCCTCTTTTTTGTGGAGCCCTTCATGCACGCCCAGACGGACATTGCCGCCATCACGGAGTACGGCATCACCTACCTGCGCATTGTGCTCATCGGCTCCTTCGGCGTGTTTGCGGAGATCACCTTTGAGCGCTTTGCCCAGTCCACCGGGCGCACCAGATACGCCATGTATATTCAGCTGACCGGCGCGATTTTGAACATCATTTTCGACCCCATCCTGATCTTCGGCCTGCTGGGCTTCCCCCGGCTGGGCATCGCCGGCGCGGCCTGGGCCACCATCGGCGGGCAGATCGCCGGGGCGATTCTGGGCTACATCCTCAATAAGCGCCATAACCCGGACGTGGCCATGTCCCTGCGGGGCTTCCGACCCAGCTGGACCACCATCAGGGACATCTGTGCCATCAGCATCCCCTCCATAGTGATGCAATCCGTGGCAAGCCTGATGACCTTTGTGATGAACCTGATTCTGTTCACCTTCTCCTCCACGGCGGTGGCGGTGTTCGGCGTCTACTTCAAGCTGCAAAGCTTTGTGTTTATGCCTGTGTTCGGACTGAACAACGGCATGATCCCCATTATTGCCTACAACTACGGCGCGAAAAAGCCGGAGCGGATTCACTCGGCCATTAAGCTTTCCATGATCAGCGCCGTGTGCATCATGCTGCTGGGCGTGGCCGTGTTCCAGCTGCTGCCCGGGCAGCTTCTGCTGCTGTTCGACGCGTCGGCGGATATGCTGGCCATTGGCGTGCCCGCGCTGCGGATTATCAGCCTCCACTTTCTCCTTGCCGGGGTCAGCATTATTTGCAGCGCCTCCTGTCAGGCCTTCGGTTACGGGATGTACAGCCTGTATATCTCCGTCTGCCGCCAGCTTGTGGTGCTGATGCCGGCGGCCTATCTGCTGTCCCTCACCGGCGTGCTGGACGCGGTGTGGCTGGCCTTCCCCATCGCCGAGTGCGTGTCGCTGGTGCTGTGTCTCCTGTTCCTGCGCCGGGTGCTGCGAAAAACCGGCATGACCCTTAAATAAAAAGGAAAGCCGCTTCCCCCCTGGGGGAAGCGGTTTTCAGCTAATTTAAGAAGCTCTTGGCCTTCTGTGATTAACGGCCGGAAAAATCCACGCCCGCTTGTGGAAACGCTCTTTCTGTGCGGGTGTACAAGTGTGGGGCTGTGGCGCTTACCGCTCGGAGCGGGGAACGTCGTAGTTGTCGCGAAGGATGTCCACGCCTTCCTTCAGACCGGGAAGGATGGCGCCCAGACCGTCGGTGGAGGCCTTCTCGCCGCCGGGCAGGTTCACGATCAGTGTTTCGCCCCGCAGACCTGCCACGCCCCGGGTGAGCATGGCGCGATAGCCGTTTTTCAGTCCCGCTGCCCGCATGGCGTCGGGGATGCCGGGCACGACGCGGTTGATGACGGACTCGGTGGCCTCGGGGGTCACATCCCTGCGGGAAAAGCCGGTGCCGCCGGTGGTGAGCACCAGACAGGCGCCCAGAACATAGCTGCACCGCACCAGCTCGGCACGGATCTGGTCGAACTCGTTGGGCACCACGGTGGAGCTGATGACATTCCAGCCGTCTTTTTCCAGAATGTCCCGGAGGGCCGGGCCGCTTGTGTCGTGCAGCTGTCCGCTGAAGCCCTGATCGCTGACGGTAAGGATGGCCGCTGTGTAATTGTAACTCATTTCAATTCTCCCGAACTGTATTTTCGGCACTGCCGGCTTATTCGCCTTTTCGCAAAAAGCCGTTGAAAACGTATTTCGTTTCCTGTACCATGATGAAGGCGCGGGGGTCATTCGTGTACACCAGTTTTTTGTATTCCTCCATGCGGCGGCTGCTGATTTCGGAAAACAGCATATACTTTTCCGGTCCGAACTCGGTGGCCTTGGTGTCCACCACCGTCACGGCGAAGGCGGCGTCCTGCAGGGCGTGCACCAGCTCGTCGTTTTTGCCGGTGGAGACCACCTGCATGACTACATTGCTTTTGATAAATCTGCGGGCGATCTTTCCGCCGACGAAGGTGCCAGCCGCGAAGCCGCCGCCGTAGGCGATGGCCACGAAGATGCTGGTGTTTCCGCTGTCCAGCGCCTGACGCACCACCACGAACCAGAGGAAGGCCTCAAAGAAGCCCACCAGAGCGGCCAGTGAGGTTTTTTCCTTCACGGTGAGCACCGTGCGGATGGTACAACAGGACACGTCCAGAATACGGCAGAAGAAGATCTCGGCGCAGAGAAGCGCTACTTCCATTCAATTATCACTCCATTATGTATCAATCCATGCCATGCTATCATGGATCAAGTTATTTTACAATACGTATTTGTTTACAATAGTTGCTCAGTGTGGTAATATATTATTCCGCAATTTGCCGGAAGGGAAAATGCCTGAAATGCTTGATAAGCTGAAAAAAATTGACGAAAAGTTCGCTGCGCTGGAGCACCGCATGGCGTCGCCGGAGGTTTATACCGACCCGGAGACCTACGCGAAGCTTGCCCGGGAGCAGAAGGAGCTGCTGCCGGTGGTTACGGCCTACCGGGAATATGCCGGGTGCGAGAGCGATATGGAGAGCGCCCGACTTCTGCTGGGCGACCCGGAGATGGGGGAGCTGGCCAGGGAGGAGTACGACGCGGCCCGGGAGAAGCTCGCGGAGCTGGAGCAGAGGATTCGCGTGCTGCTGCTGCCCAGAGACCCCAACGACGAAAAAAGCGTCATTGTGGAGATTCGGGGCGGCGTGGGGGGCGAGGAATCCGCCCTGTTCGCCGCCGCGCTGTACCGGATGTACACCATGTACGCCGACACCAAGGGCTGGAAGACCGAGATTGCCAACATCAACCAGACGGAGCTGGGCGGCATCAAGGAGGTCAGCTTCATTCTGGAGGGGGACGGGGCCTATTCCCGGCTGAAGTTCGAGTCCGGCGTCCATCGGGTGCAGCGGGTGCCGGAGACGGAGGCCCAGGGCCGCATCCAGACCTCCACCGCCACGGTGGCGGTGCTGCCGGAGATGGACGAGATGGAGTTTTCCATCAATCCCGCCGATTTGCAGATTGACACCTTCCGCTCCACCGGCGCGGGAGGTCAGAAGGTGAACAAAACCGAAAGCGCCATCCGCATCACCCACCTGCCCACGGGCACGGTGGTGGAGTGTCAGGACGAGCGCAGCCAGTATAAGAACAAGGACAGAGCCATGAAGATTCTGGCCTCCCGGCTGTACGAGGCGGAGCGGGAGAAGCGTGACGCCGCCGTGGCGGCGGAGCGGAAAAGTCAGGTGGGCACGGGAATGCGCAACGAGCGCATCCGCACCTACAACTTCCCCCAGGGGCGGGTCACCGACCACCGAATTGGAATCACCCTCTACAAGATTGATGCCATTATGGACGGCGCGCTGGACGAGCTGATTGACGCGCTGATCACTGCCGACCAGGCGGATAAACTGAAAGCGGATGCTGCGGAATGAAAACAAAGATCATTACTGACCGGCTGGACGAGGCGGCGGAGATCATCCGCGCCGGGGGACTGGTGGCCGTGCCCACCGAGACGGTGTACGGACTGGCCGGCAACGGCCTTGACCACGACGCGGTCTCCCGCATCTACGAGGTGAAGGGCCGCCCGGAGGTGAAGCCCCTCTCTCTCATGGTGCCGGGCGAGAGCGCCATGGAGCGCTGCTGTCTGGAGGTGCCGCCTCAGGCCCGGACACTGGCGGAAAAGTTCTGGCCCGGGCCGCTGACCATCGTGCTGCGGGCCAGACCGGAAATTCCGGAGATTGTCCGCGCCGGCGGCGACACCGTGGGGCTGCGCTGCCCGGATCACCCCCTGACGTTGGAGCTGCTGCGCCGCTGCGGCCTGCCCCTCGCCGCCCCCTCCGCCAACCCCTCCGGCTCCCCCAGTCCCAAGACGGCAGGGGAGGTGCTGGCGTACTTTGACGGAAAAATTGACGCGGTGATTGACGGCGGAGCCTGCGGCATCGGCAAGGAGTCCACCCTTGTGGGACTTGCCTCCGCGCCCTACCGCATCTTCCGTGCCGGCGCTCTGCCGGAGGAGGAGATCTCGGACTGTCTGGTGAATGCCATGACCCTTGTGGGCATCACCGGCGGCACCGGCAGCGGCAAGACCACGGCGCTCTCGGTGCTGGAGAGCATGGGCGCGCTGGCCATCGACTGCGACGGGGTGTACCACGACCTGACGGAGCGGGACGACGCGCTGCGGACGGAGCTCACCGGGCGCTTCGGCGACGTATACAGGGACGGCGTGCTGGATCGCCGGGCACTGGGGGAGATTGTGTTTGCAGACCCCGCCGCACTGGCCGACCTGAACGCCATTACCCACCGGCATGTGGGGGAAGCGGTGCAGACTCTGCTGCGGGCCCACGCCATGTGCGGGGGACATCTGGCCGCCATTGACGCCATTGCCCTTGTCGAAAGCGGGCTTGCCCGGCGCTGCCAAATGGTGTATGCTGTGGTGGCGGACAGGGAAGTCCGCGCCGCGCGGATCATGGCCCGGGAGGGGATTTCCCGGGAATACGCGATGAAGCGCATCAACGCCCAGCAATCGGACGATTATTATAAGGAACACTGTGACCGCCTGCTGACGAACAACGGGGGCAGGGAAGAATTCGCGGCCGCATGCAGAGCCGTATTTACGGAGGAATTGAAGTTTGAAACAAGTTCAAACTTCAATTAATACAAGTGCATTTTCTCGCCGCTTGCGCGGCAACCCAATAAAACGCACATTATGACCATTCCGTTTCATGGTCTTTTGTGCCTTGAAGTGAAAGGAATGGTCATAAAAATGGCAACTAAGAAGGAAGAAAAGAAGGATTTTCGCGCAGAGCTGTTCTACGAGCAGAAGAATGGCTACGACCTGCTCTCCGCCGCCGAGGCGAAGAAGATGGATGCCTACTGCAACGGCTATAAGAGCTATCTGAACGATTCCCGCACCGAGCGGGAGGCGGTGGATAACGCCGTCGCCCTTGCCGAGCGTGAGGGCTTTGTGCCCTACGTCGCCGGTATGGAGCTGCACGAGGGCGACAAGGTGTATTACAGCAACCGGGGCAAGGCTCTGCTGCTGGCCGTGATGGGCAACAAGCCCCTCAGCGAGGGCTGCGTCATTGCCGCCGCCCATGTGGACGCGCCGCGCCTTGACTTAAAGCAGATTCCCCTGTATGAGGACAGCGAGCTGGCCTTCCTCAAGACCCACTACTACGGCGGCATCAAGAAGTATCAGTGGACCGCCATCCCTCTGGAGCTCCACGGCACCGTGGCTCTGAAGGACGGCACCACCGTCCCCGTGGTCATTGGCCGGGACAAGAACGATCCCCAGCTGGTCATCACCGATCTGCTGCCCCATCTGGCTGCCGATCAGATGAAAAAGACCATGGCCGAGGGCATCAGCGGCGAAGCGCTGAACATCCTCATCGGCTCCGCCCCCTACGCGGACGAGGGCAAGGATCGGGTGAAGCTGGCGGTCATGAGCATCCTGAACGAGAACTACGGCATCACCGAGGCGGACTTCATCTCCGCCGAGCTGTGCGCCGTGCCCGCCTTTGAGGTGCGGGACGTGGGTCTGGACCGCAGCCTCATCGGCGCTTACGGTCACGACGACCGGGTGTGCGCCTACGCGGAGCTGCGTGCCCTGCTGGACGTGAAGAAGCCGGAGCGCACCTGCATCTGCATCCTGGCCGACAAGGAGGAGACCGGCTCCGACGGCGTATCCGGCATGAAGAGCGAGGCCTTCGAGTGGTTCGTGGGCGATCTGTGCAAGGGTCAGAGCGTCTGCCTGCGGGACTGCTTTGCCAAGAGCTTCTGCCTGAGCGCGGACGTGACCGCCGCCTTCGACCCCAACTATCCCGAGGTGAGCGAGAAGCGCAACGACGCCAAGATCAATTACGGCATCGGCCTGTGCAAATATACCGGCGCCCGTGGCAAGGCCGGCACCAGCGACGCCAGCGCCGAGGTGGTGGCCTATGTGCGCAGCATCTTCGACCGGGACGGCGTGGTGTGGCAGATGTGCGAGCTGGGCAAGGTGGATCAGGGCGGCGGCGGCACCGTTGCCATGTATATGGCCAACCGCAACATTGACACGCTGGACGCCGGCGTGCCCGTGCTGAGTATGCACGCTCCCTTTGAGATCGTTTCCAAGTACGACTGCTATATGACCTACAAGGGTGTGCTCTCCGCCTATCGCGGCTGAGCTGCCCCCGGATGGAGGGACACGGATGGGGAACACAACCGGCGGGAAAAAAATGGGCAGCGTGGTCTCGTGGCTGCCTCAGGCGCTGGTGATCGCCGCCGCGCTGGTGGTGGTGGGCTTCATCGTGTCCATCCTCTCCCTGCGCGTCACGGAGCGGTATTTTTCCGCCGCGCTGGCCGCCAGCACGCTGTATGCCGGAGAGCACCCCGGCGAGACGGCCGTCACCTATGAGGGAGAGACCCACCCGCTGGACGCGCAGACGGCGGATCGCCTGTATGGCTACCTTACCCAGCCCGCCTATCTGCGCCCCGGCGTGGCGGGGGAGGGGGAGCGCTCCGTTACCGTCAGCTTTGGCGGCGGCTCCTCGCTGTACGCGAGAGACGGCGGCGCGAAGCTGGTGTATGTGGAATTCACCGCCCAAAACGGCAGAGAATTTAAGGCGACGCTCCAGTATCCGGTGGTCAACGCCGGCTGGAAGGGTCTGATGAATTGCCTTGGCCTGCCCACGGAATAGAGCGGAACGTCCTTCCCTTTTTGGGGAGGGACGTCCTTTTTCTTCTTGTTCTTTTCCCCGCAATGTGGTAATATGATACATTAGGTATACATAATACCAATAATCTACAAAATCCGGAGGGGACCGATTTGACTATCTGGTCTGCAATTATTCTTGGCCTGATACAGGGTGTTGCGGAGTTTTTGCCCATCTCCAGCAGCGGCCATCTGGCAATCGCGCAAAATCTGTTTGGCATGACCGACATTGAGGGTGGACACCTGTTTTTCGATGTGCTGCTGCATCTGGGCACGCTCATCTCCATCTGCGTGGTCTACTGGCAGGATATCAGGGACATGGTGCGGGAGCTGCTTGCGCTGATTCGCGGCGGACGCAGCGTCACCGGGCGGGACGGGACGGGCAGTATGTCCGCGGCCCGTCTGTTTCTGATGATCGTCATTGCCACGCTGCCCCTGTTCCTCATCCTGCCGCTGAACGACTATGTGGAGCAGCTGTACTACAAGACCGCCTTCATCGGCGCGGCGCTGATTCTCACCGGCTGCCTGCTCTTTGTGTCCGACCGGATGTCCAAGGGCAGTAAAAACGAAAAGACCATGCGGGTGAGGGACGCGCTGGTGATCGGCTGCTGCCAGGCGGTGGCCACCATCCCCGGCCTCAGCCGCAGCGGCACCACCATCACCGCCGGCATCGCCACGGGACTTGACCGCAGCTTCGCGGTGAAGTTCTCCTTCCTCATGTCTCTCCCCGCCGTGCTGGGGGCCAACCTGCTCAGCATTGTCAAGGCCGTCAAGGCCGGCATCGACGTATCCCTTCTGCCCGCCTATCTGGTGGGCATGGTGGTGGCAATGATCAGCGGTATTTTCGCCATCGGTCTGGTCAAGCGCATCGCCTCCAAGAGCAAATTCGGCTACTTCGCCTACTACTGCTGGGGCGTGGGCCTGCTCTCCATCATATTTTCTCTGGTGTTCTGAAAGGAATTGTAGCGTAATGGCAAATACGTCCCGAAGCTCCCGGAGCACTTCTCAGGGAACTAAGAAAAAAACTTCATCCTCCGGCGGAGGGCAGACGCGCAAGAGCAGCGCCAAGGCGGCCCCGGAGCCTCAGACCCAGCCCATTCGGCGGGAGGTTGCGGGGGCAGTCTGCGCCTTTTTGGGCATTTTCTCCTTTTTGGGCTATTTCAGCGTGGATGCCATCTTCATCAAGGTGTTCTGCGGCTTCTTCAAGTCTCTGCTGGGCTGGGGCTACTGGCTGTTTCCCATCGCGCTGATTCTTGCCGCGGTGGCGCTGTTTCTCCACCACGGCAGACCTGTGGCCCTGAAGGTGACGGCGGCGCTGCTGCTGCCCATCTTCTTCGGCGGCATGGCCCATCTGCTGTTCTGCCGGCTGGATTACAGCTTCGGCGGCAGCTTCTGGGTGCTGGTGAAGGATCTGTACGCCGACGGGGCGAAGATGCTCAGCGGCGGCGTGCTGTGCGGCCTGCTCTCCATGGGACTGGAGGCCATGTTCAGCATCTACGGGGCCTTCCCCGTGCTGCTTGCCGCCTTCCTGTTCTTCCTGATGGTGAGCCTTAATCTGACCTTCGCGAAGATTGCCTCCTGGTTTGGCAGTCGGGAAAAGGCGCAGTACATCCCGGAACCGGAGCCGGAGCCGCTGCAGGAGACGCAGGTACAGCCCGCCAAGAAGGGGGAGAGCGCCGCCCGTACCCGGCAGCAGATTCGCGGCGCCATCGACATCCCTCTGGATGAGGAGGCGACGGATGCCGTCTACAAGGAAGAAAAGGTGGGATTTTTTAACCGCCGCCCCCGGGTCAAGACCCCGGATCAGGTGCTGACGGACGACCCGGTGCAGACGGAGGAGGAGCGTGGGGAGCCCGCGCCGGTCTCCGTGCCCATTGTCATGCCCACCCCCACCGTCATGCCCCCCGTTTCCCCGCCGGAGGGGGCCAAGCCCCCGGTGCAGAAGGTTACCCGGGACGAGCTGGAGGCGGAGAAGGCCGGCGTGGCGGCGGAGATTGAGAAGGCCGCCGAGACCGTGCCCGCCTATGAGTTCCCCTCCATCGACCTACTGCGTAAGGGACAGGCCTCCGGCGTGGACGGCAGGGAGGAGATTGCTCTCAACCGGGACCGACTGGAAAAGACCCTTACCAGCTTCGGCGTCAGCGCCAACATCGTGGGCGTCACCCGGGGCCCCACCGTCACCCGCTACGATCTGGAGCTGGGGGACGGGGTGAAGCTTGCCAAGCTCACCAACCTGTCCGGAGATCTGGCCCTGTCGCTGGGTGTCACCAGCGTGCGGATTGCCCCCATTCCGGACAAAATTTCCACCGTGGGCATCGAGGTGCCCAACAAGCTGGTTTCCATCGTCTATCTGCGGGATATCATTGATTCACCCGCCTTCAAAAACGCCTCCTCCAGCCTGAGCTTTGCCATCGGCAAGGACATCGGGGGGGACTGCATCGTGGGCAACATCGCAAAGCTGCCCCATATGCTCATCGCCGGCACCACCGGCAGCGGCAAGAGCGTGTGCCTGAACTCCCTGCTCATCAGCCTGCTGTATAAATCCACGCCGGATCAGGTGCGCCTTATCATGATTGACCCCAAGATGGTGGAGCTGGGCGTGTATAACGGCATCCCCCATCTGTATGTCCCCGTGGTCACCGACCCCA
>CAZCDJ010000012.1:0-24042 GCA_964497655.1 uncultured Oscillospiraceae bacterium | reverse complement strand
GTGCCCACCACCGCAAACTACTGCATTATGGCCTCCACCTGCGCGCCCATCCTGATTACCCTGGGCATCCCCAAGGTGGCGGCGCACTTCTTCGTGTTCTACTTTGGCATCGTGGCGGACATCACCCCGCCGGTGGCGCTGGCGGCCTATGCGGGCGCGGCCATTGCCAAGGCGGACCCGATGAAAACGGGACTCATCGCCACAAGGCTGGCCATCGCGGCCTTCATTGTGCCCTATATCTTCGCCTTTGACCCGGCGCTGCTGCTGATGAACGAGGGCGTGGTCCACGCGGTGCAGGTCATCATCTCCTCCATGCTGGGTGTGTTCGGCGTGTCTCTGGCGCTGGGAGGCTATGCCTTCGGTTCTATTCCGTGGCCCCTGCGTCTTGTGTCCGCGGTGTGCGGACTGGGCCTTATCATCCCCGGCCTCACCTCCGACCTGATCGGCTTTGTGGGCGTGGGCGGCGTGCTGCTGTACCAGTATATGCACCGCCGCAATGCCGCCCGGATCAACGGAGCGGAAGCCTGACCTGAAACTTATAAGGAGCGGAGCCAATTTGGCTCCGCTCCTTTTCCCGTTGATCCCGGCACAAGCCGCTTGCTACCGGGAGGGAAAAATGATATAGTAGTTTTCTAAGATAAAGCGGGGGAACCGGTATGGACGAGGAAAAACTAAAGCTGAATATGCCCCTCAGCATCAGCGCCAGAGACGCCGACCGGCTGATTGCCAGCGGGGACGGGAGCTGCGCGCTGCTGTATCTCTACCTGCTGCGGCAGGGAAGTGGACGGGGCAGCGGAGAGGCCGCCCGGGCGCTTCGACTTACCCCGGCACAGGTGTCCGCTGCGGCGGAAAAGCTGCGGGAGATGGGGCTGCTGGAGGGCGGAATGGCAAAGCTGCCGCCGCCGGAGGTGCTGCCCGAGTACACCGCCGAGGACGTGGTGCACCGCGCGGAGAGCGACGCCGCCTTCCGAGGCGTGCTGGAGGAGGCGGAGCGGCTGCTGGGCCGCACGCTCTCAGGGGCAGACCTGAAGCTCCTTTTTGGCGTGTACGACCATCTGGGGCTGCCGCCGGAGGTTATTTTGCTGCTGCTGCACCACTGTGTGGAGGAATATCGGGAAAAATACGGGCCGGGACGCCTGCCTACCCTGCGCTGGGTGGAGAAGGAGGCCTACATTTGGGCCAACCGGGAGATTATGACCCTCTCCGCCGCCGAGGACTATCTTCGCCTTCGGGGGCAGCGCCGGGAGCAGACTGCGAGTCTTGCCCGGACGCTGGGCATTCGGGATCGGGAGCTGACCCCTTCGGAGAAAAAATACATAGAGGGCTGGCTGGAGCTGGGGTTCCCGCCGGAGGCGCTGGAGCTGGCCTACGACAGGACGGTCATGGGCACCGGTTCTCTCAAATGGCCCTATATGAATAAGATTCTGCTCAGCTGGGATTCCAAGAACCTGCACACGGTGGAGGAAATCCAGCAGGGGGACGGGCCGCGCCGCCCCGCCCCCGCCGCTCCCGCGCCGGACAAGTCCGGCACCGATCTGGAGCGGATGAAAAAAATCTACGACAAGGTCAGAAACGGACGGTGACGGGAAGTGTCATATAACGGCAAGCTGATGGCCAGGGCCAGGGACGCGCTGGAGCGCTTTCGCACCGAAAACGCCGCCGAGACAGAGCGCCGCACCCAGGAGGTCTATGCCCGTCTGCCCCGTGTACGGGAAATTGACGGGGAGCTGCGCCGGCAGATGGTGGCGCTGGTGGGTCTTACCCTGCGCCACAGCGGGGAGCTTCAGGAGGAGCTGACCCGGCTGGAGCGGGAAAATCTGCTTTTGCAGGGGCAGAGGGCCGAGCTGCTGACGGCCTCCGGCTATCCCGGCGACTATACGGACCCCATCTACTCCTGCAAAAAATGCCGCGATACCGGGATGCTGGGCGCGGAGCCCTGCGACTGTCTGCTGAAGCTCTATAACCGGGAGCTGACGCAGGAGCTGGGCGGGCTGCTGCGCTGCGGGGACGAGAGCTTCGACCGCTTTGACCTGAGCCTTTACAGCGCCGAGCCGTCCCCAGGTTCCCCCCGGGAGACCATGACCTTTGTGCGGGACACCTGCATCGCCTACGCGGACAACTTCGGACACCGGTCCACCAACCTGCTGTTTCAGGGGCCGCCGGGTCTGGGCAAGACCTTTCTCTCCGCCTGCATTGCCCGCGCGGTATCGGAGAAGGGATTCAGCGTGGCCTACGAGTCCGCCGCCGCGGCGCTGGGCGCGTTCGAGACCGCCCGCTTCTCCCGTGACAGCGCGGAGGGGGCGGCGGCTCACGCCAAAACGAAGCAGTATCAGGGCTGCGACCTGATGATTCTGGACGATCTGGGCACGGAGATGGTTACCACCTTGTCCGTTGCCGCCCTGCACCAGATCATCAATACCCGGCTTCTTAACGACCGCAAGACCATCATCAGCACCAACTGCACGGATCAGGAGCTGACGGCGAAGTACGGCGCGGCGATTATGTCCCGGCTGGTGGGCGAATACGACTTTCTCCCCTTTGTGGGGCGTGATATCAGATTAATTCGCAAGGAGAGAGCATGATGGAACAGCATGAGATTACCCAAAGCGCGCCGCTGCTCACTGAGAGCGGCAATCTGACCGAGCCCGGCTACGCCAAACGGCTGCTGCCGGTCTACACCCGCCGCGCAGTCAAGGCGCCTAAGGCCCGCATCAAGGAATGGGACTACTACCTGATTAACAACGGCCATTTCGCGCTGGCTCTTACCATTGACGACAACGGCTACATGGGGCTGGACAGCGTGTCCTTCCTGAACTTCGACGAGGGCTGGGAAAAGACCGTGTCGCCCATGTGCGCCTTCCCCATGGGCAAGCGGTGTCTGCCGCCCCATTCCGCCCGGGGAGACCTGTATGTCAAGGGCCGGGGCTATTCCCTCAGCTTTGCCCATCAGGGGAATCGCCGTGTGCTGGATGTGCACATGGACAAATTTATGGACGGCAGCCCCATTGACGGACACGTTGTTCTCTCGGACGAGCCGGCGGAGAGCATGGTCATCGCCACGCCCTTTGACAAGCCCGGCCACTTCTACTTCAACCAGAAGATCAACTGCCTGCGGGCGGAGGGCAGCGTCACCGTGCTGGGGCGCACCTACATCTTTGAGCCGGAAAGCGCCTTCGGTGTGCTGGACTGGGGCCGGGGCGTGTGGACCTATCACAACACCTGGTACTGGGGCAGCGCCAGCGGCGCGCTGGAGGGGGTGCCCTTCGGCTGGAACATCGGCTACGGCTTCGGAAACACCGCTGCCGCCACGGAGAATATGCTGTTTTACGCGGGCAAGGCCCACAAGCTCTCTCAGGTGACCTTCCACATCCCGGAGAAGGACGGCGCGCTTGACTATCTGTCCCCCTGGACCTTTTCCAGCGACGACGGCCGGTTTGAGATGGACTTCGTCCCCGTGCTGGACAGAGCCGCCTGCACCGACGTGAAGCTGATCAAGTCCGACCAGCATCAGGTGTTTGGTCTCTTTACCGGCAAGGCCGTGCTGGACGACGGCACAGAGCTTGCCATCCGCGACTTCCCCGGCTTCGCCGAGCGCGTGGAAAACAAATGGTAAATAAATTACAAGAGGGACGCAGGCGTCCCCCTTGTATATTCCCCCCCGCCGCGCACGGCGCGGCGTCTGCGGACACGCGTCCGCAGGATAAAGAATCCAGGTCAGGCAAAGCCCGCCCCGGATAAAAGGAAAAACATCGCGCCCGGGCAAAGCCCGGGCGCGATCCCTTTTTTGCGCCCCGTGGGCGCAAACGCGTTTCCGTGAAACGTGGGGGGAAGGTTGGGAGGGGGACGTTTCCGTCCCCCTCCCAAATTGATTAGTCGTATTCGCACACGTAGGCGATTTTGCCGTTGTAACCGGCGGGGTAGTAGCTCACGGGGTCGTTGCGGCTGTCGTTATAGATCCAGGTGCCCTTCAGGTTCCACAGCAGACCGTAGTTCTCGGGGCTGCCGTCGCCCTTGTCGGTCTTGCTGGGCTCTCCGTCGCCCCAGATATAGTAGTCAATCTTCTCATCCGTCACCCAGCAGAGCTCGCCGTTCACCTCACGGTAAAGGCCAATCCAAATCAGCTTCACGCCGTAGGCGTCGGCAAGGTCGGTCACCTTCTTCAGCTCATCCGCGTCGGAGATGGTCACCAGATGTCCGCCCAGCTCCTCGCACTTCTTCTGGGCGTCCGTCCAGCTGATGTCCGCCATGTACAGCTCGTAGGTGGATTCCTTCACCGGCGTGGGGGAGGGCGTGGGTGCGGGGGTTGCGGTGGGAGCAGGGGTCGCGGTGGGGGTCGTCTGGGGGGCCTCCGTCTCCTGGGGGATGGGGGTCTCCTTGTCGGTGCCGGACACCGCGTCCATCGTCTGCGTGGGGGGGACGGTGGCGGTGCTGCCCAGCTTACCGCCGCCAAAGGCCCAAATAGCCAGCGCCAGCACGATGAGAGCCGCCGCGATGCTAAAGGTGATAATCACGGGCTTTTTGCTCCGCTTGGGCTTGGGAGGGATGCGCTCCTCGAATTCCTTGTCCACCTTGTAGGCAAGACCGTCCGCTGCCGGCGGCGTCGGCTCGTTCTCCACCTTGGCCGTGGCAATCACCACGGGCGCTGCCGCGGCGGCTTCCTCCCCAGGACAGTCCTGCAGGGCGGCCAGCAGCTCGGATGCGTCCTCGTAGCGATCCTCCGGGGAAAAGGCGAGACATTTGCCGATGATTTCCCCCAGCACCTGACCGGCGGCGGGGGGTACCTCGCAGGGGTCGCCGCTCATGCGGCGGCGCACGGCGGCAGCGCGCTGCTCCGGTGTGGCCTCGCCCTCGGTGGCGGGCAGGAAGGGGATGCGTCCGCCGCAGACACCGGCGAACAGCAGCAGGCCGATGCTGTAAATGTCCGCTGCGGCGCTGCCCTTTTTATCCCAAAACAGCTCCGGCGCCATGAATTCCAGGCGCTCCGGCGTCCACTCGGCGTTCTCGCCGCCGGCGTCCCCCAGCCCTACCTCGCCCTGGGGCGACAGGCTGATGTTGGCGGTGTGCACCGCGCCGTGCAGCGCGCCGCCCCGCTCCTCCAGTGCCCGGCACAGGCGGCGGGCCAGATGCAGCAGCGCGGGGCGATCCAGCTCTCCCAGACCGCGGCCCAGTATGTATTCCAAATCCAGTTCAAAGTCCTGAGACATGATTGTATCCTCTTTTGGAAATATTATGTTAACGGGAATAGGATATCACAAGGAGGCTGTCGTGTCAATAAAAAGCCTCATCGCTCCATGTCCCGCAGGACGGATTCCATGCGCTCCGCCCAGCAGCGCAGCTCCCGGTTGGGCCGACCCTCGCAGCGTTTCGCGGCGCGCAGCAGGGCCTCGGCGGCAGCCAGCAGACGGGCGAAAAGACCCTCCGGCCGCTTGCCGGCAGCGGGAGTGTCCGCCCGCCGGATGGGCACGCCCTGGGTGACAAGGGTAAACTCGCCCCGGGCAAGGTCGTATTCCGTGCCGCTCCAGGGCGCCATGGCCTTCAGACCCCGCTCCTCCGTGAGCGTGCGGGCGAAGGCGGTGCAGGAGGCGTCCTCTCCGTGGTTCACGAACACCTGGGCGGGCTTGGTCTGGAATCCGTCCATCCAGCGCAGCAGGCCGTCCCGGTCCGCGTGACCGCTGACGCCGGGCAGACTGGTGATTTCCGCCCGCACGGCGATGTCCTCGCCGAAAATTTTGATCTCTCCGGCGCCCTCCAGCAGCTGGCGGCCCAGCGTGCCCTCGGACTGATAGCCCACGAACAGCACCAGACATTCGGGACGCCACAGGTTGTGCTTCAGGTGGTGGCGGATGCGTCCCGCCTCGCACATCCCGCTGGCGGAGAGGATGACCTTGGGCTCCCTGTCCCCGTTGATGGCCTTGGAATCCTCGCTGGTGACGCTGGTCTCCAAGCCCTCGAACCACAGAGGGTTCACACCCTGCCGCAGCAGGGCGCGGGCCTCGTCGTCCATATAGGAGGTGTCGCACTGGAGAAATACGCCGGTGGCCTCCACGGAGAGCGGGCTGTCCACGATCACCCGGAAGCCGTCGTGCCCGCGCACAAGACCCTTCTGCTTGATCTCCCGGATGAAGTACAGCAGCTCCTGGGTACGGCCCACGGCAAAGGAGGGGATTACCACGTTGCCGCCCCGATCCAGCGTGCGCTGTATGATGCCCGCCAGCGCGGCAATATAATCCGGCTTTTCCCCATGGCTGCGGTCGCCGTAGGTGCTCTCCACCATCACATAGTCCGCGGAATCCACGGTCTGGGGGTCCCGGAGAATGGGCTGGCCGCTGTTGCCCACGTCGCCGGAGAACACCAGCTTTTTTGTCAGGTCCCCTTCGGTGAGCCACACCTCGATGCAGGCGCTGCCCAGCAGATGGCCCACGTCGGTAAAGCGGACGGAGATGCCCTCCGCCACATGGACGCGCTCCCCGTAGCCGCAGGGACGCAGGTTGGAGAGCAGGCCCTCCGCGTCGTTCATGTCGTAGAGGGGAGGCACATCCGGCGCGCCGGAGCGGCGGGCCTTGCGGGATTTGTACTCCGCCTCGGACATCTGGATGTGGGCGCTGTCCCGGAGCATAATGCCGCACAGGCTGCAGGTGGCGGCGGTGGCGTACACGCTGCCCCTGAACCCGTTCTTGTACAGCAGCGGCAGGTTGCCGCTGTGGTCGATGTGGGCGTGGGTGAGGAGGGCAAAGTCCAGCTCGCCGGGGCTCACGGTAAGCTCCTGGTTTTCGAACATATCCCGGCCCTGCTCCATGCCGCAGTCCACAATGAACTTCGTGCCGCCGCACTCCAGCAGCGTGCAGCTTCCGGTCACCTCATGGGCGGCGCCCAAAAAAGTTATCTTCAAGGGATCAGCTCCTTTCGCATTCTCTTATCACTCTACTCTTTTCGCCGCAATCCCGCAAGTAATGGGGGAAATTGTTTACATTTTTTGTTTGACGTGGGCACGGCGGGGTCTTATAATTATCAGGTTATTATGCGAAAAAATACGCGGAGGTGTCCTCATGACCGGCTCGCTGAATTTCTGGGATTACCAGACCTGGAGCTTTGTGGTGGTGCTCTCAGTGCTTTCTGGGGGTATGCTGCTGGCAAATCTGCTGCGCAGGCTGATTCGGCCCCTGCGCCGCAGCCTGATTCCCAGCTCTGTGCTGGCGGGCTTTCTGGTGCTGGCCGCCATGAAGGTATTTGAGGCGATCTTCGGCAGAGCCATGTTCGACGGCTCCGTGCTGGAGACCCTCACCTATCACGGGCTGGGCATCGGCTTCGTGGCGGTGGCGCTGCGGAGCACGGAAAACCACGCGGGCAGGAAGGCGAGAATTGACATCTTCAATTCCGGCCTTGTCACCGTGACCACCTATCTCATTCAGGGCATTGTGGGTCTTGCCATTACCCTGGGGCTCAGCTACGTTTTGGGCAACTGGGCCTCCGGCGGCATCCTGCTGCCCATGGGCTACGGACAGGGGCCGGGGCAGGCCTTCAACTGGGGTCACACCTATGAGACGGCCACGGCCTATCCCCCGTTCCAGGGGGGAGCCAGCTTTGGTCTCACGGTGGCTGCCATGGGCTTTATCGCCGCCAGCCTGGGCGGCGTCATCTACTTGAACCGGATGCGCCGGTCGGGCAATCCCAAGGCCCAGCGGGAGAACGCCGAGGAGCTGGAGGATCTGAGTGCCGAGATTATCACCGGCAAGAACGAGATTCCCCTCAGTGAGAGCATGGATAAATTCACGGTGCAGGTGGCTATGGTGCTGCTGGTGTATTTCACCACCTTCCTCTTTATGTGGGCCGTCTCGCTGGGTCTGGACCGGCTGGGAGGCTTCTGGGTGAACACGGTGAAGCCGCTGATCTGGGGCTTCAACTTCCTGTTCGGCACGGTGTTCGCCGTGCTCTATAAGGCTATCTTCTCCGGCTGCCGCAAGCGGGGCTGGTGCAAAAGGCAGTATCTGAACAACTTCATGCTGGGTCGCATCTCCGGATTGATGTTCGACCTGATGGTCACGGCCTCCATCGCCGCCATCGACCTGAGCGCCTTCGCTCGCAAGGAGTTTGTCATCCCCCTGCTGGCGATCTGCGTGGCCGGCGCCTTCCTCACCTACTGGTACTGCAAGCGGGTGTGCGACCGGCTGTTCCCGGATTACCGGGACGAGGCCTTTCTCGCCATGTACGGTATGCTCACCGGCACGGCCAGCACCGGTGTGATCTTGCTGCGGGAAATCGACCCGCTGTTCGAGACGCCCGCCTCCGGCAACCTGATTTATCAGCAGATCTGGGCCATTGTGTTCGGCTTCCCCATGCTGCTCCTGCTGGGGGTGGTGGCACAGAGCATGACCATGACCTGGATTACGCTGGCGGCGCTGGTGGGTCTGTTTGCCGTCACCTTCGTCATCATGTACCGCAGCTTCATCTTCAAACGAAAAACGGTAGAAGCCCAAAAATAAGCGTAGCATTGCCGCCCCGGATTTTCCGGGGCGGCAATGCTACGCTCAGGCGGCAGCCCGGAGTTTCCTTAGATCTCCCGGTCCGGTGCTTTTATGCACATCACATAGATCTGGCAGGGGTTCCACGCGTCCCAAAGCGTGGGAAAGACTTCAAATTCCCGGAACCCAAGGCTCTCGTAGAACAGATTTGTGGCGTCATACTCCGCATAGTGTCCTGCCTGCACGGTTTTCACCTGCAAAAAAGAGTATCCCGCGTCTGCTGCTGCGCGTTTTGCCGCTGCGAATAAGTCGCGCCCGATGCCCCGGCGGTGGTATTCCTGTCGGACGCCCATGACCGCAAGCTCGGCAGTGTCCCGTCCCGTTTCCTTCAGGCACAGAAAACCCATGGGGAAGCCCCGGTCCTCCGCCGCGAAAAACGGCTGGTGGACGCTGGAGGCAATGTATTCCTCTCTCGCCTCCGGAATCCCGAACCACTGGGGCAGAGCCTCCAGAATTTCACGGGCGATTGCGGTTTTTTCCGCCGGCTCCCAGATTTGCCGAATCACTATTTGCTCTCCTTTTTCGTGCCCCAGGACGCGAACCAGCGGAAGGTGAGGGGCCACACCCCGGCGGCGAAGAACACCACAAGGAAGTACCGCACCGCGTCCGCCACGGCGCCGCCGTGAAAGAGGGCCAGCAGGGGGGCCTTCAGCCCGGACTTGATGAGAACCAGCAGCGCCAGTCCCGCTACGCATTTGACGAGCTGGGCGCTCAGAGAGGCGCGGGGATCAAAGCGGGTGTATTTCTGATCCACATGGAAGCAGATCAGCATGGCCACGGACGAGCCCAGCAGCGTGTAGCCGCTTTTCGCGGCGGAGGCCAGATTGGCGGCGTCCACATCCGCGGGGAAGCTCCACAGCTCCGTATAGGCCAGGTAGGCCACCGTGAGGGAGATCATCACCCCAAAGAAAAGGTACAGCCGCTGGGGATGCTGCTCCGCGTCCCGGAAGATGGGGTACAGGGCCAGCACAAGAATCAGCCCCATCGCCGCGCCCACGCCCACGTCCAGCGGTGTGTGCACCCCCAGATACATCCGGGAGAAGGCCACCAGCAGGATGATAACGATGCAGACTGCCCGCAGCCATACCGTTTTTGTCCACCGGGCGATGCAGCCGAAGGAGGAGAAAATGTTCTGGGTGTGTCCGCTGGGGAAGGAGTAGCCGGTGGCTGCCGCCCGGGCATTTTCCACGATGGTGAAGGCGGGGTCCTTCACCCAGGGGCGGGGGATGCGGCAGGTGATCTTCAGGAACTGGTTGGCAAGGGTGCCGGCAAAGCCGGTGAACAGCATATAGTAGCCGCAGCTTTTGCTGATGCACCAGAAGGTAGCCACTGCCACGGCCATGTACACGGTCTCGCCCCCCAGGTGGGTAATCCAGCCCATGAGCGTATCCAGAAACGGCACACGGATGCTCTCCAGCGCGTAAAGAAATCCCATATGAACGCCTCCACGGTAAATTTTAGCCAAGTATACCACGATTTCTTCCTGCTGTGAAGTTGAAAACACGGTGTACTCGTGGTACTATCGTTCATATCATCTGAGAATTGGGGACAGGCTATGAAAAAAGTAGACTATGAGCATTTTTCCCGCTTCCGTATGCCCGGGAACCTCACCGTCAGCGGGGAGGACGTGTACTTCTGCTGTAAGCGCGCGGAGCTGGAGGAAAACAGCTATAAGAGCGACCTGTATGTTCTGCGCGGCGGCGAGACGCTGCGCCTTACCTCCGCCGGGGATGTGAACGACTATTTTCTGCTGCCGGAGGGCGTGGTGTTCCCGGCGCTGCGGGAGAAGAAGGATAAGGAGACGGCGGAAAAGGGTATCCCCCTCACCGTGCTGCAGCTGCTGCCCAACGCCGGCGGCGAGGCGCGGGAGTGGCTGCGCCTTGATTACAGCGCGGAGGACTTCCGCTTTCTCACGCCGGAGCGGTTTTTCTTCACCGCCGCATATTCCCACGACTACGCCGCCGCTCTTGAAAACTGCGGCGGGGACGGGGAGAAGGCCGCCGCCCGGATGAAGGAGGAGGCGGACTACCGTGTGGTGGACGAGCAGCCCTACCGCTTCAACGGCGCGGGCTACATCAACAAGCAGCGCACCCGGCTGTATTTCTATGACGCCGGCAAGGTGACGCCCGTCACCGATGAGTGGACCAGCGTGACCATGGGCGCCCTGTCGCCGGAGGGCACGAAGCTCTACCTCACCGGCGCAGCCTATGAGGAGGTCGGCTCTCAGTACGACCGGCTGTGGGAGCTGGACACCGCCACGCTGGCGCTGCGGGACGTGACCGTCTGCGACACCGCACAGAATTTCGGTGCGCTGCCCCTGCCCGGAGGAAAGTGGATCTCCATGGCCAGCGTGGGGGAAAAGTACGGGCTGAACGAAAATCCCCGGCTGTTTCTTCGGGAGGGGGATGCCTACCGCGCTCTCTGCACCGACGGGGAGCACAACTTCTATAACAGCGTAGGCAGCGACATTAAGAGCGAGGCGTCCCACGGCTGGCAGCCCCGCTTCCGGGATGGCGGCTGCTACCTGGCCGATACCCAGAGCGACAGCACCCAGATCGTCCGGGTGGACGCGGAGACCGGCGCGGTGACCAACGTGACCCACGAGCGGGGCTGCATCACCGACTTCGCCCTGCTGGGCGAGGGCCTTGTGATCTCCGCCCTGCGGGGCGCCTTCGGGCAGGAGCTCTACTATGTGGACGCCCGTGGCGAGGAGACCCGGCTCACCCATTTCAGCGACGGGCTCACCGCCGAGTACGAGTACAGCGCCCCCATCGACCTGCGGGTGGTGAACGAGCGGGGCGATGAGGTGCAGGGCTGGGTGATTCCGCCGGTGGATATGGAGAAGGGGCGGGAGTACCCCACCATTCTGGACATCCACGGCGGCCCCAAGACCGCCTACGGCAACTGCTATTTCCACGAGATGCAGCTGTGGGCCTCCATGGGCTACGCGGTGATTTTCTGCAACCCCACCGGCAGCGACGGCCGGGGCGATGACTTTGCCGACATCCGGGGGGACTACGGCGGACAGGATTTCCGGGACATCATGGCCTTCACCGACGAGGCCGTGCGCCGGTTCGACTTCATTGATCCGGGGCGCATGGGCGTCACCGGCGGCAGCTACGGCGGCTTCATGACCAACTGGATCATCGGTCACACCGACCGGTTCCGGGCCGCCGCCAGCCAGCGCAGCATCTCCAACTGGATCAGCTTCTACGGCACCAGCGACATCGGCACGGAGTTTGCCGTGGACCAGACCGGCGGCGAGCCGTGGAAGAATATGGAGAAGATGTGGGCCCACTCCCCGGTGGCCTACGCGGATCAGGCGCGCACGCCCACTCTATTCATCCATTCCGACGAGGACTACCGCTGCCCGCTGGAGCAGGGGGAGCAGATGTATGCCGCCCTGCGTAGTCACGGCGTAACCGCCAGAATGTGCGTGTTCAAGGGGGAAAATCATGAGCTGTCCCGCTCTGGCAAGCCCAAGCATCGGGTGCGCCGCCTGCGGGAGATCACCCAGTGGTTCGAGCGCTATCTGAAGGGCTGATGTCAGCATCCACAATAACAACCGGCAGCCGCGTAAGAAGCGGCTGCCGGTTTTTTCAGAGCAGGGAGGCCAGGGGCAGCAGGAGCAGCAGCCCTGCGGCGTTGGAGAGCAGGAACAGCCACAGGAAGCGGCCGGGGCGCGCGCCCTCGCTGCGGGCGTAGAGCTTCAGGGAGATGAGGCTTGCCAGGGAGGCCACCGGCGTGCCCAGTCCGCCCACGTCCACCCCCAGCAGCAGACCCTTCCAGTTGGTGGTGAAGCTCTCCAGCAGCACGGCGGCGGGCACGTTGCTGATAAACTGGCTGGTAAGCGCGGCGGTAAGCAGGGTGTTTTTTTGCAGCAGCCCCGTGAGGAAGTCCCGCACCGCGCCCACCGTGCCGATGTTCCCCGCGAAGATGAAAAAGCACACAAAGGTGAGCAGCAGACAGTAGTCCACCTCCCGAAGGGTTTCCCGGGAGAACAGCAGCAGGGAGAGGAGCGTCACGGCGGTGAGAATGCGGTAGTCCAGCAAGCGGAACACCGAGAGCAGGCATAAAAGCTGCAGCGCGGCGGTGAGAAGGAACAGCCGCCGGTGGCGGATGACGGCCTTTTCGGGGAAGTCCACCTGGGTGCTCCCGCTGTCCGAGAGCAGCGCGGCCCCCGCCAGCAGCGCGAGGCTTGCCCCGGCGACAGGCAGCACGGCGGAGAAAAACTGCCCCGCCGAGAGGGAGAAGGCGTTATAAAGGAACAGGTTCTGGGGATTGCCCACCGGGGTGGCCATGCTGCCCAGATTGGCGGCCAGGGTTTGCAGCACCACCACCCATGGCAGCTTTCCGGTGCGCCCGGTGAGGGTGAGCACCACCACGGTGAAGGGCACAAAGGTGAGCAGAGCCACGTCATTGGTCACCAGCATGGAGGTGAAGAAGGGCAGCAGCGTCAGGGTGAGCGTCAGCAGCCGGGCGCTGCGCCGCCCGGAGAGCAGCTTTTGCGCCAGCACGTCAAAGAGGGCGCATTTCCGCCACAGAGCCACCACCGCCATCAGGCAAAACAGCAGCCCCAGCACCCGAAAATCTATGTAGGAGAGGTAGGCCGCCCCCGGCGGCACCAGAAGCATGGACGCACAGGCGGCCAGAGCGCTCACGCCCAGCATGGCCTCCCGCTTCAGAAAGCCCCATATTCGCTTTGCCACGCGCATTTTCCGTCACCCGATCAAATGGTTTTTCAAACTTCTTGAGTATAGCGGCTGAGAGGCCGGATTGCAAGAGAAAAGACCGCCCCAAGGCGGCCTTTTCGATAAATTTCGCTTATTTTCCCGGATAGTAATACTGCACGCCGTCCCGCTCCTCCCGGAGTACCCGATCCCGGTGCATCAGGTATTCCAGATGGGCGCGGGTCTCGCCCACGGCGAACACCCGCTGCTGCATGGGGAAGTCCTCCCAGTCGCCGCTGTATCGGATGTTCCAGCTCATATGGGAGGCCAGCTGGTAGGCGGTCTGCCCGGGGTAGCGGTCCACCATGTCCACGGCCTCGCCCACCCGTGCGCCGTGGTGCTCGACGAGCTTGTCCACCCGGGCGGACAGCTTGCCCTTGCGGCCCCGGTGGCCGGGCAGGGCCAGCTCCACGTCGTAGTCCCGGATTTTCAGAAGGCTCTGCACATAGTCGCCCAGCGCGTCCTTTACCCGAATCCACCGCTGAATGTTGGGCGTGATCTCAAAGAGCACATGGTCGCCCAGAAACATCAGCTTGTTTTCCGCGTCGTACAGCACCAGCTGCCCCGGCGTATGGCCGGGCACGGCCACCACCTGCAGCCGGTGACCGCCGTAATGCAGCTCCTCCCCCTCGCCGATGACGGTGAAGTCCTCAAAGTCGCCGGGGCCGAGGGAGCGGCTGCTCATCTGGGGGGAGCGGGCAATCTGCTCGTCAGTGAAGCCGTTGGCCCGCTGGGTCTGAAAGGTGAGGGAGTCGGCGGTGGCCTTGTCCCGGGTGAAAAGCTGACGCACGGTGTCCTCCTGGGACATAAAGACGCGGGTGTCGGGGGCCACGAGATCCGGCACCAGTCCGGTGTGATCCGGATGGAAGTGGGTGAGAAAGATATCGGTATCCCCCATCTCCACATCCAGCTCCCGCAGCCCGGCGGTGAGGGAGTCCATGCAGATTTGGGTGCGGTAGCCGGTGTCGATTAACAGGTTGCGCTCCTTGCCCTTAATGAGATACGCGTTGGTGTTCTTCAGGGGGCTGCGGGGCAGCTCCACATAAATGCTGAAAACATTGTCGGTGATCTGCTTATACATCTGTTCACGCCTTCTCCCGCGAAACGCGGGTACGGTTAATTTCCTGACAATTATGACAGAGCAGATTGCCCCGCACAAGGTAAAAAAGCTCGGTTTTCCTGTCGCTGATTGGCAAATTTGCGTTTTTTCCCGGTCAGGCGCTGCCGATTTGCGGATTTTTGTGCTACAATGGGAGAGAGGTGCGAAAAATGGGCTACTATGTTTATCTTCTGCGCTGCCGAAGCGGCGCGCTGTATACCGGCATCACCACAGACCTCACCCGGCGCTTTGCCGAGCACGCGGGCAAGGGGGGACGAGGGGCCAAGTATACCGCCGCCGACCCGCCGGAGCGCTTTGAATACGCCTTCTCGGCCCCCGACCGGTCAGCGGCCTCCCGGCTGGAATATCGCCTGAAGTCCCTGACCCGGGCGGAGAAGGAGGGGCTGCTCCGGGGGAATGTCCCCGTCCGGCTGGAGCTGGGGGACTGCCGCCCGGTGCAGATCACGGGGAGCGGGGGCAGGGGCTGCGACGAAGCGTGAGCTGATCCACCGCAGCGGGAGCTGACCCGACCCAAACGGAAATAAGTAACCGCCGCCGACCGGGAGGTCGGCGGCGGTGCGTTTTTTGTCGAGATGGCGTTAGAGGCTCACACGTCGAAGCGGGAGTAGTCGCCGCAGCAGTCCAGACAGATGGGCTTGCCGTCCGCGAAGCGCACCCAGTTGGCGCCGGTGCTCTCCCCGCATACGGAGCAGACGTAGCTGTCAAACAGCCGGGCGCTCTCCGGCAGGGGGATGGCGGTGGGCATGGCGTCGAACATCTCCTTCGGCTCCAGGGACTGGTAGTGGGCGAAGGACTGCTCCCGGGTCATGCCCTCCGGCTTGGGACGCAGCATCAGCCGCACGGATTTGCCGCTGCGCCGGTCGTAGAAGTTGAAGGCCTGCTTGCCCCGCAGATGGAACAGCAGATTGCCCTTGCCGATGCTGCAGCCCAGAATGACCTGCACCGCGTCCACGCCGCAGGCGTCGTTCTCGGCGATGCAGACAAGCTCCTCGTCGCCGGAGACGCAGCAGTCCTTTGCACCGTCCTCCCGCGCAAGACCCAGCAGCTCGATGGCGTACAGCGCGGCCTTGTAGCCGATGGTGAGTCCGCCGCACTCGTGACCGTGGAAGGCCACGCATTTTTCCCAGATTTTATCCTTCATGAACAGCACTCCTTCTAATCCACCAAAATCATTTTATGTTTGCCCACGGGAACTACCTGCGCGTCCACGCCGTAGATGGCGCGGATGCTCTCCCGGCACAGGATCTCGTCGCCGCCGAAGCGGTATACCACGCCGTCCTTCAGCAGCAGGAAGGCGTCGCAGAAGCGCAGCGCCAGATTCAGGTCATGGATGACCATCACGGCGGTGATGCCGTCCTCCGCGCAGATGGAGCGCACCGTCTCCAGCACCTGATACTGGTTTTGCAGATCCAGACTGCTGGTGGGCTCGTCCAGCAGCAGCAGAGAGGGCTGCTGCGCCAGCGCCCGGGAGAGCATCACCTTCTGCCGCTCGCCGCCGCTGAGCTGGTCGAGGAAGCGGCCCCGCAGCTCGCCCACGCCCAGCCGGTCCATGGCCGCGTGGACAATGCGGTGATCCTCCTGGGTGAAGTCCCAGCGCATATAGGGTCTGCGGCCCAGCATCACCGTGTCGTGCACGGTCATGCGGGCGTCCGGCGGGGTCTGGGACACAAAGGCCACCCGCCGCGCCACCTCCCGGTGGGGCAGACGTAGCAGGTCCTCGCCATTCAGCTCCACCCGCCCACTCTCGGGGGTAAGGATGCGGTCAAAGCATTTGAGCATGGTGCTTTTGCCCGCGCCGTTGTTGCCCAGAATGGCCAGAAAGCGGCCGCTGCACAGCGTAAAGTCCACCCCACGCAGGGTGGGGGCGCAGCCGTGGTAGCGAAAACGCAGATCTTCAACCTTCAGCACGCTTTTTCCCTCCCTTGAACAGCAGATAGAGGAAAAGCGGCCCGCCCAGAAACGAGGTGATGGCGCCGATGGGCAGCACCACGGGGCTCACCGCCGTGCGGGCGAACAGGTCGCCCAGCAGCAGCAGGGAAGCGCCCGCCAGAATGGAACCGGGCAGCAGGTACACATGGTTGTTGCCCACCACCATCCGCACGATGTGGGGGGCTACCAGTCCGATAAAGCTGATCAGGCCGATGTAGGACACCACGGTGCTGGCGGTGAGGCAGCAGAGGATCATGTTTACCATGGTGAGCCGCCGCACGTTAATGCCCAGACTGATGGCGGTTTCCTGCCCGGAGAGCAGGGCGTTGTAGTCCCAGCGGTGGAGCAGAAAATAGACGGAGCAGAGAATTACCACCGCGGCCATGATTCGCAGCTCGCCCCAGCTCACCCCGCCCAAATCTCCGAAGGTCCAGAATACCAGCGTGGCAAGCTGAATTTCGTCGGCAAAGTATTGGAGCAGGGTGGTGGCGCCGGTGAACATGGCGCTGATGGCCACGCCCGCCAGTACGATGCCCTCCGGGGACACCTGCCGGATGCGGCTGAGGCCCAGAATGACCAGAGCCACCGCCATGCTGCCCACGAAGGCGCACAGGGGAATGGCGGCGCTGCCCAGACCGGCGGTGGCGCCCATGCCCAGCACGATGATGGCGAAGGCCGCGCCGAAGCCCGCCCCCTGGGACACGCCCAGGGTGGAGGCGCTGGCCAGGGGGTTGCGGAGGATGGCCTGCAGTACGCAGCCGCTGACGCCCAGACCGCCGCCGGCAAGGATGGCGGTGAGGATGCGGGGCAGGCGGTTGTTCCGCACCACCACGTTGATTTTAGGGTCTGCGGCCTTGCCGAACACGCCCCGCAGCAGCTCTCCCACAGGGGTGTCGTAGGAGCCGGAGCGCAGGGAGAGAAGGGCTGCTAAAAGCAGCACGCCTGCAAGAGCGATGAGAAAGACCACGCTGCGCCTGCGGTTACGCAGGTAGTCGGAGGCGGCCTTATGCGCCGAGCTGGATGCCTCTGAACTCATAGCCGGCCTCCTTCAATGCCTCATAGGGATCGCTGCCCAGCAGCTGGGTAAAGATCTCGCCGGTCTTGGCGGTGATGTCCACGTCGGCAAAGCGGTCGGGGTAGATCACGGTGCCGATGTAGTAGGCGTCCGCCAGGGCGGTTTCCAGATTGGAGGCGCTGGAACGGAAGGAAATCTGGGAGAACACCCGATCCTCCATCACGGCGGTGAGGCTCTTGTAGTAGCCGGGGTTTCCGGCGTAGTCCTCGTTGATAAGGGAGAGGCCGTTAAAGTCCACAAACAGGAAGTCCGGATCCCAGGTGAGCACCTGCTCGGGGTCGATGTTGAAGGCGCCGGTCTGACCGGTCTCGTCCGCCAGATTGCGGGCATGGAGCAGAGCCAGGGGGCCATAGCCGGCCTCGGTGCCCTCAAAGCCGTGGGCTCCCTTGTAGGAGACGCCGCCCACATATACGGAGGGCTTGTCCCCGTCGGCGATGTCCTGGGTGCGCTTGTCCAGGTCGGCGCGGACGCTGTCCATGTAGTCGCAAAGCTGGGTGGCCCGCTCCTCCATGCCGTAGACCTCGCCCATGATGCGGAAGGTCTCGTAGGCGTTCTCATCCATGGTGGTATCGCTGCCGGGCACCACCACCACGGGGACGCCGGTCTTGTCCTGCAGGGCGTCCGCGTCCGCGTCGCCAAAGGTGGTCATGATGATCACGTCCGGGTCGGCGGCAATGATGGCCTCGGCGTAGTGCTCGCCGTTGGTGCCGATCACCGGCAGACCGGCGAACAGATCGAAGTTCACATAGTTATAAAGCCGCTGCATGGTGGGCTTCTGCTCGTAGTCCTCCACGCCCACCACCAGCGCCTGTGCGCCCATGTAGCAGGTGTAGCGCAGCGCGCCCACGTTCACGCAGACAATGCTGCTGATGCTGGAGGGGATTTCCACGGCCCGATCCGCGCCGTCAATGACGACCCGTGTTCCGGTGTCGGCGGTGGGGCTGGGGCTGGCCGGGGCTGGCGTGGCGGTGGCAGCGGGGGTCGCGCCGCAGCCGGCGGAGAGCAGAAGCGCGGCGGTAAGCAGAGCAATGAGATAACGTTTCACAGAAAAGGTCCTCCCGTTTGGTGTTGATATCGTAAGTTTACCAGACGGAGGGGGGGCTCACAAGCCACCGGGGGGGATATAATTCCCCTGAAAAAGCCTTCCCTGTGCCGAAAAAACGTCCGGGGCCGTTCAAACCCCGGACGTGAACGCTTTTTACTTTTTCCCGTCGTCCCGGTTCTGCTCCTGACGGAAGAATTCCTCAAAGTAGTCCCGGCGGGCCTTCTCCTTGGCGGCCTCCACCTCCGGATCGAGGGTCACGGGCCGGGGCGTGGAGACGGGGCGGGGGGTGGAAACAGGCCGGGCCGCGGGGCTCACCGATGCCGCCTCCGGCTGGGCGGGGGTAGGCGTTGCTGCGGCGACGGAGGAGAATACCCGGGTGCGCTCCTCGCTCTCTCGCTGCTGCTCCCGGGCCTCCCGGGCGGCGCGAACCTCCCGCAGATGGCGTTTGTGCAGGGTGCGGTAGCGCACCACCAGCAGAATGTACACCACCAGAGCCAGCATCAACAGCCAGAAGATGATCTTTACCCAGGTGAGGTGCAGCACGGTTTTCACCTGATGGCGCATATATTGCAGCTTGGAGAGGGTGACGGAGGTGCTGGACACCAGAGAGGTGGTGCCGTACACCACACCGTCCTTGGATACGGTAATCTCGCCCAGCACCTGTCCGGCGGTGATGGGGGCGTTCAGCGTTTCGCCGCTGCGCTCGTTGAAAATGACAATCTCCCGGTGGAAGCCGGAGAGATCCTCGTCCTTGGGCAGGAGGGCGGTGATAACATCCTTGGGCCGCACGGTGACGCTGTCCGCGTCCGCGCCCATCTCCACCTTTACCTCCGCCACCAGCTCGCTGCTGGAGAGAATCTCCTGCACGCTGAAGTTGCTGAAGGCCCAGTCGTAAAGGGCGATGGTGTCCTTAAAGTTGCCGTAGGTGAGGCTGCCGTCGGCGTTCTGCACGCCGGTGCCGCCCAGCACCACGCAGATCAGGTGAATGCCGTCCTTTTCGGCGGTGGAGATGAGGCAGTAGCCGGCGGCGGAGGTGTGGCCGGTTTTCACGCCCCGGGCGTATTCGTAGTAGTAACCCTTGTAGTAGGGGGAGCTGGAGTTGATAAGGCCGTTGGTGTTGGAGAGCTTCCGCTCGGCGGCCATGTTGGTGGCGGGCACGGTGTAGTTCACGGTGTTGCAGATCTCCATGAACAGGTCCAGACTCACCGCCTCCTGGGTGATGAGGAACATATCCCCGGCGGTGGTATAGTGGTTCTCGTCCGGCAGGCCGTGGGTGTTGGCAAAATGGGTGCCGGAGCAGCCCAGCTCCTGGGCCCGGGCATTCATCCTCTCCACAAAGGCGGAGAGGGAGCCGGCTATGTATTCGCCGATGATGTTGCAGGCCTCGTTGGCGCTCTCCACCATGGCGCAGTACAGCAGATCCTGCAGGGACATAATCTCGCCGGGGGTGATGCTGGCAGTGCTGCCGGCCTCGTCCATGCCCACCAGACAGTCCTGCTGGGCGGTCACCTTGTCGTAGAGGGACACGTCGCCCCGGTCGATGGCCTCAATGGCCAGAAGCACCGTCATGACCTTGGTGAGGGAGGCGGGATACATCTTCACATCCGCGTCCTTGGAGAAGAAGATGCGGCCGGTGTCCGCGTCCGCCAGCACCACCGCGCCGGCGGTGACTGTGGGGTCGTCCAACGCCAAAGCGGCGGGGGAGAGCGCGGTGAGCAGGACGCACAGCAGCAAAATTAAGGGCAGCAGCTTTATTTTTTTCATATCAATCTCCGCGCATCTATGGTATAGTAAGTGCTGAGCAATCCCATATTTGGGCAGACTCAGGCACACAAATGATCGCATCCATTATACAGTTTGGCTGTATGAAAAGCAACATGAAATATCTCCACGGGGGAGGCGGATGGGTTGAAGCGGTGCACACACACGGAAATCATCCTGATAGCGCTGACGCTGGCGTTCCTTGCGCTGGCTGTATGGGCGTATGGCAGCGGCAGGGGAGAGGGTGTTTCCGTGGAGCGGGGCGGGCCGGTGGAGACCGTGCCCCGGCCCACCGTTTCGCCCTCCCCCTCGCCGCTCCTGCCCGTTGACATCAACAAGGCGGACGCGGCGGAGCTGGCGCTGCTCCCCGGCGTGGGGGAGACGCTTGCCGGGCGCATCGTGGAATACCGCGACGAAAACGGCCCCTTTGCCGCGGCGGAGGACATTATGCGCGTCAGCGGCATCGGTGAGAGCACCTTTGCGAAGCTGCGCGACCTTATCACGACAGGAGAGACGCCATGAAGATCCTTGTAGTTGACGACGAAGCCACCCTGGTGAAGGGAATCAAATTCAATCTGGTCAACGAGGGCTATCAGGTGGATTGCTGCTACGACGGGGAGACCGCCGTGGACATGGCCCGCGCCGGGGGTTACCACCTGATCATTCTGGATCTGATGATGCCCAAGGTGGACGGGCTGGAGGCCTGCCAGCAGATCCGGCAGTTTTCCACGGTGCCCATCATCATGCTCACCGCCCGCAGCGAGGACAGCGACAAGCTGCTGGGCTTTGAGTCCGGCGCGGACGACTATATCACCAAGCCCTTCAATATTCTGGAGCTGAAGGCTCGCATTCGCGCCCTGCTCCGCCGCAGCTCCATGCCTGGCGGCACCGCCTCCGCCGCCCCGCAGGAGGTGCTGGAGAGCCGGCACATCATGCTGGACAGCACCCGCCGCAACGCCCGGAAGGATGGGCAGGCCGTGGAGCTCACCGCCAAGGAGTTCGACCTGTGCGAGCTGCTGATGCGAAATCCCGGACGGGTCTATTCCCGGGATAATCTGTTGGATCTGGTGTGGGGCTACGACTATCAGGGCGACGCCCGCACCGTGGACGTGCACATCCGCCGTCTGCGGGAGAAGCTGGAAATTAATCCCGCCGACCCCCAGCTGATCATCACCAAATGGGGCGTTGGCTACTATTTTGCCGAATAAGGGTGCGCTATGGCTACATCCCCGGGAAAAAAGAGAAAATATTCAGAGAGCGTGCAGTTCAAGTTTGTGGCCACGTTTTTCGCCCTCATCGCCGTGCTGGTGGTGCTGCTGAACACCTATCCGCTGGTCACCTCCAGGGATCTTGTGTTCAAGGAGAAGGAGAGCGCGCTGCTGGGACAGGCGGGGGTGATTGCCTCCTCGCTGGCCGGACTTGACACCCTCAGCGGCAGCGGCGTGGCGCAGGTCATGGCGCTGCTGGACGTGTCCGGGCTTACCCGCATCCTCATCACCGATGAGACCGGCGGGGTGATCTACGACACGGCGGAGGAGCCCGCCGTGGGCAGGTACGCCCTGCTGAGCGAGGTCGCCCGGGCGCTGGACGGGGAGCAGGTGTTCTGGTCCCGCTTTGCGGACAAAGCCTTTGAGTCCCGGGCCGCCATGCCCGTGCGAAGCCGGGGCACCACGCTGGGCGCGGTGTACCTCTCCGAGTACGACACGGAGCAGGCGGGGCTTATCACCAGTATCCAGGTTCGCATGAGGTATGTCTCCGTCGCCGTGTGCGCGCTGGCCGTGGCGGTGACGGTGCTTTATTCCAAGGCGCTCACCAAGCGCATCACCACCCTCAGCGAGGCCATGCGCGTGGTGCGCGGCGGGGACTACGCCTATCGGCTTTCCCCTGCCGGCAACGACGAGCTCACTGAGCTGAGCGAGGAATTCAACGACCTGACCGAGCGGCTGGAGACCACGGAGGCCCAGCGCCGCCGCTTTGTGTCCGATGCGTCCCACGAGCTGAAAACCCCGCTGGCCTCCATCCGCCTGCTCAGCGACAGCATTGTGCAGAGCGGGGATATGGACGCCGCCACCATGCGGGAGTTCGTCACCGACATCGGCTCCGAGGCGGACCGGCTGCAGCGCACCACGGAAAAGCTGCTGGATCTCTCCCGGCGGGACAGCGGCAAGACCGGGGAGCGCCATGGGGTGGATATGGCCCAGGTGGTTCGTTCCACGCTGCGTCTGCTGACGCCGCTGGCCACCACGCGGCAGGTGACGGTGTCCACCTCTCTGGAGGAGGGCTGCGTCATCTTTGCCGCCGAGGACGACCTGTATCAAATTGTGTTCAATCTGGCGGAAAACGCCGTGAAATACAACGTGGAGGGCGGCAGCGTGATTCTCACCGTGCGGGGCACCGTGGATTCCGTGCTGCTGGTGGTGGACGACACTGGCATCGGCATCCCGGAGGCTGACCGGGATCAGATCTTTTCCCGGTTCTATCGGGTGGACAAGGCCCGCAGCCGGGCCAGCGGCGGCAGCGGACTGGGGCTCTCCATCGTCCACGACGCGGTGCTCTCTCTGGGCGGCAGCATCTCCGTGGCGCCCCGGCAGGATTCCGGCGGCACCCGCTTCACCGTCCGTTTCCCCGCCTGGCAGGGAGAGGAGGGAGAGCTGTGAAGCGCCGGCTTTGCGCGTTACTCTCGGCGGTCGCTGTGCTGCTTGCTCTCTGCGCCTGTGGAAGCGGCGGCAGCACGGTCATCCGCGTCTACCGGGCCGTGGCCCCCTACTACCGCACCGACGGGCAGGTGGTGGAGGCGGAGGAGTACTCCGTCACCCCCGGCGTGGGGCTCATAAACACGGTGATTGCCCAGTTCAACACCGCCCCCGCGGATCAGCGGCTCCAGTCGCCGCTGGGGGGAGTGGCCCGCATCCTGGGCTATGAGCTCTCCGGCGGCGCGCTGCGGCTGGAGGTGTCCTCCGGCTACGCCCAGCTTGTGGGCACGGATCGGATGCTTGCCGACTGCTGCATCGCGCTCACCTTCTGCGCCGTAGACGGCGTGGAGTCTGTCTCGGTCTGGTCCGAGGGGCAGGAGCTGACGCCCCCCCTTTCGGCTGACGATATCTATTTGCCCCAGGGGCAATCATAACAAAAGAGGGAAGAAAATGACTAATCTCCAAAACATTCGATCGGGCCTCACCGCCGCCGGGCTGGACGCCCTGCTGCTGATGGACGACAAGAACATCTTCTACGCCATCGGTTTTCGCCCCACGGACAGCGCGCTTCTTATCACCGGGGACGACGCCCTGTTTGTCACCGACTCCCGCTACATCGAGGCGGCGACGGCGCAGAGAGATCCGGACTGCCGGATTGAGATGGCCACGCGGGAGCGGAAGCTTACCCAGTGCATGGCAGGCTACCTGCAGGCGAAGGGCGTAAAGACCCTGGGCTTTGAGGAGGATTTGCTCCCCTACGCCCAGTACAGCCGCCTTTCCCAGCTGTTTGCTCTGCCCATGACTCCGGCCCAAAGCATTCTCCATGAGCTGCGCGCCAGAAAGAATCCCGGAGAGCTGGAGAGCCTGATTGCCGCCCAGCGCATCGCCGAGGGGGCGCTGGACCATGTTCTGGGGATGATTCGCCCCGGCATCAGCGAGCGGGCAGTGGCGGCGGAGCTCAGCTACCGGATGCTCCTGGGCGGCGGCGAGGGCAACTCCTTTGACCCCATCGTGGTGTGCAGCGCCAAGGGCAGTATGCCCCACGGCGTGCCCGGGGACGAGCTGATCGCCGACGGCGACTTCGTCACCATGGACTTCGGCACTCTGAAAAACGGCTACTGCTCCGATATGACCCGCACCGTGGCCGTGGGCCATGTGACGGAGGAGATG
>CAZCDJ010000011.1:6775-24094 GCA_964497655.1 uncultured Oscillospiraceae bacterium | reverse complement strand
TACCGCATTCAGACGAATAAGCCCAGCCTCTTCGCTGGACTTTTTCGACAGACTGGCGCCCCCGGACAATCTGTCCGGGGGCGCTTGGGTTGGGAAGAGAGAAAGAGAGAGGGGAAAAGAGAGAAATCGAATTACTGGATGGCGATCTGACGGTTCTCGGGCTTCAGCTCGGGCTTCTTGGGCAAGGTCAGGGTCAGCACGCCGTCGGTGTAGGCCGCGGTGATGGCGGAGGCGTCAATGCCGGACACATCAAAGCTGCGGGTGAAGCTGCCGTAGACACGCTCCCGGCGAACCGCGCCCCGCTTGTCCTTCTCCTCGCTCTCGCTCTTGCGCTCGGCGGAGATAGTCATGCGGTCGTCGGTCAGATCAATCTTGATGTCTTCCTTCTTGAAGCCGGGCAGGTCGGCCTCCAGCTTGTAGGCGTCGCCGGTGTCGGTGATATCGGTCTTGATCTCACCCATGGAGCCGTTCCAGAAATCCCGCTCCATCTCGGCAAAGGGGTTCGCCATCAGGCGGCGAGTGGCATAAGGCATAAGTTCAAACATGATAATTACCTCCATGTTATAAATTACATTTTCGATCCCTGCGGGAGCTTTTCTATCTCTCGCCCGGTTCTGTATATAAAATACAACACAATTTAAGTAATTTCATGAACACATTATGAACGAATTGTAAATATTAGCACTCTGCATTGCAGAGTGCTAATATGGTCAGTCATCAATTGTGGTGGGCACCGCGTCCGGCTCGATGGGGCACACATAGCCCTCGGCGCTGCGAAGGGCAAATTCCACCTTCGCGGCGGTCAGCTGTTCGGGCTGCTCAAAAAGGTCGATGGCGGTGCAGGCGATCACCTTGCCGGCGGTGAGCAGGCCCCGGTGGGCCAGCGGTGTGGCTCCGCAGCTCACGTTCTGCCAGGAATGGCCGGGCGCGCCCAGAGGGTAGCAGGCGGTGTAGACCTGAGCGGTGGGGGTGAGCCAGCTCACGTCCCCCACGTCGGTGCTGCCGGGCATAAAGCCGTTTCCGTGGTACTCAGGCAGTACGAAATCGCAGAGTCCGTCCCGCAGACCGTGGGTCTTTTCCTTCACATAGGCGGCGATGTCGCTGTCGTAGGCCGGGCCCACGCCGGGGACCTCATCCACCTGATAGGTGGCCCGGAGGGCATCCGCAAAGGCCCGCTCCTCCGGCGTGAAGTCCGGCGCCCCCACATAGGTCAGGTTCTCGTGCATCAGCTTTTCCAGAGAGAAGTTGGGGATTAGCTCCGCCGTGCCGTCAATGAACACCCGGGTGAAGGTGGTGCCGGTCATCAGCGCCGCGCCCCTGGCGATGTCATCCACCCGCTTTTGCAGAGCCACGGTGTCCCGCACTCTGGCGGCGCGGGTCATGTAGAGCACCGCGGCCTCCGGCTGTACCACGTTGGGGGACACGCCGCCCCCGTCCGTGATGGCGTAGTGAATGCGGCAATCGCTTTTCATGTGCTCCCGCAGGAACTGCACGCCCACGTTCATCAGCTCCACCGCGTCCAGCGCGCTGCGCCCGTTTTCCGGGTCTCCCGCCGCGTGGGCGCTGAGGCCGTGGAACTTGTAGAGCACCTGCACGCAGGAGTTGTTGGTGCCGGTTTTCACCTCGTTCACATCGCCGGGGTGCCAGGTGAGCGCCGCGTCCAGCTTTTTCCACAGCCCCTCCCGGGCCATGAAGGCCTTGCCCGCGCCGCCCTCCTCGCCGGGGCAGCCGTAGAAGATCACCGTGCCGCTTTTGCCGCTGCCTTGCAGATAGTCCTTCACCGCGAAGGCCGCTGCCAGCGCGCCGGCGCCCAGCAGGTTATGTCCGCAGCCGTGGCCGCTGCCGCCGGGGACGAGGGGCGCGCGCTCCGTGGCTCCCGCCTTCTGGGAGAGGCCGCTGAGGGCGTCGTACTCCCCCAGAATGCCGATCACGGGTTTTCCGCTGCCGAAGCTGCCGCAGAAGGCGGTTTGGATGCCGCACAGGTTTTCCGTAACCTCAAACCCGCCGTCCCGAAGGGCGGCGCAGTACAGCGCCGTGGCCGCAAACTCCTTCAGTGACAGCTCCGGATTTGCCCAGATTTTGTCGGAAACGCCGGTGAAGATCCCGGCGTTTTCGTCTATAAAGCCTATGGCCTTGTTTTTGAAATTCATCATATCAGCACCTTTGAAAGGAAGTCCTTCAATCTGTCGCTGGTGGGCGCGCCAAAAATCTGCTGGGGGGTGCCCTCCTCCACCAGCTTGCCGGACTCCAGGAACAGGCAGCGGTTGCCCACCTCCCGGGCAAAGCCCATCTCGTGGGTCACCACCACCATGGTCATGCCCTCGGTGGCCAGCTGCTTCATGACCTCCAGCACCTCGCCCACCATCTCCGGGTCCAGGGCGGAGGTGGGCTCGTCAAAGAGCATCACGTCCGGGTCCATAGCCAGAGCGCGGACGATGGCCACACGCTGCTTCTGCCCGCCGCTGAGCTGAATGGGATAGGCGTCGGCCCGGTCGGCAAGGCCGACCCTGTCCAGCAGGGCGAGCGCCTTTTTCTTCGCCTCGTCCTCGGACATATGCTTCACCTGCATGGGGGCAAGCGTCATGTTGCCCAGCACCGTCATATGGGGAAACAGGTTGAAGTGCTGGAACACCATGCCCATCTTCTGCCGGTGCAGGTTCAGGTCGATCTTTTTGCCCTGGGCGTCCTTCTTCTTGGTGATGTCCACGCCCTCAAAGAGAATCTCGCCGGAGGTTGGGGTCTCCATCAGGTTCAGGCTGCGGAGGAAGGTGCTCTTGCCGCCGCCGCTGGGGCCGATGACCACCATTACGTCGCCCCGGTTGATGTCCACGCTGATGCCGTCCAGCGCCTTGATCTTGCCCTTGTTATAATGCTTGCACAGGTTTTTCACCTGAAGGAGCGTGCCGCTCCCGCCAAGCTCCAGTTCCATGTTATCTCTTGTCTCCACGGCTCATCTTCCTTTCAAAGTGCTGTATGACCTTGGAGGTGGGGAAGGTCAGGCAGAAATACAAAACCGTCGCCACGATCAAAGGCTCCGCGATGATGGAGCTGGCGCCCTTCACCGCCGCCACGGCGGACATGATCTCCTGCACGCCGATGATATAGCAGATGGAGGATTCCTTGATAATCGTCACAAATTCGTTGGCGATGGCAGGCAGAATGTTCTTAATGGCCTGGGGCATCACCACAAAGCGCATGGTCTGCCCCCGGGTCAGCCCCAGGGAGCGGGCCGCCTCAGTCTGGCCGCCGTCAATGCTCTGGATGCCGGAGCGGAGAATCTCGGACAGATAGGCGCCGGAGTTCAGCGCCAGCGCCACCACGCCGGGGAAAAAGCGGTTGAAGCGGATGAAGCCGAACAGCTTGAAGCCGGGCAGCACGTTGATGTCCGCAAACACCACATAGTAGATAATGAACACCTGCACCAGCATAGGCGTGGCGCGGAACACCTCCACATAGACGCTGGCCAGCGCCCGCAGCACCTTCACCCTGCCCATGCGGCACAGCGCCAGCAGCAGGGCAAGAAGAAAGCCGAAAAGCACGGTGAGGAAGGACAGGGACACGGTGCACACAGCGCCCTGCCAGAACAGGGTCATATATTGGAAGGTGATCTCAAATTTGGCCGCAGACAGCATATCGTCCGGCTCCTTTCAGGATTCTCTTAACGCGCCGGCTCCTCCCCTCTTGGGGGAGGAGCCAAAATATTCGTTTGGGTGGGCGCTCAGCCGGCGACCTTGCCGCTCTCGTCCAGCAGGCCCTCGTACTTCTCGCCGGTGGCCAGCTCATTGGCGTCGGCCACGAACTGATCCACGCTTCCGTCCGCAAGGGCGGCGGCGATGGCCAGGTTGACGGCGGCCACCAGCGCGGGGTTGCCCTTGGTGACGCCCACGATGGAGCCCTCGGCGTCATAGGGGACGTCGCTCACAATGACCAGCTCGGGGTAGTTCTTGGCGTAGCACTCAGCCACGGCGGTTTCGATGAACGCGCCGTCCAGCTTGCCGCCCACCAGCTCGGCCACAATGTCGGTGACCTTGGTGAGGCTCACGATGTCCGCGTCCGGGGTGTTGGACTGGGCCAGATCCAGCTGGATGGAGCCGTTCTGGGCGCCGATGGAATACTCGGCCTTATTGGCGGCTTCCATACTGGTGAGAGTGTCCTTCATGGCGGCGGAGGTCACAAAGCTCTGTCCGCCGGTATAGTAGACGTCGGAGAAGTCCATTGCCTGGGCACGCTCCGGCTTGGGGGAGAAGCCCGCCATGCCCAGATCCACGGTGCCTGCGGCCATCTCGGCCAGAATGCCGTCGAAGTCCATGGGGATGACCTCCAGCTCCAGTCCCAGATAATCGGCGATGTACTGGGCCAGCGCCATGTCAAAGCCGGCCAGCTGGGGGTTGCCGTCCGCGTCAATGGCGTAGAACTCATAGGGGGCGAAATCGGGGCTGGTGGCCACGGTGAGCTTGCCCTGCGCCACGGTGGTGTAGATGGCCTTCAGCTCGTCAAGACTCATGGCTGCGTAATCGGGCTCGCCGGAGGCGGTGGGAGCGGCGGTCTCCGCGGGGGCGGCGCTGGGGGCGGCGGTGGCGGCGGGCGCGGCGCTGCCGCAGGCGGCAAGAGCCAGCACCATGGTCATTGCAAGAACCAGACAAATAATCTTCTTCATACTCTTTTCCTCTTTCCATATCGCATAAAAATTCAGCTCGGTGTTGTTTACAATGAGAATAATAGCACCGGGCTGAATATCTGTCAAGAGGTTTTTGAAATATTATTCAATTACTTTTCGTTTATATTCAGTCTTTGTGAATATATTCAGAAATTCTTGCATATACGCTGCATAAAACAAACGCAATGATATCCACTGCCACCACACTGGCCCCGCTGGGGGTCTCCAGCGCGTAGGAGGCGGTCATGCCCACCAAAAAACAGACCACGGAGAGCACGGCGGCGCAGACGGTGACGGATTTGAAGGTGCGGCACACCCGCATGGCGCTGAGGGCCGGGAAAATCACCAGGGACGAGATGAGCAGCGCGCCCATCATCCGCATCCCCAGCACAATGGTCACGGCGGTGAGCACCGCCAGCAGCGTGTTGTAGGCGGAGGCGCTTGCGCCGGTGGCCCGGGCGAAGTTCTCGTCAAAGGTGACGGCGAACAGCCGGGGATAGAGCAGAACAAAGGCGGCGATGACCCCCGCGCAGAGAATTGCGGAGAGCCAGGCGTCCGACCGGCCCACGGACAGGATGCTGCCGAACATATAGTTGGACACGTTGGTGTTCACGCCGCTGGTGAGGGAGATCACCAGCACGCCCACGGCCAGCGCGCCGGAGGAGATGAGGGCCACCGCCGCGTCCCCCTTGATGCGGCTGCCGGAGGACACCCGCAGCAGCAGCACCGCCGCGACCACCACCACCGGCACTGCCAGATAGAGGGGCGCGATATTCAGCGCGGCGGCAATGGCCAGCGCGCCAAAGCCCACATGGGAGAGCCCGTCGCCGATCATGGAGTAGCGCTTGAGAACCAGCGGCACGCCCAGAAGCGCGGCGCAGAGGCTCACCAGCACACCCACCACCATGGCGCGAACCAGGAAGGGATAGGAGAGCATTTCAAGCAAAATCATTCCGCCTTGCCCCCTCTCAGCCGGCAGGCGGCCTCGCTTTTGCGGTAGTCCGCCACCGTGCCGAAGAACAGCTGGGTGTGGCCCAGCTGAAGGATATGGGTGGCGTAGCGCAGCGCTGCCTCCACGTCATGGGATACCATGACGATGGTCACCCCGTCGCACAGGTTGATGAGCTTCAAAAGGTTATACATCTCCACGGTGGCCACCGGGTCAAGGCCGGTGACCGGCTCGTCCAGGAGCAGGAGCTTTTCCGCGCTGCTGAGCGCCCGGGCCAGAAGCACCCGCTGCTGCTGGCCGCCGCTTAAGTCCTGATAGCACTTGCCGGCCATGTCCGCCATGCCCATGCGCTCCAGATTTTCCAGCACGGCCTTCTTGTCCGCCTTGTTATAAAACGGTCTGCGCCCCAGGGCGCTGAGCCGCCCGGACAGAGCCACCTCCAGCACACTGGCGGGGAAATCCCGCTGCAGCTCCGTCTGCTGGGGCAGATAGCCCACGTCCGCGCGGGTGAGGCCGTCCCCCAGCTCCATTGTGCCGCCGGAGGGAGTCTTGAGCCCCAGAAGGCCCTTGATCAGCGTGGACTTGCCGCTGCCGTTTTCTCCCACCACGCAAAGGTAGTCCCCTGCGTTCACCGCGAAGCTCACGCCCCGCAGCACCGTCTCCCCGTCGTAGGAGAAGGCCAGATCCTTACAGGTCAGAATTGCCATCAGTTCAGCGCCTCCCTCAGCGCGTCCACGTTCTGCCACATCAGGTCAAGGTAGGTGACGCCCGACCGGAACTGGGCGCGCGTCACGTTGTGGCAGGCGTTAAATTGCAGCTTCACGGCGCCCGTCTCCTCGCAGACGGTGTCCGCCATGTCCTCGTTGGAAAGCTCGATATGGAACACCACCGGGATTTCCTCCTCCTTCACCTTGTCGATGAGGAAGGCCACCGTGGCGGCGGACGGCTCCGCGTCGTCCGCGCAGCCGGGCCAGGCGGCGTAGTAGGTAAGTCCGTAGGCGTCGGCGAAATAGCGCAGGGGGAAGCGGTCGGCAAACACGAAGGTGGTGCGCTTGCCGCTCTCCACCACGTCCCGGAAGGCCGCGTCCAGCGCCGAGAGCTTGCCCTCATAGTCCGCCAGATTGGCCCGGTAGTAATCCGCGCCCTCCGGGTCGATGTGGCAGAGGGCGTCACAAATCTTCTCGCAGATCAGCGCGGCGTTGCGGGGGGAGGTCCAGACGTGCTCGTCGTACTCAATCTCCTCCGCCTCATGGTCATGTCCCTCCGCCTCATGGTCGTGCTCCTCCGCGCCGTGGTCATGCTCCGCCTCGGCCTCCATGCCCTCCACGGTCTGCTCCTCCACCAGCTCCACGCAGTCCATCAGGGTGAGGACGCGCACCGGGGTGTCCATATCCCGCAGCACCCCGTCCACCCAGCCGTCGCTCTCGCCGCCCACATAGAGGAACAGGTCGCTGCTCTGAATGCCGATCACATCCTTGGGGGTAGGCTCGTAGGAGTGCACCTCCGCGCCCGGGGGCAGCAGCATGGTGACGCTGCCCCGCTCGCCCAGAATCTGCCGGGCAAGATCGTAGGGCGCGAAGCTGCCCGCCACCACGCTGAGCCCTGCCGCGTCCGGCGTGTCCGCCCCGCCGCAGGCACCCAGCGCCGAGATCAGCAGCGCCAAAATCAATATTGCCGAAATTTTCTTCAAATAATTGCCTCATTCCCGTGCCATAATCGTAGACTATTTATTTTATCCCTTTTCGTTCCATAAATCAATCCTTTCTCGCACCCCGCGTCCCCGGGTGGCGCGCACCCTTCCCGGCGGCGCCAATAGAATATAGCAGGGTCTTTCCCTGAAAACAGGCAGGTGGAAAGGAATGGTCATTGATGTTGGAAAATGAGCTGAGTTTGCGGGAGCTGCGCCCCGGCGACCGGGCGGAGGTCAAAGCGATCCGCGCCCCCGGCGGCATGGCCCGGCGGCTTTTGGAGATAGGACTGATTGAGGGTACACAGGTGGAATGTCTGGGCCGAGCCCCCAGCGGCGACCCCACGGCCTTCCTCATCCGCGGCGCGGTGATCGCCCTCCGGCGGGAGGACTGCGCCCGCGTGGCGGTGACGCTGTGAGGCGCGGCGCATGGGGCTGACAAGAGGCTCCACCGGCCGGGGCGCGGAGGACACGGGGCTCAATCTGCGCCGGCGGCGGGAAAGTGATCTGATGGTGGCGCTGGCGGGCAACCCCAACGTGGGCAAAAGCAGCGTGTTCAACGCCCTCACCGGCAGCCGCCAGCACACCGGCAACTGGCCGGGCAAGACGGTGTGCTCCGCCCAGGGCCGCTGCGAAACCGCCGCCCGGGGCTACATACTGGTGGATCTCCCCGGCTGCTATTCCCTGGCCGCCCGCTCCCCGGAGGAGGAGGTGGCCCGGGACTTCATCCGCTCGGGTCAGGTAGACGCGGTGTGCGTGGTGTGCGACGCCACCTGTCTGGAGCGCAACCTTATTCTGGCCCTTCAGGTGATGGAAACCGGCGTGCCCACGCTCCTTTGCGTGAATCTGATGGACGAGGCGCGGCGCAAGGGCATCCGGGTGGATGTGCCCCTGCTGTCGGAAAAGCTGGGTGTGCCCGCGGTGGGCGTGAGCGCCCACCGCGGGCACACCCTCTCCGCTCTGACCCACGCGCTGGACGCCCTGCCGGAATCTGCCCCTCTCCCCGCCGGGGAGGACAGCGGGGACGTGAGCGCGCTGGTGCGCCGGGCGGAGGCACTGGCCGGGGAGGTGGTGAGCCGGAACGGTCAGCACCGGGAGGATCGGGACCGGCGCATTGACGCGGTGCTCACCGGACGGGTGGGCGCGTGGCCCGCCATGCTGGCCCTGCTGGCGCTGGTGTTTTATCTGACCCTGACCGGGGCGAACTACCCCTCCGCCCTGCTGAGCCGGGTCCTGTTCGGCCTTCAGGACACACTTATGAACTGGGCGAACGCCATGGGGATGCCCGCGTTCCTCAGCGGCGCGCTGATCTTGGGCGTCTACCGGACGCTGGCCTGGGTGGTGAGCGTGATGCTGCCGCCCATGGCCATCTTCTTCCCTCTTTTTACGCTGCTGGAGGACGCGGGCTTTCTGCCCCGGGTGGCCTACGATCTGGACAGCGCCTTCCACCGGTGCAGCGCCTGCGGCAAGCAGGCTCTCACCATGTGCATGGGCTTTGGCTGCAACGCGGCGGGGGTCAGCGGCTGCCGCATCATCGACTCCCCCCGGGAAAAGCTCATCGCCATCCTCACCAACTCCTTTGTGCCCTGCAACGGGCGCTTTCCCACCCTGATTGCGGTGATTTCCATGTTCTTCGCCCCCGACGGCGGCACCTTTTTCGCCGCGCTGATTCTCACCGGGGTCATTCTGCTTGGCATTGCCATGACCTTTGCCGCCTCCAAGCTGCTAAGCGCCACGGTGCTGCGGGGAGAGGCCTCCTCCTTCACGCTGGAGCTGCCCCCCTACCGGATGCCCCAGATCGGCCGGGTGCTGGTGCGCTCCGTATTCGACCGCACGCTGTTCGTGCTGGGTCGCGCGGTGGTGGTGGCGGCCCCGGCGGGACTGCTCATCTATCTGATAGGGAACATCACCGTCGGGGGCACGTCGCTGCTGTCCCTGTGCGCCGGCGCGCTGGACCCCTTCGCCCGGCTGCTGGGGCTGGACGGGGTAATTCTGATGGCCTTTCTTCTGGGCTTCCCCGCCAACGAGATTGTGGTGCCCATTCTTTTGATGGCCTATCTCTCCGGCGGCAGCCTTGTGGACACCCCCGCCCTGTCAGAGCTGCACACGCTGCTGCTGGGCTGCGGCTGGAGCTGGCGCACGGCGGCCTGTATGCTAATCTTCTGTCTGTTCCACTGGCCCTGCTCCACCACGCTGCTCACCATCCGCCGGGAGACCGGCAGCGCCAAATGGACGGCGCTGGCCTTCCTGCTGCCCACGGTCATTGGGATGCTCCTGTGCTTCCTGTTCGCGCAGCTCACGGCGCTGCTGTAAAAAAACTGCCGCAACGGCGGTCAAGTCAAGGCTCGACCGTCATTGCGGCAGATCATTTTTAGCTTAGCCCACCGCTCTCAGGTAGGGCAGGGCGTACAGAAAGAGGAAAAACGCCCCCACCAGAAGGCCAAAGGCCACATAGACAATCCAAAGCCGGTGGGTCTTTCCCACCTGCTCCGGGTCTAATTCCCGCGCCGGCACCACAAACAGCGCCTCCCGCTCCGCCTTTTCCTCCGGCGTGGCGGCGCACAAAGCGCTGCCCACCGCCGCGCCCACGGCGCTGAGGGCGATCCCCACAAAGAAGGGGTCCAGATAAATGGGCAGAGTGATGTGGCAGAGGGCGGAGACCATCTTCATAACCGCGCAGCCCAGAAAGCCGCAGAGCATCCCGGCGAAGGCGCCGGTCTTGCTGAGCCGCTTGCTCCAAATGCTGCCAAAGGCCACCACGCTCCAGGAGCTGGCAATCACCGTGCCGCCGAAATACATAATCCAGAAGATCTGGGGCGGGTTGAAGTAGGCCAGCGCCAGCACCACAAGGCTGGCGATGAGCATGGCCAGACGGGAGACCCGCAGCCGCTTTTTCTCATCCTCCTCCTTCACCCGGAAGATGTCGTTGGCAAGGGAAAAGCCGATGAGGGACAAAAAGGTGCTGGCGGAGGAGATGCCCGCGGCGGTGATGCCCGTGAGCATGATGATGCCCACCAGCGTGGGAAGCACGTTCATGGCCGCCCAAATGATGGCGCCGCTGCCCTGCAGCGTGCCGTTGATGCTGCGGATGAACACCGCGGTGAAATACAGGGAGATGGTGACCACCATCACCCCGATGGAGGCCCAGATGGAGGAGCGCATGACGGTGTGCTCATCCCGCGCCATCAGATATCGGCTGGTCTGCCACGGGCTGATGGACACCACCAGCGCCCACACCACGCCGTAGGTAATGGCCCACACCAGATTTTGTCCGCCGGTGGGGTACAGATAATCCAGATTGTTCGTCCACGAAAGAATGCCGGGGATGTCGGTGGAGGTTGCCATCTTCTCAATGGTGGGAAACCAGCCGCCGGCGCTGTGGATGATGAAGGGCACGGCGATCAGCGCCGCCACCAGAAACACCAGAAACATGATGGTGTCCGTGAGCAGCACGCCGGGGGAGCCGGCGTAGATGGTGAAGGCGGTGAAGGCGAACCAGGCAATCACCACGCTAAGCCCGTAGCTGAGGCCGGTGATGCTGCTCATGATGGTGGCCACGCCCTGCATGGCGGAGAGCATATAGGCACACACGGCGCAGAGCATCACCAGCGCGCTGAGGGTACGCAGCGCGGGGGAATGGAACCGCTTGCCGAAGTACTCCGGCACGGTATTCACCTGGCTGCGGCGGATGAATTTCCCGAACAGTCCCGCGCCGTAAATGTAGCCGCTGGCCTGCAGCACACCCACGATGACAATGCCCATGAAAAAGCCGCTGTACACCTCGCCGGTGTCCCCGAGGAACGCGCCGGTGGAGAGGAAGGAGGCCACAAGACTGCCCACAATCAGGGGCACGGGTGCGTTCCGCCCCGCCACATAGTAATCGTTGGTGTCCTTCACCTTACGCCCGGCCAGCATCCCCACAAGGAAGAAGACAAAGAGGGCGGAGAGAACGCCGATCAGATATACGTTCATTTTTTCCTCCCCCCGCCGGGGCGTGTCATATACTTATAAACAAGACCTGTGGCGACCAGCCAGACGCCGAAGCCCACTGAGATGACGATTTCCATGGCAGCGCTCCTTTTCGTTATTTTCTCGGGTTATTTCAGCTTAATCAGCACCTTTTCGTAGTTGGAGCGGTCGGTAAAGGGAATCCCCTTCATGGCCTCGTCAAAGATGGGCTGATAGCCATAGCCGTTGGTAAGAGAGGCATAGCCTCTGTACTGGGCGGTGTTAAAGCCGGGAATGGTGTTGGCCTCCACCAGCATGGGGCCGTCCCGTCCGATGGCCACATCCCAGCCGATGTTGGAGATATAGGACGCCTGAGGCACCGCCCGGCACATCATGTCCACGGTCTCCTGCCAGAAGGGGAGCTGCAGCCCCTTGAACGCCGTGCCCGTGGCCGGGTGGACAGGCACGTCGGCAATGTTGATCTGATCCACCGCGTGGGTGAGCACCACGCCGGTACGGATGTCCACACAGGCGGTGAGGGCGTCCTGACAGCCGTTGGAGATGTCCATACTGGCAGCGGTGGTAAGCACCGGGCTGAACAGGTAGGTTCCCGCGGGGGTGCACACGCTGTAAAACCGCACGATGCTCACCGCGCCCGCGTACAGCCGGTCGATGTCCGGATGCTGGCAGATCCACTCCTCCACCATGCCCTCCGGCATGGACTTGATGCGGGCAAAGGTCTCCTCCCTCTCCCCGGGCGTTGCCGCCTTCAGGATCAGCACTCCCCTGCCCTGTCCCTTGTTCAGGGGCTTATAGACCACCTTGCCGCTCTCCCCGCAAAGGGACTCAAAGTTTTCCCGGGTAATGACGCTGCTCAGGTAAAACCGGCGTCCGAAGTCCTCGGAGAACACCTTGGCGAAAATGTACTTGTTCATGAGAATAGCCTTATAGTGCTTGTTGGTGTACTTTTTTCGCAGCTCCGCCCGGGTCCAAAGGGTGGAGATGCTGCGCTTCTGCTCCTCGGTGCGGGCATAGTAGCCCACCCACTCGTACTCCTCCAGGGCGATATGGTTCAGCCGCTTGGCACGAATGATGTCCTTCTCCAGCACGCGGGCATCTACGCCGCAGCGACCCTGCAGCTCCCGGGAGAATTCCCGGATGCGAATCCTTGCGGTGATCGGGTTCGTTAGTTCCATACTCTCTCCACCTTCACATTTTGGCAATCAGAGCTTCCAGCTCCCATCGACGGCCCTCCCGGGGCACAAACTGCATTCCGGACATCTGGGCGTTGCTGTTGGCCTCCACCATGCACCAGCCCTTGTCCTGGCACAGAGCCAAATCCCAGCCGATATAATGCTCGGTGGGCATCATGAGGGCCGCCTCCGTGACAATGCGCTTCACCTGGTCCCACTCCGGAATCTGAAAGCCCCGGAACACCACGCCGGTGTCCGGGTGGGCGACGCAGCGTTTCCCCAGCTTGTCCGCCGCGTCGGTAAGCAGCACGCCGCTCTCCCCGTCGATGAGGCAGCTGAGCCCGCCGGCGCTGGTGTTATCCACCAGACTCTCCCCCTGCCCCACACGCAGCGTGGGGTGGAACAGCACCACCCGGGGCGCGCCGTGCTCGTCCTTGATGAGCGCCGTGGGCACCCGCAGCGTGTTGACGCTCTGGGGGTGCAGCGCCGCCATCCGCGCATCCTGCACGATCAGCTCCTCCAGCACCACGCCCTCCCCGTGCAGCTCCTCGTAGGCCTGCTCCGCCGAGGGAAAATCGCTGAGCGAGGCGATGCGGAAGCCCTTGCCGAAGGCGGCATAGGTGGGCTTGATGACAAATTTGTCATGGGAGGAAACAAAGTGGGTAAACTCCGCCAGCTCCTGACAGGAGGTCTCCCGGTGGGCCCGGAGACACAGCATCTCCCGGCCGAAATAGTCCTTGAACTTCTTGTAGGTGGCGTACTTGTCCTCCAGAAAGGAGGTGCCCCGAGGGGTGTTCATCCGGGGGTAAAAGCTCATGCGAATCCCCTCGGTGATGAAGGAGGCGCGGTAGGCGTCGTCCTTCCCCTCAAAATCGAACAGAAAATACTCGTCGAAGTACGCGCCGTATTTCAGCAGACAGCGCACCATGTCCCGTTTGAGCTGCCTCACGTATTCCCGGTCACAAAGCTGCTCCGGCGTGCGGAACCGGGCAATCACCTGGTCGATTCCCCGGATCTTCCGGTGATAGTAGTTGGTCTTGCGGAACCAGGTTTTGAAGCGAACGGAGCGGTAGAGCTTTCTTCGCGCGGTGGAGAGCATGGAAAACACTCGCTTTCGTGGTTAGAATGTACCCATCATAAGGCCTGGAAATCCGAAAATCAACCGCCCGTTTGCGCGGGCGGTTGATCGTTATCGGGAATATGCAGTAAATTACACCTGCGCGGAGACAGCCTCGTTGGGATACTTTTTGCGAAGCTTCTTGCCACCGGCAACAGCACCGGCAGCGCCCAGGAACACCACGCCGCAGATCACGACAACCACGATCCAGGCCACGTTGTAGCCGGCGGTATCGGCGATGATGCCCACGATGGTGGAGCCGAACGCGCAGCCCAGCAGGAAGATGAAGTTGATGAAGCTGAAGATGGAGGCGTATTCCTTCTGGCCGAAGCAGGTGGTGACCAGAATGGCGGGGGCAATCTTCGGCAGAAGCTGGCCCAGGCCGTAGAAGATGGCGTAGACAAACGCGGCAGCGGGGTGCAGGCCGGCGAACAGCAGAGCCGCGATGGCGATGGCGCTGGAGACGCAGGCGAACAGAACGCCGCCCACAGGTCCGATGCGGTCCATCAGCATTCCGCCCAGGAACATACCGGCAACCGCGGTAAGAGTAAAGACGGAGACAACGTTACCGGCAGCGGCAGCGGTCCAGCCCAGATCCTTCATCAGGTAGTTGGACATCTGCTGGGTGACGCCGGCGGCCATGATGCCAATGCAGAACAGAGCCAGAGCCAGCATCCAGAAGGCGCCGGACTTGACAGCGACCTTCTTGGTGACGCCCTGCCAGGAGTTCTCGGCGGCCTTCTCGGCCAGGCGAGCCTTCTCCTTGTCGGAGAGCTGCTTCTCGGCGGCGCCGGGCTTGCCCTCGTAGGGGGTCTGGCCGATTTCCTGCGGGCACTTCTTAACCAGGAACAGGCAAATCAGCACGCCGGAAACGGCAGCCAGAATGCCCATGTAGACGAAGGAGAGACGCCAGCCGGGGCCGGCGATGAGGCGGGCGACAACCTGAGCCCAGATCGCGCCGCCGATGCCGCCGCCCGCATAGGCGACAGACATGAAGGTCGCGCGGTTCTTGTTGAACCACATGGTCATCAGCAGGGCGATGGGCATCTGGGTCACAGCCGCAAAGCCGAAGCTGTACAGGCAGGAGGCGATGACCAGAATCAGGATGTTATTGGCGAAGTAGTACAGGCAGTAGCCAACACCGGTGATGACGGAGCCGATGATCATCATCCCCTTCCAGATGTCCTCGGTTGAATTTTTCGCTCTGGTGAGATCCCACCTGACCCCCGGCGGTGTGATGGCGGTGAACCTGAACATGGCCAGCGACAGCGCCGGCAGCATCAATGCCGCCCTGTGCGACACCATTGCCTCCGTGTTCGATCAGGTGCTGACCGTGGACGTGCCCAATAACAGCAACCGGGTGCTGTTCGCCGCGGTGGGCACCGACCCTGCCGACGCGCTGGAGGCAGGCCTCGCCTCCGTGGAGGACGCGGAGCTTGCGAATATGATGGGCAAGGTGGGCTCCAATCTGTCCGTCTACCGTCAGGGCAAGGAGCTGCTCACCGACGACAAGGCCCCGGTGGAGGTGCTGGGAATGCGGGTGCTGGACGATTACATTGCCGGGGAACTGGCCTACTACAAGGGTATTTTCGCCAAAAGCGGCCTGAAGGGTCTGCTGGACGCCATGTAAGGCGCGGCGTTTTGGAAAAAAAGCAGCGAGGGCGTCACCGAACAGGTGACGCCCTCGCGTTTTCATATGCGATTGTGCGGGTTGGCGGGAACCCCACAGGGCAAGAGCAGATCCCTTGCCTACGCCAGCGTCACGCGAAGGAGCACCGGGTTGTGGTCGCTCCACCGGAAGCCCAAATCCTGTGTCTCCACGCTCTCCATCGTCACGTTGGGGGAGAGAATGAAGCCGTCAATCAGATAGTACTGGAAATCCGGGTCGGCGGCATCCAGCGGCCGGTCCAGCGAGCGGCAGGAGGGCGTGGTGGTGTCATAGGCAAAGGTGAAGCCCTCCGGCAAATCCTCCGCGGAGAGCGTACCGGGCGCCCACAGGTCGGGGCTCTGCATGGGGAAGGCGTCCAGCCCGCCGGGGAAGGTCTGGTTGAAATCGCCTCCGGCGATCACATAGTTGCCCTTTGCGTACTCGCTCTCGATAAAGTCCATGAGCATGGCGGTCTGGGCGGCCTTGCCCTCGCCGTCGTCATAGGCCTCCAAATGGAGGTTGACCATCACCAGCTCCTTGTCCGTGTCCGGCAGCACAATGCGGCTCACCAGCAGGCAGCGCTTCAGGTTGGCGGTACGCAGGGGCCAGGAGAAGGGACAGGGCAGGGAGATGCGCTCCGATTCTCCCCCCTGCACGGCATAGTCCGTCATGGTGAGGATGCCGCCGTTCACCCGGCCGATGGGCGGCCAGGGGAAGGGGACAAAATCACAGGAGTAGTTCAGCGCCAAGACGCTGGAATACTGGCTCAGGCTCTGGGGCAGCGCCTCCGACTCGTTCAGCCCGTAGCTGCGGCGGGAATTCTCGTCCACCTCCTGGAGCAGGAAAATGTCCGGCTGCAGGGAGGTCAGCGTATCCAGCACGCCGTTATAATAGCCCAAAAATTCCTCTCGGCTCTCAGGGCGTCCGTCGCCCTTGCCGCCGTCCAGAACAAAATCGGCTCGCTCGCCCAGTCCGCAGTAGCCGATGTTCCAGCTGAGGATGGAGATGCTCTCCCCCGGCGTTTCGCTCTCGCCGGAGACCTGCACGCCTACCGTCTCGGTCTCGTCCGGGCGGTACTCGGTGATGGAGAGATAGGCCAGCAGTCCGCCCACCGCCACAACCACGACGCCAAGGATGATCAGCACGATTTTCAAAGCCTTTTTCATGATTTCCCCTCCGTTATCTGGTGAGATAGATGAGAATGAGGGTCAGCGCCGTCTCAAAAAAACAAAATAAGGGGGATTCCGATGGTGAAGCTCTGGTGCAGGGTCTTGTGCCGGAAGGCGTACATCCCCGCCAGCACCCCGCCGCTGCCCCCCAGCACAGCCACCAGAAACAGCGTGGCCTCCGGAATGCGGCGCTTTCCGTGTCTGGCCCGGGATTTATCCCCGGCCATCAGCAGAAAGCCGTCCAGATTGATGAACAGCAGGTAAGCGATAAGCAGCCAGATCATTTCCGCTTCCCCCTGCCGCCGGACTTGGTTTTCGCCTTGGGCTTTGCCCAGCCCTTGCCCCGCCGGGCGCTCTTATCCTCCGCCACGGGCGGCGGGGGCGGAGCGCTCTTTCCCGCGGCAGCCGGCTTTCTCCCCCCGCCGGTGGAGGGGCGCTTCCCCGCTCCGCCGCCGGGTCTCCCCTCGCCGGAGAGGGCACGGGGGCGCACAAGACACTCCTTGCTAAAGCCGATCAGGTCCTCCCGTCCCGCCTCACGCAGGGCGGCGAGCACCAGCTCCCGGTTTTTCGGGTTGCGGAATTGCAGCAGCGCCCGCTGCATGGCCTTGTCCTTGGGCGTCACCGCCACATAAACCGGCTCCATGGTAAGCGGATCTATGCCGGTGTGGTACATACAGGTGGACACGGTGCCGGGGGTGGGGTAGAAATCCTGCACCTGCTCCGGGCGGCGTCCGGTTCTGTTCAGGTACTCCGCCAGCGCCACCGCGTCTGCAAGGGTACTGCCCGGGTGGCTGCTCATCAGATAGGGCACCACATACTGCTCTTTGTCGTACTTCTGGTTCAGGGAGCGGTATTTGTCCATGAACTTCTCGTACACGCCGATGTGGGGCTTGCCCATATAGTCCAGCACCGAGAAGTTCATGGACAAATACCGCTCCCTGAACCAGAAGT